>DATMTU010000161.1:0-10145 GCA_035564035.1 Dongiaceae bacterium
AAGGAAAGAGACTGAGTCGCTAACCCCTTGACTTCTCCCCTCTTTTTCGCTAAAATGAAACAGATTAATTAAGCCTTATCGACAGACCCGCCACGGGCGTCGACAAACCGGGCTTAAAAGGAGTAAATAAAGTATGTCACACGTTAAAGCAGGTGGTTCAAGTAAAAACATCCACAACAACGCCGGCGCTCGCCTTGGCGTGAAGCGCTTTGGTGGCCAAAAAGTTCGCGAAGGCGAAGTGTTGGTTCGCCAAACAGGCAGCACCAAGGTTTCTGGCCCTGGCACTTTCCTTAGCCGTAACTACACCATTCACGCCGCAAAAGATGGCGTCGTTACCTTCAACAAGGTAAAGAAGGGCAAGTTCACTGGCCGCACGGTTACCCGTACTGAAGTCAGCGTTATCTAACACGCGCTTTCAAAAACAAAATACCTCGCATTATGCGAGGTATTTTTAATACGAGGACATCTTCTTATTCGCCATTCGCCTCTTGGCGTACATGATGAATATTCGCGATAACAGACTCGAAATTACCAGCAACACTTTTAGCACGTTGTGATAATGGGCCGCCATCTACAGCCAACTGCCTTAGCCGTTGTGCAATATCATGAATAGATTGCGTATTAATAGGGCGGCTATAGGATTCCTTGATAACCGCGTCGAGTGTATTAACAATGGTAGTAATTTCTCCCTTTAGGCCTCGAGTGCCGCCCTGTAGCGCGTCGAGCTCACGGCGCATCGTCGTCATATCCCCAATTCCCCGCTGCATATGAGCAACGAGCGTGGTTGCGGCGTCGGTGTCAAAAGCACCTTGGTCGAGCTGTCGCTCACCTAAAACAGTTTTGACATTCCTATCGCGAATAGCGGCCGCTTCAGCCCTTTCGGCGACAATTGCATCAACCGCATTAAGTGCGCCGAGCGCGTCATGTATCGTGTGGTAATCATAGTTACTCACAAAGCCATTAATACTATGAAGCCGCCCTTGCGTCTGCTGAAGAATCGTTCGCACTGCGTCGATGGGATAATCTTCAATATGATTTAACCTTTGGGAAAGCTCATCAGCCGTCTCTTTGAGGTACTCCGCGATCTGCCTTTCGCCAGTTTTTATCGTGTCATCGCCTTCAACAAGTGCGCTGAGCGGCTTCCCAAGTGCCTCAGTCAATTCGTCACGAAGGTTCGCCACTTGAAGTACATAGGTCTGTTCAACTTCCTTTGCTGTAACTTCGACTTCGCCGTTACTCTCGGCATCAGACGGATTATCGATATGAGCAGCCTCAAGCGCCTCTTCACCAATCTCTTCAGCATCCTGGCGTGTTACGCGCGGCTCTTCTTCACTAATCTCAGAGGAATGCTGGTCAATCTCACCAATAAGCTCTGCGGCCACTGATGGCGCAACACTTTCGACATCAAACTGCTTTTCGGCCTCATCTTGAATTTCACGGAGGCGCCATGCGGGAACCGGTTTCAATTCATCTGGGTTGGCCGTATTTTGCAGTAAAACCTCTACTTCACCCGTCTGCTTATTGTGAAAAGCTAGGTTAATGACCTCCCACCCATCCTCAAGCTTTTTTTCGATTTCACCGTGAGCATTACGAAGGAAAGCGCCATTCTCATCGCGGAGATTGCGCTTTACATACATAGTGTCACCGGTATTTATCTCGTAATCCGATACTTCGTGCTCGTGAGTTGGTTGTAATTCGGTCATTTGTTTTTGTGTTTTGCTCGCTTTTTAGAAGGCCCGCGCTATGATGCTGCTGGTGCAGTCACCCCAAGGTGATACCGTACCCGCTCGATAACATCACCAATCACTACTTGTGATTTTACCAAGTAATCATCGACACCAAGCGCTTCGGCGCGCTCTTTGTCTTTTGGTTGGCTCAGCGCTGTAAGCATAATGACGTGGATATTGGCCGTATCAGGGGTGTTGCGGAGGATATCAAGGACATCGAAGCCGCTAATTTTCGGCATCATCGCATCAAGTAACACCAAGTCAGGCTTAAAACTTTTAGCGGCTGCCAAGGCGTCTTCGCCGTTGCCGACCCATTCGGTTGCGAACCCTTCAATATCAAGGCGAGATTTATAGACATTCGCCAGTGCTTCGTCGTCTTCTACTAGTAAGATTTTCTTTTTCGCGTCCATTTGTTGTTATTGTACTATGGGGAACAGATAAGCACAAGCGGGGCGTATCGACACTGGGACTACCCCTCACTTCTTTAGTTAACGACAACCCCAAGGCTGGTCATCGCGGCATCCAATTGAGGATCACGACCAGCATTGATGTCATCGACGGTACGTTGGACGGTTTTGTCCGGAGTAATACCCTTCTCAGAGATATTGATGCCATCTGGTGTATACCAACGAGCAATGGTGACCTTCAAGGTTGCCCCATCGGTCAAACTGAGCAGCTTCTGGACGCTCCCCTTGCCAAAGGTCGTCTCGCCCACTAAGGTTGCCGCTTTGTGGTCGTGCAATGCCCCAGAAACGATCTCACTGGCACTGGCGCTACTGGCATTCACCAACACAACTGTCGGGACGCCATTCAAAATTGGCGCACCTGTCGAATTGAGCGAATCAACCACTTCGCTCCCCCGTTTTTCCGTCACAACGAGCTGGTTATCCAGCCAAATACCCGCCACCTCTTGAGCTGCAGTCACGTAGCCGCCGCCATTGCCGCGAAGGTCAAGGATAACACCCTTCACGTTCTGCTTCTTAAAGTCCTGAGCCACTTGGCGGGCCAAAGCACCAGTGTTGTCATCGAAGCGCGTCACGGTCAGCACGCCAATACCACCCTTCACTTCACCGTAAGCGCTCGGGTTGTTCACCACTGCACGGGTAATCGAGAAGCTCATTTCGTTGCCACCGCGCGACACCGTCAACTTAACCGTCGTCCCAGCATCGCCGCGAATCTTTGCAACGACATCGTTCAATGTCATATCTTTGACTGACGTTCCGTTTACTTGAGTAATCACGTCATTAATCTGTAGACCGGCCTTTTCGGCTGGGTTATCTTGTAACACCCGTACCACTGTTGGCGCATTATTACGCATCCCCACTTCAACCCCAATACCGCCGCCAATGTTACCGGTCAGGCTGTCGTCAAACTGCGTTGATTCTTGCTGGTTCATGAAGATGGTGTATTGGTCACCCAAGGCATTCACCATCCCCTTGTTGGCGCCTTCAATCAGCTTCGCGTCATCAATCGTCCCATCGTAGTTCGCCTTCAAAGCTTGATACGTTTCCTGCACTGATGAAAGGTCGAGGCTATTACGGCCAAGCAAGCCGTTAAAGCTTGAATCATACGGATATTTAGCAAACATACCGGCCACAAAGCCAATGCCAGCCACGAAAACGAAGGCTAGGACCATAACGGCGGTAGGAATACGACGGTGTTGTTTTTCAGTGTGTTTTGCGATGCGACGAGGTGCATGCGTCGTCAGATGTGGCTCGGCCATACGGTCTAAGTAACCCTCCAAAAGATAACTAATACTTCATCTAGTATAGCACGCAGAGGCGAGCGAAAAGTATATCGTTTACGCTTTTCCGAGACAACAAGTACCGTGAGTCACAAAGTGGCGATATTGCATGAGCGAAAAGCAAATGACGCCCGAAACCGAGGGCGTCATTGTTGTTATTTTAGCTGTACTATTTAATCTTCGTGTAGTCGCTAAAGAAGTTCGCCGACAACCACATTTCACTGTACATACCGTACCCTGCACCATAGTCATAGTTATACTGACTTACCAGAATCTTACTGCCGTCAGGGCTGACATCTTCGACGTAGGCAGTGTGCCCTGGTTCACCCAAGCCTGAGCCAACCGAACCAGGTTGCGGAGTACCACCAAGGTATTTATAGCCATGCTTATTTGCTAAATTAGTGGCAGCATCTCCGCCGTTACCGAGGTCACTATAGTATATACCTGTTTCTTTTGCGACACGCCAAGCAACGTAACTGACACATTGGCGACACCCATATCCGTGGCCGTCACCGCCGTTACCGTCGGCACCGCCAGTGGACATATAGCCGACCATTGCACAGTTTGAACTATTCCACGGATAACCGGTCATTGAGCCAGAATCAACAAGGACATACCCGCCAGTTGCCCTCGTGCGTGCACGCAAGGCAGCCTGTGTTGCCCGAGCCGCTGCAATTTGCGACTGGCTGTCTTTAATCATATTCTGGTAATTATTCTCGTTGTTTTGCGTCTCAGCTAAGAGTGAAGCTTGTTGCGCTTCGCTGGCTGCTAAAGCTGTTTGCGCGTTCTTTTGATCAGTCAAAACTTTTTGCACGTCGGTTTGCTGCTGGGTTAATTGCGCCTTCAGTGTTTGGACTTTCTTGATGGTTGCATCAAGTTGGGTCTTCACCGAGTTGCGGTACTCTTGCTTGTTGATGTAGTCACCAATATTTTGGCTACTAGCAAGCATCTCAACTGGTGAGATATTGTCGTTCACATACAGCGCCGCAATGGTTGACCCAAGCGCGTCTTGGTTGTCTTTAATTTGCTTTTGCGTATCAGCAATTTGCCCCGTAAGTTTATCGTATTGGGCTTGGCTGACGTTGATTTGAGCTTGCAATGCGGCTTCTTGGTTTTGTAGCTGAGCGATAGCATTTGACAGGGTATTCGCCTGGGCGTTTAAAGCGTCAGCCTGAGCTTGATAACGAGACATGTCGGCCTGCAATGAAGCAATCTTATCGTCGTACTGGTCGGCTGATGCGTTTTGTGCCTTAAAGTAAGAAGCCGTGCTGGTGCCGGCAAGAAGAAGACTGACGGCAAAAATAAAAATTCTTTTGGCACTGTGAGCCTTACGAGAAATTGAAGCTGGTGTGGCGGAACTCAGTTTCATACTTATTACTACTGTAGCATAAGCGGTTTAGGATGTCAATAACCCTCGGCTTGGGCTCATTGCCGGTTACATTTTTAGGTAACGGCGGGTCGCTAAGAGCGATGAAATAATACCAATAACTGCACCGATAAGAATCATGCTCAGAAGGACGATACCAGCATAATACGTCACCATATTAAGGGTTGAATCGACAGTAATCCCATAGGTTTGCAGGGATGGCGCCGCAAAGACCAGGACGGCATAGCCTAGCCCGGTGGCGACGAGAGCGGCAAAGAAGCCATACACGATTGCTTCAACCAAGAATGGCCCACGAATAAAGGAGTGTTCGGCGCCAATCAGTTTCATCATTTGAATTTCTTCACGGCGGTTAAAGATGGCCATACGAATGGTGTTAAAGATGATAAGCATGGAAATGCCAATAAACAAGACACTAGCGATAATACCAAGTTTTTGCGCAAAGTCCCCTGCCCCGGCAATTTTTTGAATCACTTCACGGCGATCACCGGCGAATGAGGGCGGACTGTTAGCGTCGAGATGTGTTTTGACGGCCGCGTCGTTGTTAACGAGGTCGGCAAGTTGTTGGGTGTTATTGATGTCGACAACTTTTATGCTGATGGTCCACGGGAAGCGGTCGGTTGCTTGCTCGAGGGCGTTAAGCGTGCCAGCATCTTGTTTGTGCTGGTTGGCAAAATCAGTGCGGGCTTGGTCCGGAGTTTGGACGCTGACCGATAAGACCGATGACAGGTTTCGTACATCAGTCACGGCCTTGTCGACATCGCTCTGCGAAGTATCGTGGTCGAGGTAAATTGACATGGTGACTTTGTCGCGAAGGCTGGTTACCGTGTCGCTGAGGATGTTATGAGCAGCAACGCTAACGAACACCACAAATAGTGTAATCGTCATGACGGCAGTAGCAGCGACAGTGAGCCATGCGTTACGCGTAAAGTTATTAACACCGTAGCGGCACATACGCAAAAAAGTGATCCACTGGCGACGGTGGCGCTTTTGCTGCGAAACAGTTTTCGAGTTAGCTTTCTTAGTAGGCGTAGGAGAATGTTTTTCCATTACTGTCGGTAGCTTCCTTCGGCTTGGTCACCGGTGATTTTCCCGCCCTCAATAGTGATAACGCGGCGTTTTAGTTTGTTCACAATTTCAGCATTGTGGGTCGTCAAAAGGACGGTCGTTCCATACTTATTAATTTTTTCAAGCAGACGGACGATTTCCCAGGTGTTTTTTGGGTCGAGGTTGCCGGTTGGTTCGTCGGCGATAAGGATTTTCGGTTGGCGAACAATGGCCCGAGCAATAGCCACGCGTTGGCGTTCACCACCAGATAACTGGCTCGGGAATTGCTTTTCCTTCCCTGTGAGGCCGACAAGGTCAATCACCTTTGGGACGGTGTTTTTAATTTCACGGCCGGTCATACCGGCAATTTCCAAGGCGAAAGCGATGTTTTCAAAGACGGTGCGCTGCGGCAACAGCTTAAAGTCTTGAAAGACGACACCAATTTTACGGCGTAACATGGGGATTTGTGAATCTTTCAGCGTGTCGTAATCAATACCGCCGACGACGATCTTACCACTGGTTGGTTTTTCTTCGCGGGTCAGAAGCTTAAGAAGGGTCGACTTCCCTGCCCCACTCGCGCCAATGATAATCACAAATTCACGCGGCTCGACAAACAAACTCAGCCTATTGAGGGCTGGCGCGTTATCTTTCCCATATGTTTTTGTTACCCGGTCGAGAAGAATCATATCTGTAAATAGTATAGCATAAACAGATTAAAAATGAAGGCTCGGCTTTTGTTTAAAAGCTATGAAAGCCGCTTCGCCAACTTATACCCGAGCCAGATACCAACCAGCCCACCAATGGTGCTAAACAGGATGCTCATCCCACCAAAAAAGCTGGTATCGCCCCAAAGGTACGGCACGTAGGCGCCGGCGATACCGCCAATACCTGCGCCAAATGTAATCAGAAGTTTGTACATAACGCATTTACTATACCACAAGCGGTATGGAATCATCCTGAAAGTGCTGCATATCAAAAGGTACGGAAAGCCCATAAGGACAGTGTGATAGTTCCGCAGGGGCCGCGCCAAAAATGACGGGCCCCTGCGGGTGAACTCAGACGGCAGCTAGCCGCGGATCGATGTGCGACGGAAGCAGTGGTTCCAGCCGCAAGGCTTCGCGGAAGTAGTCGCCCGACAGGTGCAGCGACGTGAAGACCTTCTCGACCAGCACACTCTCGGAGAGCGCAATGGCTTCGAGGAGGTCGTACCGGTAGAGCGCCGGGCCGGCACTGTTCACGCTGCGGCAGCGCTCCCCCAGCTCGTACATCATGTGCCTGTAGGCCTGCGCGGCTGCAGCGTGAACCGTCGAGGGGTGATCCACGTGGTGGAAGTACTCGTCGATGGTGTGCGCAATCGGGTACTTGGTAACGCCGATAGAGCGCAGCCAGGTGATGGCGGCGCCGTTCTTGTTACGAAGTTCCGACGGCTCCTTGCCATCGGGTCCGAACCGAGGTGTCTCTGGACCTGCCGCCGTTTCCACGAGCGCCAGGAGGTAGAACACCGGATCGGCGACGTCGAAGCCGTGGACCGCAGCCAGTTCCCTGGCGCGGGTATGAATCTGCTTCAGGTCATCCGGGAAAGCCTGGACGACTTCTTCAACTTTGTGCATGGCACGTCCTTCTCTCTTGTCAGCTGGCGGGTGAGTTCATGTTCGAAACACGCAGGATGCGCATTCCGTATCTGTTGACACAAAAAAATTGACTTCTTAAAGGACGCTATGTATTGGCTGCATTATACCATACTTCGCCACTTTTATCAACACGCTACTGCTTTTCAGGTGCTTCCAAATAGGCTTCCATAAAAGGAGTAAGGTCACCGTCGAGCACCCCTTGGGCGTTGTTGGTTTCATACTTTGTGCGTGTATCTTTCACCAGGGTATAAGGATGGAGGACGTAGTTGCGTATCTGGCTTCCCCAGTTAGCCGACTCCCCCGCTTGCAATTCGGCAATCGAGGCAACATGCTGTTCAAGCTGGAGTTGCGCAAGTTTTGAACGAAGGATTTTTAAAGCCGTTTCCTTATTTTGGAGTTGTGACCGTTCGTTTTGAATGGAAACGATAATGCCGGTTGGAATGTGAGTAATGCGTACAGCCGAGTCGGTGGTGTTCACCGACTGCCCGCCGTGGCCACCGGCGCGGAACACGTCGATTTTGAGGTCTTTGTCATCAAGTTGAACTTCAGCCGGGGCGTCAATTTGCGGCAGAACCTCTACTAAAGCGAAACTGGTTTGACGCAAGTTGTCGCTGTTAAATGGGCTCAGACGCACCAGACGATGCACGCCGTGTTCAGACTTCAATTTCCCATAGGCAAACGGCCCGGTGATTTCAATCACTGCCGATTTAATCCCCGCCTCCTCGCCGGTTGAGCGTTCAATGAGGCTCGTTGACATCTCGCCCCGTTCGGCCCAGCGGAGGTACATACGCTCTAACATTTCGGTCCAGTCTTGGGCATCAGTGCCGCCTACCCCAGCGCTTAACCGCAGAATGGCGTTGTGGTCATCGAACTCACCGTCAAAAAGTAAATCTTTTCGTAATGATTCGTATTCGTTTTCTAGGGCGATAATTTGGCCTTCAAATTCACCAAGGAGCTCATCATCGCCAAGGTCCATAAGTTCGAGCAAATCGTCAGCTTGAGATTTCAACGTCAGCCATGGGTCAACCATCTTTTTAAGCGCCGCTAATTGCTTACTAAGATCTTGTGCATATTGCGGATTATGCCAAATTTCCGACGTAGCCAACTGGGCTTCAAAGTCAGCTATTTGCGCTTGTTTTTCATCAATGCGCAGGCGCGAAAGTGCCGCGTTAATTTGCGGACGAAGGTCGTTCAGGCGTTTTATCAGAGGCTGCATTCTCTTCATTATACCTCACTCGAGGGGGTCTTTCTGTGATACGCTACGTATATGAAGATTGGCGTTTTTGATTCGGGTATTGGCGGTAAGGCGGTAGCCGAAGAATTGCGGAGACTTTTGCCCCACGCCGAAATACTTTTTGTCAGCGACCATGGCCATGTCCCCTACGGTGGTCGGCCTCGCTATGAAATTATCCAGCTCACAAAAGCCGCTATTCAACCCCTTTTGGCTGCCGCCTGCGACGTGATTGTTATTGCCTGTAATACCGCCACAACCAACGTGATTCAGGTCCTCCGAGCTGAATATCGGCAACAGAAATTTATTGGCTTAGAGCCGATGGTGAAACCAGCCGCAGCCGAGACAAAAACCGGTAAAATCGCCGTACTAGCAACCCCCGCAACCTTACAAAGCCCACGCTACCAGCAACTGAAGGATGAATGGGCTCACTATGTAACCGTTTTCGAGCCAGATTGTTCAATATGGGCGGGGCTGATTGAAAACGGCCGTAGTGATGAAATTCCCATAAAGGAAACGGTCGCCCCACTCTTGGCCAATGGCGTTGATGTGATTGTATTAGGATGCACCCATTACCATTGGATAAAAGAACTCGTACAAAAGGTTGCTGGACCTAGCGTGACAATTTTAGAACCAACCAATGCAATTCGAAACCGGATTGTGGATATTACGACTGATTACCCAAGTGCTGCACTGCTGCAATAAACTGCTCGCCCCGTTCGGCGTAATTATTAAATAATCCGAAACTTGCCGCGGCCGGGCTCAAAAGTACCACGCCCCCTGGTTTGGCAATTTCTGCGGCACGGTGGGTGAATTTCTCAGCGGCATTGTTCGGCGTAATATCTTGGAGGACTTCATAGTTCGTAAATAGGACGGCATCAAAAGCATCGGCAATATGACGAGCTTCGTCGCCAATCAAGATTGCTCGAACGGCATTCCCCTGCGCTGCGCGACGAGTATTTTCTTGGAGCATTTCCTGGGCTAGCTCGGTAAAATCAGACCCTTTATAGGAACCCCCTAAAATCAATACAACATCACGATCAGGGAAAGCGCGAAGGCCAGCAATAGCCGAGCTCGGCGTCGTCGCGATACTGTCGTCGTAGTATTCCACCCCATTCACTGTCGCAACATAAGCCAGGCGATGCGGTAGCCCATTAAAGGCCCGCAAACCCGCTTCGATTGCAGCCGGGTCCTGGGTAAATTGCCATGCAGCATCGATGGCAGCAATGGCGTTGCTATGGTTATGCGCGCCCTTTAATTGAAGCGCTCCAACCGAGCATAGCGCTGTATCATCATAGTAAAAAATATCGTCTTCAATGTGAGCAGTTTTTTGTGATGGATAGGCGACCTTTTGCGCCAAAGAACTGTCTGAAATATGAAC
>DATMTU010000162.1:0-11031 GCA_035564035.1 Dongiaceae bacterium
AGCGCGATTAACTAGAAGCGAGCTGGCCAATTCCCCACTTCTTTGCTATCATGTAAAGGTTATGACCGAGTCGCCTCGACACGCTTCTGAGCCAAGCCGGACGACCAAGGGGCAGTCACCCGATGCGCCATCACCACTCAGCGCACCGTTACTCATTTTTATGACTGCACTTGATACTACCTGGAGGGCTTTTGTTCCGACATTGGGCGGCGTTTTCGCTGGTATCGGTCTCGATTATCTTTTTCATAGCGCACCAATCGCCACGATCATCTGCTTGATTGCCGGTGTGATCATCAGTGCGTTATTGGTAGCACAACAATTACGAGCTGTTCGGAGGATGCAAAAATAATGTTCGCGAGTATCGACCTACACATTTCTATCTCGTCTGAGACGCTTTTTACAGTGTGGGGTATTCCGATTACCAATGCCGTGGTGACGGGTGTGGTCGGTGCGCTTATTGCAATCATCATCCTGTCTTATGCGGCATTAAAAGTGAAACGAGGTAAGTATAACCGCTTTGTCGGCTTGGTACAGTGGGTATTTGAAGGCCTTCTGAAGCAAATTGATGATGTGGTGCCGGACCCGAAAATTCGCAAGCGGATTATGCCGCTGGCCGTGACTATCTTTTTTGTGGTTCTGATTGATTATTGGCTCAGCGTACTTCCTGGCCTTGATACCGTGCGCTGGAGTGGCGTGCCGGTGCTTCGAAGCCTGGCGTCCGACCTTAACTTTACCCTCGGTTTGGCACTTATTACGATGGTGACGGTCCAAGCTTACGCGATTAAATATCTGGGGACGTTCGGCAACGGCAAGCGGTATTTCCGCAACCCATTTAAAGACCCGGTTGGTGCTTTTGAGGGTGTCCTTGAACTTATTGGTGAGGTTTCGCGCGGGACTGCACTCGCCCTTCGTTTGTTCGGTAACGCCTTCGCTGGTGAAGTACTGCTGATCGTCATTGCTGTACTCACGAGTTACTTCTCGGCCGTAACATTGCCGTTCTTTATGGGCTTCGAGCTCTTCATCGGTTTTATCCAGGCCTATGTTTTCTTCGTTCTTACCCTGATTTTTACCGCCCTTGCCGTGGCACACCATGGCCCCGAACCCTCCGCTCACTCCCCTGCTCATGCCAGTAAAACCGAGGCCGCCGCTAAGGGGTGAAGTAGTATATAATAATGAGTAACAAATAAAGGAGAATTAAAGAAATGGATGCATTAGCATTTGGACTGACCTACGGTTTGCCTGCCCTCGGCGCGGCACTCGGTATTGGCTTTATTGGTGCCGGCGCGCTTAACGCGTTTGGCCGTAACCCGGAAAAACTTGGTGATATTCGTACCCTCATGATTACCGCGATTGTGTTCTCTGACTCACTCGCTATCATCGGTATCATTGTGGCTATTATTGCGAAGTTTATCGGATAAGGGACGAATAGATCGTGAATTTTTTCCAAGCATTTGCCGAAGCGACCGCACCCCAAACCAAGGGCGATATTTTTACCGCCCTTGGTATTGACTGGCGTTTGTTGATTTTGCAGATCGTCGCCTTCCTGATTTTGGTGTGGCTGCTGGGAAAGTTCGTCTACCCTTATTTGATGAAGTCGGTCGACCAGCGAAAAGCCGATATTGAAACGGCCGCTAAGGCCGCCAAACAGGCCCAAGAAAACGCTGCCGAGACGCAAGAAGAAACCGCAAAGTTATTGGCCGAAGCGCGCCAAGAAGCAAGTGACATCATTACGACCGCTAAACTTGAAGCAACTGAAATGGTATCCACGAGCGAGAAAAAAGCCAAAGATGTTGCCGAGAAGATTGTCGCCGATGCTCACTCACAATTAGAGAAAGACGTGGCAGCCGCGAAGCGCGACTTGCATAACGAGACGCTCGACCTTGTGGCGCTCGCGACGGCAAAGGTTGTTGGCGAAACGCTTGATAAAAAAGTCGACAAAACCTTAATTAGCGATGCAGTTAAGGAGACCAAGTAGCATGCCTCGTAAAGTATCGCGGCGTCTGTTGGCTGAGTATGTTGCTGACCAACTCGAGGCGGGAACGGCTTCAAAAAAGATTACTCGGCAGCTGGCGGCCTACTTGCTTGAGAACGGCCGTGACAAGGAACTTGAGCTCGTTCTGCGTGATGTTCAAAGTGCCCTGGCGGCGCGCGGCTCGGTTTCGGGGACAATTACTACCGCCTTCGAACTTGACCAAGCAACCAAAAAGTCATTGGAAACATTCACCAAACAGAAAACTGGCGCAAAGCATGTCACCCTTGATGCGGCCGTCGACCCAACGGTGCTTGGTGGGGTAAAACTATCACTTCCTGGCAAAGAACTTGACGCGACCATTGCCCGGATGCTCACGACGCTACAAACGAAATACAGGAAAGCCTAAAGGAACCAACTATGAGCGAACTCTCGATTACGGAATTATCAAAAGAACTACGCGACGCGATTGAAAGCCTTGAAACCAAAGGTGATTTTGATGAAGTTGGCGTCATTCTTCGTATTGGTGACGGCGTTGCTTGGATCCACGGCTTGCGGAGCGCTGGCTATAGCGAAGTGCTCGAAATCGAAACTGATAACGGCATCGTTGAAGCTTTTGCCCTGAACTTATTGGAAGACGAAATTGGTGCCGTATTACTTGGTGAAGACAGCGAAGTGAAGGCTGGCCAAACTGTTCGCCGCAAGGGTACTGTGTTGACCGTGCCGGTTGGCCCTGAGCTACTTGGTCGTGTTGTTGACCCCTTGGGGCGCCCACTTGATGGTGGCCCGGCAATTAAGGCGAAGCAACAAGGCTTAGTAGAGCGCAACGCGCCTGGCGTGATGGACCGTAAGTCGGTTCACGAACCATTGATGACAGGTATTGTAGCAATTGATGCCATGTTCCCTATCGGCCGTGGCCAGCGTGAGTTGATTATCGGTGACCGCCAGACGGGTAAAACAGCGATTACTATCGACACGATGATTAACCAAGCCAAGCAAAAAACCGGGGTGATTAACGTTTATGTGGCCATTGGCCAAAAGCTGTCAAAAATCGCCCGTTTGGTTGACCGTTTGAAGCAAGAAGGCGTGATGGAGCAAACAATTATCGTCGCGACCAGTCCCTCTGACCCAGCCTCGCTCCTTTACTTGGCACCATATGCAGCCACGGCAATGGGCGAATATTTCCGCGACAATTCACAGCATGCCCTGATGATTTACGACGACCTTACTAAGCACGCCGTCGCTTACCGCCAGATGTCACTCCTTCTCCGTCGCCCACCAGGCCGTGAAGCTTTTCCTGGTGATGTCTTCTACCTCCACTCTCGCCTTTTGGAACGTTCGGCAAAATTGTCTGACGCGCTTGGCGCCGGGTCGCTCACCGCACTGCCGATTATCGAAACTCAAGCCGGTGACATTTCGGCTTACATCCCTACCAACGTCATTTCGATTACCGATGGTCAAATCTTCCTGGAAACCGACCTTTTCTACCAAGGTATTCGCCCGGCGATTTCAGCTGGTCTGTCTGTCTCACGTGTGGGTGGTGCGGCACAAACACCTGCGGTGAAGTCGGTCAGTGCCCACTTGAAGCTTGGTTTGTCGCAGTTCCGTGAGTTGGCAAGCTTTGCGCAATTTGGTAGTGACCTTGATGACGCGACCAAACACCAAATTGAACGCGGCCAACGTTTAACTGAACTGTTGAAGCAGCACCAGTACCAGCCAATGAGCGTCTGGCAACAAGTCGCTAGTATTGCAGCGGTATCGAATGGCTACTTTGACACCGTTCCAGCTATTAAAGTGAAAGATGCGCAAGCTGCTCTCCTCACCCGCCTATGGGCCGATCACAAAAAAGAAATGGACATTTTGGACCGTGGCGCGAAGCCAACCGACGAAATTTTGAAGGTCATTGAAACGACCGCCAAGACAGCGGCGAAGGGGTTTGAAGGCTAACCATGCCAAATACTCAGGCATTAAAATCGCGTATCCGCTCGGTGAAAAGTACCAAGCAGATTACGAAAGCAATGCAATTAGTCGCGGCCAGTAAAATGCGCCGTGCCCAAGAAGCAACCAAGGCTTCGGCGCCGTATACCGAAGCAGCGCGTGAGTTGCTCGCGAACCTTTCGACCCATACATCGGTGAAAGGCCACCCGCTATTTGTTCAACGCCCGGTAAAAACGCGCCTCCTGATTGTGATTGCTTCGGACCGTGGCCTAGCCGGTGCTTTTAACAGCAACCTAACTCGCGTCTATGCCCACGAATTGATAAATGACGATAAAACAGGCATCAAAAATACGACGATTACCGTTGGGCGAAAAGCCGCGCAGTTTGTGGCACGCATAAAAGACACGCAGGTGCTCGGTTCTTACCAAGATATTCCCGACCGTCCTGATGGTAACGAACTATATGCGATTCTCAATACTACTCGCCAGCTTTTTGTGTCTGGTGAAGTCGATGCGGTGGACGTTATCTATACCCAATACATCAGTAGCGTCATGCAACAAGCAGTGGTTCGCCGCGTATTACCCGCCGGCCTTGACGATGCTACGGAAGGCCCTCGCGCCGCTCACACTGACGTGACTTATGAGCCAAGTGCGAATGAAGTGCTCGATGGCGTGGCCTATCGCCTTGTTGGCGCACAGCTTTACCAAGCGCTCCTCGATTCACGGGCCAGCGAATACAGTATGCGTATGATGGCCATGAAAAATGCCACCGACAATGCTACTGATTTGATTGACGATTTGACACTTGAGATGAACAAAGTACGCCAAAGTGCTATTACCCAGGAAATTGCAGAAATTAGCGGTGGTGTGGAGGCGATGCATGAGTAATTCTCACCTTAGCCCTGAAGACCAACCGCAAGAGCGCCGGGAACGACACTACGGCAGCCCCGAAAAGGCCTTACCCAAAGCACCAAACGATACAGACCATACACAAGGAGAACAATCATGACAAAAGCAACAGGAACCATTACCCAAATCGTCGGTGTCGTCGTTGATGTCGAATTTCTCGGTGAACTGCCGGCAATTAACGATGCGTTAACTATTGATCACAATAAGCAAATTATCACCCTTGAGGTTGCACAACACCTTGATGAGCACACCGTTCGTGCCATTGCCCTTTCAAGTACTGATGGCCTGAGGCGGGGGCAAGAAGTTGGGGCAACTGGCGCACCAATTAGTGTACCAGTTGGCGACGCAACGACTGGCCGTATGTTTAATGTGACGGGTGACCCAATTGACGGCAAGCCAGCGCCAAAGGGAAAAACCTCGCCTATCCACCGTGCTGCACCAAGCTTGGAAGAGCAATCGAACAAGGCGGAAATTTTGGAAACGGGTATTAAATCGGTCGACTTGATTGCCCCAATTGTCAAAGGTGGTAAGGCTGGTCTGTTCGCTGGTGCGGGTGTCGGGAAAACCGTCCTCATTACCGAACTTATTAATAATATTGCCAAGTTCCACAGCGGTAACTCGGTGTTTGCCGGTGTTGGTGAACGTACCCGTGAAGGTAACGACCTGTACTACGAAATGGAAGAAGCTGGAGTGCTGGATAAAACGTCGCTGGTCTTTGGCCAGATGAACGAGCCGCCTGGAGCTCGTCTTCGTGTGGCACTTTCTGGCCTGACAATGGCCGAAGCCTTTCGTGATGAAGGGAAAGATGTCCTGTTGTTTATCGACAACATCTTCCGTTACACCCAAGCCGGTGCTGAGGTATCTGCTTTGCTTGGCCGCTTGCCTTCTGCGGTGGGCTACCAACCAAACCTCCAGGAAGAAATGGGTACCCTGCAAGAACGTATTACCTCAACGAAAAAAGGTTCGATTACGTCGGTGCAAGCTGTCTACGTGCCGGCCGACGACTTTACCGACCCAGCCCCTGCTACCACCTTTGCTCACCTCGACGCAACTATTGTGATGAGCCGTGCGCTGACCGAAATTGGTATCTATCCTGCCGTTGACGTATTGGCCTCAACGTCAACCAGCCTTGACCCAGATGTTGTTGGTGAAGAACACTACCGCGTGGCCCGCGAAGTGCAGCGTATCCTCCAAGCGTACAAAGAGCTTCAAGATATCATCGCTATCCTTGGTATGGAAGAGCTTTCTGATGAGCAAAAGCAAACCGTCAATCGGGCTCGCCGCGTCCAGCGCTACCTTTCACAGGCTTTCTTTGTGGCTGAAAAGTTCACCGGCAACCCTGGCGTGTACGTGAAGCTTGAAGATACTGTTCGTGACTTTGGCGATATCCTTGCCGGTAAGTACGACGACAAGCCAGAAGAATGGTTCTACATGGTGAACGGGACATTGGCCGATAAAGCTGCTGCTGAAGCGGGTGCGAAAAAAGCAGCGAAGCCTGCTGAAGTGGCAAAGGGAGCAAAAGCCTAAATGCATTTGCAGCTCATTACCCTTGAAGGCGTCAGTGTCGACGAAGACATCTACGAGCTGATGGCGCCAACCGAAGCCGGTGACATTGCTGTGTTCCCCGGCCACGAGCCATTAGTAACACTGGCCGCGCCCGGTGCTTTAGCGGTCCGTAACGCCAAGGGTGATAGCGATGATGAGCTTGAATATTTTGCGATTAGCGGTGGCATTATTGAAATTACGCCAACCTCTATCCGCGTCCTGGTTGACGAAGCCGACCATGGTGATGATATTATCGAAGCCGAGTCGAAGGCTGCTTTGGATCGTGCAATGAGACTGCGCGATGAAGCTAAGAACCAGATTGAGCTGGAACAGGCCCACGAGCTGATTGACCGTCATACCGTGCGGTTGCGTGTGGCTGAGTTGATGCGTCGGCGTCGACATCATTAAGAAAATGCTCCAGCTACAACTGGAGCATTTTTTATATTTTTAGGGAATTGGTATATTTCTTTGGAGTACCTCCGACCGTCCGAAGACGGCCGGAGGGGTGTTCCTAGTAGCCCTGGCACTTCCAGGAGTAGGGGCTGTTCGGGTTGGTGGTCTGCGCCCACACGCCCCAGTGCGTCATGCAGTAGGCGTTCACGTCGACGTTCCGCTTGTCGGAGGTGTTGCCGTTGTAGACGCACTTCCAGCTGTAGGCGGTTGTGCCATACAGCTGGGCGAGCCATCCGCTTGCGTTGTACTGCTCCTGGCAGGCGAGGGACAGGTCGCCCTGATCCAGGCTGCTGGGGTTTCCGGTGGCGTTGGCCGCCGCCGGAATCGCGAGCGCCGCACCTACGGCGATAGCGCTCGCCACAAGCGTCATCGAAAGCTTCCTCTTGAGACTCATCGCGAGTCCTCTCTACTAAAAACGTTCGAAGGCTTTCTTCGAACTTTCTGATTATAACATGAACAATTTCTTATATAAAAGTGTGATTATTTTTTAAGTTCCTCTTTTTAGACGTGCTGCATCTGCTATACTAAGCGTAAGAATAATAATTGGTTCACGTAAAAATGTCACAAGTCTTAGACGAAGAGATTATTTCCATTCAAGCTGTATCAAAACAATATAAGCTTGGCAAGCAAACTGTTAACGCACTGCATGATGTGACGCTTTCGATTAGTAAGGGTGAATTCGTGGCAATTACTGGAGCGAGCGGAAGTGGCAAGAGCACACTTCTCCAAATTATCGGCTGCCTTGATAAGCCAACCTCAGGTAGTATTACTGTAGCATCAAAAGAGACGACAAACCTTGGCGATAATGCCCTTAGTGAACTTCGGCAAAACACTGTTGGCTTTATCTTTCAATCGTTCTATTTACAGTCTTTCCTTCGGCTCGATGATAATCTCGCTGTTCCCGCGATGTTTACAGATCAAAAGAAAAAAGATATCGACGCAAAAGTTGCCGAGCTGCTTGAGCGGGTAGGGCTTTCGGAGCAAGTAAAACGCTTTCCTAAGGAATTGTCTGGTGGTCAAATTCAGCGTGCCGCCATTGCTCGTGCACTTATTAACAACCCACGCATTATCTTGGCTGATGAGCCAACCGGAAACCTTGACTCAACGAACGGCCAATCTATTATTGATTTATTCCGTACGATTCGTGACACGCTCGGCACAACAATCGTTGTTGTTACCCACGATGCGACCATTGCTCATCAAGCCGATCGAATCATCGAGTTGAAAGACGGGGCTATCGTATGATTCGTCCATCGTATGCGTTGAAATTGGCACGCACCAAGTTACGTTCAAAACGCGGTGTACTCATTACTTCAATTATTGTTGCAAGTCTATTGTTTACTGTACTGATTGCGATGGTTATTGTTTTCACTGGCGCTGAGCAAAGCGCTTCAAACTTTATCAAAAAAGCTGGCAACGATCGCTATCTTGTGAAGGTATCGCCTAATGTACCGTTTGACCAAGTCGATTTTACGATGCCTTTGTCGCTAGACCAGGTGCGTGCCATAAAAGCCTACGAGAAGACTTATTACACGGATTTGCAAAATAAATATGCATCACTTGGCCTTAAATATGACACATCGACGGAAGTGCCTAGCCTCACGCCTGCTGCCTGGTTACCAGCATCGCTCCCCGATGAACAGCGTGTCAGTATTAATTGGAATTCCCCTGTCATTGAAGCAATGCGGAGTGAAAAATTTGCGGCGTATGCCAAAACGGCGACTAATAAGGTAAGCGATTTGATGGCTATTGGAGAAAAATATGGTGCAAGTGGCTACTATATTGTTGAGAAGCCAGGCGCGATAGCCTCGTTCCCTAATCTGCGCTATATCCAAGATGGAAAAGAAGACTTTAGCAGTATCGAATCGAGACAAACGGGAGTAACAACTCAAGATTACTATACACACGCTATAGAAAATAGCAGTTACTCACTTACCGACCAGAAACTCTTGAGCCGTTACCTGCTTACGACAAGCCCTGAAAACCTTAAGGGCATTCCGGTGGTTGTATCGGCACAAGAAGCTGCCGCGCTGTTTGGCCAAAAAGTTGGTATTGGGAAAGAACCGGATGCCGCCTCTCAAAAGCGGGCATGGCTGCAAAGCATACAAACAAAACTAAATGGGCAAACCTATCAATCATGTTATCGAAACTCGGCAGAGCAGGCGCTGCTTCAGAAGATTCAGCACGATTATGCCGAAATGAAATCCAACGAGAACGTAGCGGGGTATGTGAAACCGAGCCTTATATATGCCTATCCGACAGAAGCGTGTGGTGATATTACTGTTCAGTCAGATACGCGCACTGCTGCTGAAAAGCAAGCCGATGACAGTATGGTTGATATTCAGAAAAAACTCGGTACCTACGAAGCGCCTTCACATCAACTTATGACGTTCCAGATTGTTGGAATAAAATATGCGCAGCCTTTTCTTGACTACACGAAAAACATTGACGAGTACTTGAAAAGTTTGCTGGTTGCCGATAACCTTTCGACGTCGCTAGACATTCCGCAACAGATGTATGACGCCCTTCCGAGCACGTTCAAGGCGGACGCTGCGCAACAAGCAGATGTAACGAGGGTGCTTCAGTATGCAACGAAGAATGACGACTTTAGCTCGCGAGTGCTTGAATTTAAGAATGTTGCCGATGCTCGCGCATTTCTCGATAAAGAGACTTGCCCAGACTTGGCAAATAGTTGCGACAAAAAATTCAAAGCAAGCCCCTACGGCTCTAACTACCTTATCCTCGACGAAATAGGCAAATTATTTAACCGCATTGCTGCTATCGCATTTCCAGCAGTGCTCGGTCTTGCGGCGATAATTATTTGGTTTACGATTTCTCGCATTATGGCTGAAAATCGCAAGGAAACTGCCGTGTACCGTGCGATGGGGGCAAAGCGCCGAGATGTGACGAGTATTTATGTTGTCTATATTCTTCTTGTTGCATGTCAAATAGCACTTGTTTCTTTGGTATTGGGTATTGTAGCCGCATTTGCTGTTGATTATTTCTATGGCACAACATTGACCGATACTGCTGTGGTTGCGTTTGGTATTCTCGATAATGCACCGAAATTCAGTCTGTTCAATCCTACCTCCCCTCTTTTGTTGGTAGTTATAGGTTCGATATTTATTATTAGCATTATTGCCAGTATCCAGCCGCTTATTCGCAACGTGGTACGCCCGCCAATACGTGATATTCGAGATGAGTAGTCATCGCCTCTAGCGAATACGATGCTGCTTTTGTTTGCACGGCGCCCTCTTTCGTTTTATGATAGTCCCTAGACTTTCTCACGGGAAGGTTAAGCAGGACTTTCCTGTGTACATCACAAGCAAGAGAGAAGAGAGCCTCCTATGTTCTGGAACTGGCTATTTCGATGGGTAGTGGTGGGCCCGATCATCCGTCTGTTTTTCCGGGTTCATGTTGAAGGGATGGAGAACCTTCCTTCGCAAGGACCGTTCATCATCGCAGCCGGCCCGCATCGCACCGAGTTCGAGTCGCTGATCCTGGCGACCTACCTGCGTCGCCACTGGCTTCGCTTTTATGCTAAGGAGGAATACTGGGAGGCGCACAAGCTTCTTGGCAAGCTTATGACGGCGATTGGGCTGATTCCCGTCCCTCGCTCGGCGAAACGGGCGTTGTTGGCGCAAATCGAAAAAGGTGTCGCAACACTCAAGGCGGGCAATATCCTGGCGATATACCCCGAGGCTACTCGGGGATACGATGAGTACATGCACCGCGGCTATCCGGGCGTGGCGCACATCTCGCAAAAAGCGGGCGGCGTCATGATTGTACCAGTCGGTATGATTGGTATGCGCAAGCTCAACCCACCTGGAAAGGGCCTTCATCCCGGGCGGGCGACCATTGTTATTGGCAAGCCGATTCGTCCGCGTTTCGTTTTGCCACATCCCGACGAGCACGTGCGGATGGAGACCGTTCTCGAGCTGTTCACGACAAAGTCGTTGGTGACAAAAATCTCAATGGAGATTGCACGCCTGTCGACTGCCGAGTATCTCGATGAGGTCCTCCCCGTTCCGGGATCCTAATCAAGAGGAGGGGTACCCATTCCCCTCCTCTTGCCCCACCCGTTTCAGCGCTGGCCCCTCTCTTGCTTGTGAATCTATTCCCAGTTTTTAAGAATTTCACGCACCTCATCGGTGCTTTTTGTATGCATGAGTGTTTCGCGTAGTTCAGACGCATTAGGAAAATCGTGCAGGTAGATTT
>DATMTU010000163.1:0-4041 GCA_035564035.1 Dongiaceae bacterium
CAAGGCCAAGGCGCACGCCCTGGTATTCGGCCTGATTGTTGGTTGTAATGCCTAGGTATTCCCCGCCTTCGGCGACCACTTCCTGACGATCATCCATAATAATATAGCCGGCAGCAGAGGGCCCAGGATTGCCGCGCGACCCGCCATCAGAATAAATAACAACAGCACCATCTGATGATTTATTTACATCGTTTAGTTGCGTTTTTGCCAACGTCTTATCTGTTAATGCTTCTTGTTGAATAATACCAAGAAGCAGCTGTGTTAAATCGGTTAGTTCATCTTGATGTACGTTATACATCGAGTGCCATTTGTATTTACTGTAATTACCACTCAGTTTCATTGGGTGCCGTTGCGGTGCTAAGGTTACTAGATACACGATGACCCCGTACTGAATTGCCCTATCGTCATAGTCGATATACGTCACCGCATCGAACAATCGAGCCGATTGAATATGAAGCCCTGCATCGTCATGAAGGTAACGGCGCAAAGCGTCTTCTGGCTGCTCGCCGTATGCCAACTTTCCGCCAGGTAGCTCATATTTACCTAAAATGGAAGGCCGGCCATTATTGCGCTTTAAAAGAAGCGCCTTGCCGTCTTCGTTGATAATTGCTCTCACCGATAAGCGTTGTTTCATGTGTGTATTTTGCCCTCTTCTGAGGTTCAGTATACCATTAGCGGCATTTTCACGAAAATCATCACAATCGTTCCCACATAAAAACCTAGGCGCACGCCCTTGGCTTGATGATATTCCCCGCGTAAGTGCAAGGTGGATGACCGCAGCGCAACTCCACGGAGTTACGTCATTAGGTCTTCCTCATCTATGATATCGGAAAATCATATTGGCCAAGGGCTGCGTTCCTAGGCACTCTTTATTATACTCCGCTTCGCCTTAAGAAACACCGAAGATTGTACTAAATACATTAATAAAGAATTGGATGGCGGCCGTCATATAGGTAGAAATTAATGTCCCCGCCAACAGAACAATCGCCAGAACAAACACAAGTCCATACTGCTCGATGAAACGCATACCTGTTCGCACAAACTCTGGTGCTAAGGCATACAGAACACGCGACCCATCCAGTGGTGGGATTGGGATCATATTAAATACGAAGAAGCCAAGATTCACTGTTACAGCGGTTACTAATATATCAGAACCGATGCTACCATGCGGCGCACCAACGACCGCCCAAACACCAAAAGCAATAAAAGCCAGCAGCAAGTTCGTCAATGGGCCGCCAATCGCCACCAAAGCCGAGCCCCAATCACCGCCCCTCACCTTATCGGGCCGAAACGGTACCGGTTTGGCGCCACCAAAAATAGGGCCGCCCAATAATGCTAGGCCCAAAGGTAAAATAATCGTTAAAAACGGGTCGATATGTTTTATGGGGTTCAGAGTTAATCGCCCCTCAAGTTTAGCCGTATCATCCCCTAACCAATAGGCAATAAACCCGTGCAGCGCCTCATGAAGCGTCATTGAAAGTAAGATGACACCAAACACAATAACAAGGTGAAGAAGAATATCCGCTGACATTCCCTCTATTATATAAGACCGGCCTGTAATTCGCTACCAAGAAGCTTCGCCCCCCTCTTGACTCTCAGGGGTAAAAAAGGTACAATAGCTAGCAGTGTCCTTATAAAGGAGAAATAAATTATGGTAGCACGATGCGAACTCACCGGTAAAGGCAAGCAATTTGGCAAGAACGTCAGCTTCTCTTTGCGTCGCACCAATCGCGTGTTTAAGCCAAACCTTCAGAAGAAAACCTTCATGGTTGACGGTCAAAAGGTTACTATGGTTCTCAGCACTCAAGCGATCCGCACGCTGAAGAAAAAAGGCATCCTCGCCTAAGCTTCTACCGAAAAAGCAAAAGCTCCGCAGTTAGCGGAGTTTTTTGTTAGCTCGTTACAATAGTATTCGCCGAAACGTAAACCCCGTCTTTCGGTTTTTTCGGACGGCTTCGCGCCACGTCTCACCAGGGTCTCTACGCCTGGTTCGACTTGGGCTGCAGATGTCGCTCTAAAACCGAAAGACGGGGTTTGGTTTCTTGGCAAAGTTTAGTTATGAACGATCCAACTTAATAACTGTCAAAGTTTGCGGAAGTGCAGCTGCATTTTTGAGTTTGTACTTAGTGCCGGCTTCCTCTACAGACGCGCCAAGAACTTTGGTGAATTCTTCAAGCTCAGCTTGTGGTACTTCGTACTTCAATGCACCGTCATTATAATGGACTGGAATAACCGCCTTTGGGTCGATAGCGCGAACGATGGTTGCAGCACCTTCGGCGTCGAGGGTATACCCGCCGCCGCCAACAGGAATAATGACAATATCAACAATACCAAGGTTTTCTAGTTGCTCTTCGCTCAGTTTTTCGTAAATATTACCGATGAGCGCAACACGAATCTCACCATTATCAATACGATACATCGTTGCGGCCTTTGGGTCGTTTTCGGTATCTAAGTGGCGTTGGGCAGCAACACCGGTGATATCAAAATCGGCCACGCCGTATTCCCCGGGGCCTTCAATAATCAACTTGGCACCCTCCGAGTTCACCGCAAAACGCGCTTCGGTTGCTAGTTCAACGGCATCTTTTACCGTAAGGTCTTTTAAACCGACGAGTGACGTTTTTGGATCAGCAACAATCGATACTTTTTTTGTTGAAAGTACGACACCATTTCCACCTTTATACTCAATTTCGAACATCTGACATGACTCCTTTACTTGCTGTTACTGTCGTTCAGAACATTATCTTTATCAATAGCGACACTGTGGTTACCGGCCAATACTTCCGTAATGAAGCGGTCACGAACGCTCAGGCGGTAATAGAAGTCGTCATACGAAAGCACCGAGTAATTCAACTCCCGGCCTTCCAACTTTTCAATCATCGCCATCGCGGCTTTTACTTTTGGCGCCGATACATTCCCAACCAATAATACGTCAACTGGCGATGTTGAGCCCTTAACTAATACGCCCGCCAAAATTGCCAAACGCAGCGACGGAATTTCATTAATGATTGCGAGGTGCTGTTCTTTGGCACCGTCGGCATTAGTCGGCCCAGTTTGTTCGGCCTTAATTGGTTCGCCGGCAAAGATAGCCCGCAGTGCCGTATAAAATTCATACCGCTGATTCACTTCGTAATATAATTTGTTGTCCGACGTGTCGCTGGTGATAACACCAACTTCTAGCATGTTTGATAATTCGCGACGAACGGAGTTAATTTGTTCGTCAATGAGGCGGGTAATTTCGCGAACGTAAAAAGATTGTCCAGGATGGTTCATAAATAAGTGCAGCAACTTCACACGCGTTTTGGAGCCGAACAATTTGTCTATCATTCCCCTATTTCCTTGTTCACATTTATTGCTTTTATAGTATCACAAAAGGGGTCACTGGGCTAGAAAACTGTGCAACATATTTTTCTCAGACGGCTTCGCGCCACGTCTCTCCAGGGCCTCTGCGCCTGGCTCGACTTGGGCTGCAGATGTCGTTCGGAAAATAGTTGCTCAGTTTTCGGCCCGCGCAATAAGTTGCTTTTTGATATATATGTAGGCGTCATCTAATGACCTCCATTGAATAAATGGGTTCCGTTTGAGCCAGGTAAGTTGACGCTTCGCGAGCTGCCAGTCTGCAATAATGAATCGCTCCTTCAACTCTTCTTCGTTGAACTCTCCATCCAAAAATTGCTTCACTAATTTGTAAATATTGCCGGTCATTGCTTCCGAATTCCAGCCATATTTTTTGCCCAATTTTTTAGCTTCTTCGACCATTCCATTTTCAAATAATTTCTCAGACCTGGCGGCAATTCTTGTTCGGAGTTCGTCACGGTTTGTAGTAATTCCAACAATGATAGTATTGGCGATTGGTACCGTTAACCTTTTTCCGCTTACGTTTTTTCGTTCAATCGCGCGAATGACGTAACGTCGATTTTGTTGGTTTTCGGGTAAGACGATGTTGTTGTTAGAACAATACTGTTTTAACTCTTCCAAAGACATCTGTTCTAACTTTTTACGTAATTTTGGAGCTGGGGGCGCGAATTCGTAGTCAAAAATAAT
>DATMTU010000164.1:0-20657 GCA_035564035.1 Dongiaceae bacterium
AGGCGTATACTAAGGGTATGTTTTCGAGCATACTTGTTCACTTACTTGCTGATGCCGCGGTTATTCCTGTTGTGCTGATTGCTGCCTGGGCGTTGGTTTTTAAGATCCCAAAAGGGAAACGGTACGAAGCCTATGGTCGTATTTTGATGGCTGGGCTAACGGCTTACTTACTCGCAAAATTTGCCGCCTTCATTTACCAACCGGAAACCGCACGGCCATTTGAACAATTAGGGGTTCAGGCGGGAGCACTCTATCTTAATAACCCTGGTTTTCCCTCAGACCATGCGCTTTTCGTGACTGCTATTACCGCTGCTGTTTGGTTTGAGACGCGTATGAAGAAAACGACCATCCTCCTCGCAGTGTTGGTTGTGCTGATTTGTGTGGGGCGCGTCATCGCCCAAGTGCATACGCCGCTGGATGTAATCGGGGGTATCGTGATTGCGCTGATCGGCGCATTATGGTACAGTAACGTACCAAGAAAGCAGGAGGAACACGGAGATGGCAAAAGTCATAGCAAACGAGTCGCAAGTCATCGTTGAACCGTGGTGGGTTAGGGGAAGAATCGTTTTTATCGGGGCCGGTCTTGGCCTCGTTTGGTGGGTGCTCACGTCACTATTACGACACTATGTCGTAGAACCTTTAGCGTGCCAAAACTTAAGTAGCGCAACAGCTTGCGTTGATAGCTTTGGTGTTTCCGGAAACATTGCAACAGTTTTAGTGGCGCTTTTGGGCACGTATATTCTTATTCGGTTTGTTCAACCGCGGCCTATTGTGATTACTTTGGCCAGCGCGGTCCTACTATGGGATATCGCCGCTTTTATGGATGGACTAGGGTGGTTTGAGACCTTACTGTGGGGTATTGTGCTCTACGCCATTGCCTATACACTTTTCTCGTTGATTGCTCGGATTCGTCTTTTGGCGGTGGCACTGGCTGTCGCGGCGGTCGTCGTTTTGGTTATTCGCATTCTCATTGCACTCTAATGCTATACTAGATGCTATGGACATGGTGGTTATTATTCTTTTAGGCGTGGTTGTCGTTGGGCTTATCGTTCTTGTTGTTTTTGCTTCGCGGCTGCGTGACCTCAAGCAGACTGGCGGGGTTGAACTTTTGAAGGCCGACGTGACCGAATTGAATCGAACCATTACGGCACTCCAAACCAGTCTGGGCGATAAACTCGAACGAAACGCAGCAACGATGCAGACATCAATGCAAAAACAGTTGACGGAGAGTATGAAGTTGGTCGGTGATGTATCGCAACGACTGACCAAACTTGACGAAACCAATCGCCGGGTAGTTGATGTTGCCGATGAGCTCAAAACACTTCAAAATGTGCTGCAAAACCCAAAGCAGCGTGGCGTGTTCGGCGAGTATTATCTCGAATCGGTCCTTTCGAACATTTTGCCAACGAAAAACTTCAAGATGCAGTATGGGTTTAAGGGCGGGGTTATCGCTGATGCGGTCGTCATTCTGGATAAAGGTCAATTATTGCCGGTGGACAGTAAGTTTAGCCTTGAAAACTACAACCGCATGGTCGCTTCAGGGACAAAATCGGAACGTGAAGAATGGCTCAAAAAGGTTCGGACTGACCTTAAGAACCGTATTGATGAGACGAGTAAATATATTCGCCCCGATGAAAGCACGATGGATTTTGCTTTTATGTTTATCCCTAGCGAATCGCTGTATTACGACTTGTTAATTGGTGACGTCGGTACTGGTTCAAGCGCTCGCGACCTGATTGAATATGCTTTTCGTGAGAAGAAAGTCGTCATTGTCAGTCCAACCAGTTTTATGGCTTATCTTCAGACGGTATTGCAAGGACTTCGCAGCCTACAGATTGAAGAGCAGGCGAAAGACATTCAAGTGCAGGTAGGAAAGCTTGGCCGCCATATCGCAACCTTCGATAGCTATATGGAAAAACTCGGAAAGTCACTTGGGACAACCGTTGGTCATTACAATAATGCACACAAAGAGCTCGCTAAAGTGGATACTGACGTGACAAAGATTGCTGGCGGCAATAAAAGCATTGAGCCGCTTTTGATTGATAGGCCGCAAGACGACGCCTAGGTCTCGAGCCCTTCACCTTCCCTCTAAGGGCGACAAGTTGCAATATATAAATAAAAGTATATAATTTTGGCGATGGAAGCCATGAATGACCAAAATGGCGAGCATTTCCGACTTACTGCGGATATTTCTCGTACAAATGCCGAAGTATTAAAGACGCTGCTTCGGAGCGGCGATAGCCCAACTGTCAGGGAGATCGTGCAACGGGCAACGGCATTGCATGCTTACGCGGCAGAGCTCTACGCAGAAGGTGGAGGAATGCTTGCGACGTCTGAATTAGGGGTTGTTCCGGTTCCTCTTTTTGATAATCCTCGTGAAGAGGATGTGCTACAGAATCGGGTACAGTTTGCCATTAACCTTAATAAAGAAACTGCCCATACGCTTGAGAGCCTAGGGCTTCAAAGGGACGGTTCTAACACCCGGGTGCTCGATAATGTTATCAATCTCTACTCCTCGGTCGCTACACATAGAGGAGCTGGACATGCCATATGGGCTTGCCATGGTGATGGCTCGCGAGAAGAAATTCCACTGCCATAAAGTCAATAAAAAATCCCGCTGTCGTACCAGCGGGATTTTTAAAATGGTCGCTATAAACTACGCGCGGTCTGCCTTGCCACGAAGCAAGTCGTAGATAAGGAAACCGACAACGCCACCAATAACGGGACCAAGGACATACACGATGTATGGCCAGCCAGATGGTTGGAAAGCTTGCAGCGAAAGAGCAATCGCCGGGTTGATGATGGCGCTTGCTGAAACGTAGCCACCAACAGTCGCGGCAACCATGAGGCCGATAAAGATACCGGTACCTGCGGTCCAAGATGCAGTCAGGCGGTCCTTGAGGCGAGTTGCATTTGCAACCGCGAAGGCAAGAACAGCTGTACCGAGCAATTCAGAGAAGAAGATGTACCATTCTTTTCCGCTCAGGGTTGTAATGTTAACTGCCTTGAAAACGCTTGCCGCAGTTTGGCCGTAAGCGGCTGCGCTGGCGCTTGGTTGTGTTGCACCGCCAACAAAGGCGCTAAACACGAAGTAGGCAACGGCAGCACCAAGGAACTGTACGAAGATGTACCCAAGTGCGCGGAGCCAGCCCATGCGGCGAGTCACCCATGCGCCAACAGTGAGGGCTGGGTTAACATAGCCACCTGAAATGCCACCGATAAGCAGGACGACACCAACAAGTGCGAAGAGCACAAAGATTGGTTGGCCTTGCCCGGCGATAACAACTGAAGCAAGCAGGAAGGTGCCGATAAATTCAGCAGCTAACGCACGCCACAGACGAGCAGATTTTAGTGATGTCTCAACGTGATCGCCAAGGGTCTCTTTTTTTGCTGTTGCAGGGACGGTCTTAACGGTCGTCGTTGACGCCTTAGAAGTTGTTGTCTTCTTTACGGGCGCCTTCTTTTTGGTAGAAGTGGCCTTCTTAGTAGCCATATATTTCCCTCCTTAATGGTAAATATGACCCCAGTATACCATAAACATAACGCTGCAATAGTGAAAGGAGTATACTTATATATATGAGTTTATATTTGAGACAGCAAGACAGTCGTTCTGAATTACAGCAAAAGCTCGCAGCCGAGTTGCAAGAAAAGGCAAAGCGAAAAGCCGCCGAGACAGAACTACCCGATGGCGTGACTGATTCTGCCTATATTAAAAATACCAAAGAAACGACCAGCCTAGCGTGGGTATGGGTACTGATTGGCCTTGCGATTATTGGTCTGACTATTTGGATATTAATCGCGACGGCAAAGTAAAGTAATCATTTCGCTCAGGCCCCGAATACTATATAATAGTAACCAATTATGTCGACGGTAAATGTTGAGGGCGTGAAACAGACCTTGCTTGAGCGAGTTGCTTCAAGCGATGTTCCTCGTGATGTTTTAAAGGCCCCGGAAATTCGCGAATTATATGGGATGATCGGCACACTTCCGGCTGAAGAGCGTGGCATGTTTGGTAAGCAAGTCAATGACGTGAAGCTCGCAGTTGAAGCGGCGGTTGAAGCCCGTGAAGCGCAGCTTGAGTCGGCCGATGTTGTGCCACTTGATATTACGGCGCCGTGGGAGGTGAATAGCCGCCAGCCAGCACTGCTTCCGACCGAAAATGGAACACAACACCCCCTTACCAAGGAACTTGAAGTTGTCGTCGATATTTTTACTCGGATGGGATTCGAGGCAGTTGAGTCGCGCCAAATCGATGACGACCATCACATGTTTGGCACCCTGAATTTTCCAGAAGACCACCCGGCGCGTGATGGATATGATACTTTCCGTACCGAAGAGGGGTTTATTCCACCAGCACATACCTCGACCATGCAGCACCGTATTTTGAAAGATGGAAAAGCAAAGCTCGAAGCTGGCGGCCACATCGCTGCTATTAGCTACGGCCGTGTTTTCCGCAATGAAGATGTCGACGCTACCCACGAACACACATTCTACCAATGCGAAGGCGTGTTTGTCAGCAAAGACGCTACGCTTGGCCAAATGCTCGGCACACTTCGCAGCTTCTTCGAGACGTACTACGGGCAAGCATTGCGTATTAAAACCCAGCCTGGCTATTTCCCATTCGTTGAACCGGGCCTCGAGTTCGCGATTGAAAAGCCAGCAGCTATCGGTGGCAAGCCAGGCGAATGGCTTGAAATGTTAGGCTGCGGCATGATCCACCCGAATGTCCTCAAAGCAGCGGGTATTGACCCGACTCAATACCGTGGCTTTGCCTGGGGTGGTGGTGTTGAACGGCTTGTCATGCTGAAATATGGCATTGAAGATTTGCGCCATTTCGAATCAGCTCGATTAGCATTTTTGAGGAAGTTTGCATCATGATTATTTCAGTAAATTGGTTGAAAAAATTCACACAGATTGACGGTAAGATTGACGAGTTGGCAACGTTAATTGGCGCACGCCTGGTTGAAATTGAAAAAGTAATCGACTTGGGTGCAAAATACCAAGGTGTCGTTGTTGCGAAGGTTGTCGAGTGCGGCCCGCTGGAAGGCTCTGACCACTTGAATGTTACGAAAATTGATGACGGGGGTGTCGTGCCCGATGTTGAACGTGACGAAAACGGGTTAGTCCAGGTGGTTTGCGGTGCGCCAAATGTTCGTGCCGATTTGACGGTTGCTTGGTTGCCACCAAAAAGTATCGTGCCTGAAACATACGGTGACGCTGAACCGTTCGTGCTTGGTGCAAAACCGCTTCGCGGCGTCATGAGTAATGGTATGCTAGCGAGTGCACGCGAACTTGACTTATACGATGACCATACCGGCATTATTGAAATTGATAAAGAGGCCGCACCGGGCACATCGTTTGCCGAGCTTTATGAACTTAACGATTATTTACTTGATATTGAGAATAAGTCGTTAACCCACCGTCCAGACGCTTTCGGCGTGGTTGGGTTTGCTCGTGAAGTAGCTGGCATTCAGGGGCTCCCGTTTCATACGCCGGAGTGGCTTCAAGTAATCGATGCGCCTGTTGCGCAAGACGATTCTGTTGAAGCGCCGACGATTACTATTGAAGACCCGACGCTTTCGGATCGTTTCCAGGCAATTGCCCTGAGCGGCGTTGATGAAACGGCAAAGTCACCAGTACAGCTGCAAACCTACCTTGCCCGTAGTGGCGTCCGGCCAATCAACGCATCAGTTGATGTTTCCAACTATCTTATGCTCCTGACCGGCCAACCATCGCATACCTACGATTACGACAAAGTAAAAGCTGTTGCGGGTGACGATTTCACAATTCGCGTTCGTTTGGCGCGTGAGGGTGAAAAACTCGTCTTGCTTGATGGCAAGGAAGTGACGCTTGATGCTGCCGACATCGTCATCGCAGCAGGTGAGACAGCCATCGGTCTTGCCGGTATTATGGGTGGACAAAATACCATTGTCGATGGTTCGACGAAGCGCGTTTTATTTGAAGCGGCGACGTTTGACCTCTATCATATGCGGTCGAGCCAAATGCGTCATGGTATTTTCTCAGAGGCAGTCACGCGTTTTACGAAAGGTATCCCCGCGCCGCTTAGTACACCTGTATTGGTCGAGGCAGTTCAAATGCTACACGACCAAACCGGTGCCAATGCGGCAAGCCCTGTTGTCCAGGATTACCCGGGTAAACGAGAGCCGATTATCGTTCGCGTCAGTGAAAAGCAGATTAATCAAACATTAGGCACGCACTTTTCAGCCGAGGACATTGCCGAACTGCTTCAAAACGTTGGATTTGGCGTTACTTTTGAAGGGCTTGAAGCGGTCGTTGTCGTTCCGTACTGGCGCCAAGATATCCATATCGCCGAAGATATTGTTGAGGAAGTGGGACGCTTGGCCGGTTTCGATACTATTAACCTGACTTTGCCGCGCCGCGACTTTGTGGCTGTTCGCCCAAGTACCTTTGATGAACTCCGTATGCATCTGCGAAAGCGTTTGGTGCGAGCTGGAGCAAACGAGGTACTTACCTATAGTTTTGTCCACGGCGATATTCTCAAAAAAGCTGGACAAGCTACTGATAACGCTTACCGTATCGTTAATAGCATTAGTCCGGATCTGCAATATTATCGCCAGAGCCTGACGCCAAGCTTGCTGTCAGCCGTATTTGCTAATGTAAAAGCAGGCTACGAGTCGTTCGCCTTGTTTGAGGCAAATAAAGTGCACCAAAAATCAGAAGGTTTGAACGATGAATCTGTCCCGGTAGAACATGACAGTCTGGCATTGGTTGTGACCCATGCGAAAAAAGACGGCGCGGCTTATTATGAAGCAAAACGTACTTTGGAATATGCCCTGAATAGCCTTGGTGTAACCAATCTTGTATTTTCGCCACTTGAAACAACCGACGCGGCAGTTGCGGCACCATTTGAGCCAAAACGAAGTGCGGTGGTGATTGATGCAAAAAACGACACAGCTTTGGGTATTGTCGGCGAATACAAGCAATCAGTGAGGAAGGCTTTCAAGCTTCCTGAATATACTGCTGGGTTTGAACTTGATCCGCGCAATATCCTGCAGAGTCTTCAGGCGCTCGGTATCCAGTATCGTCCACTTAGTCGTTACCCGGGGACAGAGCGAGATGTTTGTTTCCAAGTTGGTGAAGGGGTGACTTATAATCATGTTGTCGAACCAGTTCTGGCGACATTGGCGGATACGAAACTGATTTCAAGTGTCAGCCCGGTTGATATTTACCAACCGGAAAATAGCGATACGAAAAACATAACAGTCCGTATTGCCCTCGCTTCCTATGAAAAGACCATGACCAATGAAGAAGTGACGGCAACAATTGATGACATAATAGTGCGCGTGGTGAATGCGACCGGCGGAAAGGTGATATAAGACTATGGCAACAACAAAAGTACAACGAATCGGCATGTGGATTATTGTCGTTTTTATGGCAGTGGGGACGATTGGCTCTTTTGCTATTATTGTCCTTGCAAATAAGAATCAGGCAACCGACCAATCACGGCTTAATACCTTGCTGGCACAATATCAGAAGGACACGACTGCTTACCAAGCAAAAGTGGATGCGCAAACAAAGCAACTTTCGGATCAGTACTTCGCAACGTTTAATCAATACGCTTCACAGCCTACGAGCTTCGATAAGTCAAGCGTCAAGGACCTTCAAAAGAATGATTTGGTCGTCGGTACCGGTGCCGCGCTAACTTCGCAGTCATCGTTTACTGCCTACTATATTGGCTGGGGTCCAGATGGCAAAGTGTTTGACAGCTCTCTGAATGGGAACGCCTTAAAGGCGCCATTGGCCGTCACGTCGGGTAGTGTTATTACCGGTTGGACTGAAGGGGTTGATGGTATGAAGGTGGGCGGTATTCGCGAACTGACGATTCCGTCCGACCTTGCCTACGGGTCAACGGGCAGTGGCTCGACAATCCCGCCAAATACGCCACTGAAGTTTATTATGATGGTTATTCCAGCTCCTGAAGTAATCCCACAACCAACGATGCCGCCGGAACTCGCAAACTATTACCAAACAGGAAAGCTTTAATATGAACACAGATATTCGTGACGTTATTATGATTGGCGCCGGCCCAAGCGCATTGACGGCGGCGATTTATACCACCCGTGAAGATATCGACACGGTTTTGTATGAAAAGGCGACGATTGGCGGCCTCGCGGCGATTACCGACATGGTTGATAATTACCCAGGGTTTCCTGAGGGCATCGAGGGTATGACCCTTGCGAGCCAGCTTGAAAAGCAAGCTGAACGGTTTGGCGCACATGTTGAATTTGGTGATGCTTCGGCTATCCGTTCTGAGGGAAAGTACAAGGTGGTAACTATTGATGGCCAGGACGTCAAAGCGAAGACGGTGCTGATCGCAACGGGAAGTGATTACAAGAAAATCGGTGTGCCAGGTGAAAAAGAACTCTATGGCCGCGGTGTTCACTATTGTGCTACCTGTGACGGGGCGTTTTATCGTGAAAAGACGCTAGCCGTTGTCGGCGGTGGCAACTCGGCTATTCAGGAAACAATCTTTTTAACACGGTACGCCAGCCACATTGATTTGTTAGTGCGCAGCTCTATTAAAGCGAGTGAAGTACTACAGGAAGATTTGCAAAAGTATGTTGATGAAGGCAAGGTGACCGTTCACCTTGATACAGCCACCGATGAGATCCTGATTGAAGACGGCCGTGCGGCTGGTGTTCGCGTGACTGAACAGGGTAAGCAGCACGACCTTAAAGTTGACGGGGTCTTTGTCTTTGTAGGGCTTCTGCCAAACACGCAATTCCTGGCTGGGTCTGGTATTGAGCTTGATGAACAGGGTTTGATTAAAACTGATCAACACCTTATGACAACAGTGGATGGTGTTTTTGCGAGCGGCGATGTACGAAGTGGCGCGACTATGCAAATTGCCAGCGCTGCCGGTGAAGGGGCAACTGCCGCACTTTCGATTCGCGAATACCTCGATGCTTTCGACAAGAATTAGCTTTTCACTTCCGTTGCGAGGAAATGTTCAAGTTGCGAGATAACCCCTGGAGCTGATGTCTCTAGGGCAACTTCACGGGTCCCAAGAAGAACACCGGTGTAAGCAAAGTTATGCGAGCCGCTAATGACACGTTTGCTGCCGTCTTTCATGGTAAAAATAATGAACTTTGCATGAAGATAGGCGTCTTTTTTGTAGCGAGTTTTAAGGCCGCTCATAAGTTGGCTTGCACCGATAACAAACTTGTTAAGGCCCTCGGCTTGGTTGACGCGATTGTAATAAAATTCAGTCGGTTTCTTTTTGAGAATGAAAGCGAGCTTTCCAGTAGGGCAATATTGTGAGACGAAAGTGATATGTTCAGCTTCTTCGGCTAACTCGCAGGCGCGTCGGTAGATGACCGACTGGCCAACGATACCGCCATCAATGAGGACTGTCCCTTCTTTGTCTTCGTAGGCGACACTTGGAAAGTTGGTTGCGCGGACTTCGGCTCGCTGTAGGCGTTTCTGTTCTTCGACCAACCGGTCGGCGAGCTGAGGGTCGGTGAGGGTAAACATATAGTCGACATTCTCAATACCCCCTTCGTACATATTGACACCGCCGAAAGTAAATACGAGGTCGTCAACGATGCACCACTTACTATGGGTACGACCGTTAAATAATGTCAGACGAGCGCGGCCTAACCAGGTAAATTTGACGCCGGCATGTTTCAGCGCGCGAACCATACGGTTTGTCTTACGAACCTCGCGGTTGTAATAACGAATTGGCAGAAACCCACCGGACACTTCGCCGTAGGTAAAGATATCCGCCATAACCACAACTTCAACACCGCGTTTTGCAGCAGCCTCGAGCTCGGCTATTAGCTCGTGTGTTTTAGGGTGGTCGGCGATCACCATCGATAGCAAATAAATCCGCTTCGTCGCATGGCGCATCGCTTCAGCAGCCTGGCTTATATATTCAGTAGGAGAAATAAGTTTCACTATCAGTCATTATATACGATGTACCTCTGAAGCAAAAACTGATAAAATAACAGAAGTTGTTGTACAAAACAAAGGAGATGAAACGTGGCAGATTTTAATAAGATTCTTACCCCTGGTGATATCGATGGCGGTGTCATCAACGTTGTGGTCGAAATCCCAACCGGGAGCTCGCACAAAATTGAATGGAACCGCCAACTTGCGGTTTTTCAGCTTGACCGTGTTGAGCCGGCTATTTTTGCAAAACCAACTAACTACGGGTTTATCCCACAAACGCTTGATGAAGATGGCGACGAGCTGGATGCACTGATTATTACTGATGCACCGCTCACGACAGGTATTTTCCTTGAAGCGAAAGTTATTGGGGTTATGAAGTTTGAAGACGATGGCGAGATCGATGACAAGGTGATTGTTGTGCCGGCTGATGACCGCAATACTGGTAACGCAATCAACTCACTGGAAGATTTACCAAAACAGCTGTTGGCGCAAATCGAACACCACTTTACGCACTATAAAGACCTGAAAAAACCAGGCAGCACAATTGTGAAGGGCTTCGGCAACGCTGAAGAAGCGAAGGCGATTATCCACGAAGCAGTTGAGCGCTGGAATCAGCAATAAAACTGACACTACAGAAAAAGTCCGCTAAGTTGCGGACTTTTTTGCTGTTACTTTTTACGACTCGGTTTCAGGCTCACCACGTTTTTTACGTGTTCGCGTTTTTTCGCGGATAATCCCTGCGGCGTGGCTGATGCTTTCTATGGCGCCGTTTTTCCTCAACTGAGCACGAAGCTTGGCGCGGGCATGAGTGGTGCTGACAAGTTCAAGCCAGGTTTGTTTTGGTACTGAAGTTTTTCGCGTAATAACCTCAACGACATCACCATTCTGTAACGGTTTATCAAAAGCATGGATGGAGCCATTCACACGGAACCCGTAAGCATGCTTACCGATATCGCTATGAACAAGGTAGGCGAAGTCGAGCGGAAAAGCACCTTCAGGGAGGTTATAAATATCGCCCTTTGGCGAATAGACGAAAATACGATTACCGAACAGGTCGATAGCCAATTGATCTTGCGGAATATCTTCGCCGTTGCGAAGTTTCGTCGCGATTTCTTGAAGCTGTGTGATCCATTGCATGTTTGCCGGTAGGACGGCACTTTTTTTGCCCTTGGTGTAGTCTTTCGAACCTTTTTGTTCATGATAGTGGAAACTTGCCGCCAGTCCACGCTCGGCATACTCATGCATGTCATAGGTACGAATTTGGAATTCAACAATTTGCTTCGATGGCGTAATAACTGTCGTATGGAGACTTTGATACCCGTTTGGTTTTGGTACAGAGATATAGTCCTTAATACGGGCCACCATTGGTTGGTAGAGGCTATGCAAAATGCCTAAGACGCGATAACAATCCTCTTTGCTTTCAACGATAACGCGGAGTGCCATAAGATCGTAAATATCATCAACATTACTGTTAACCTTGCGCAATTTTTTGTGAAGGCTGTAAATACTTTTGACGCGGCCGTTAATTTCGTGCTTAATGTGCTCACTCTTGAGTGTCCGTTCAACTTCTTCGCGAACGATGCCGAGTTTACGGGTGCTTTTCCCGAGCCGTTTTTTCATGACGTTCTGAAGCTTTTTAAATTCGGCCGGATCGAGGTAACTAAAGGCGAGTTCTTCAATTTGCATACGCACACGCCCCATACCGAGCCGGTCGGCCATTGGGGCAAAAACTTCAAGGCTCTCGCGGGCAATCTTTATTTGCTTTTCACGAACCATATGCTGCAAGGTTTGCAGGTTATGTAAACGATCGGCCAATTTAATAATAATAACGCGAACGTCCTGTCCAATAGCGATAAGTAGCTTCGACAAGTTGTCCTTAGTTTGCGGAAGGTATTCGGTAAGGTCCTGCATGCCGGCGCGGGCCTGGGAGACTTTCGTGACACCATCGACGAGGAAGGCGACATCTTTCCCGAATAGGCTCTCGAGCTTTTCAAGGGTGACTTCCGTGTCTTCAACCGTGTCGTGTAAGACGCCGGCGAGAACAGTATCGATATCCATGCCCCAATCAATGAGCGTAGCCGCCACGGAAAGTGGGTGAATAATGTAGGGCTCGCCACTTTTTCGCTTTTGGCCTTTGTGGGCCTGCACGGCAACATCAACTGCGTGCTCAAGTTCATCAAGCTCGGTCTCTTCGTAAAACGGTGCCGCGTGGGAAAGAAGCTCACTCTTTTTCATGGATTTAGTATACCTTGTGTTGACACAATTTTCGAGGACGAGTAGAGTAACCGGTAAGCGGATTGTTGTCGCCGTATACTCCGAAGTTTGGAGTGTAACAGTTGACGCTTTACGTCGCGCTGGCCCTCTCTAGTAGTGAGCAGTCCCCGTCAACCGCCCCCGCCAATGACGGCGAGGGTAACCGTCAGGGTTCTAGACTGCACCAAACTAAGAAGGCCAGCGCGACCACCGCGATCCAAGTACCCCTCCTGGGGCCGAACTGCAAAACTTTTCGGCCTCAGGGGGCAACATGACAGGGGTCGGCGCCTACCATAGCGCCGACCCCCATTAAAATTTTGACCAGATTCATTAAAAAACATATACTGAAAGCAAGTCATATACATAAGCAGTAAGAAATGGGGGCATATGGCAAAAACGAAAATCGGTATTAACGGCTTTGGCCGCATTGGGCGAAATGCGTTTAAGTTAGCATTTGACCGAAGCGACCTTGAGGTTGTGGCAGTCAATGACCTGACCGACACAAAGACATTGGCGTACCTTTTGAAGCACGACAGTAACTACGGTACTTATAAGTACGACGTCTCATATGATGACACCGGTATTATTGTGAACGGTCAACACGTAAAGGTGACAGCAGAGAAAGACCCTGCGGCATTGCCATGGGGTGACCTTGGCGTTGACTTGGTAATCGAATCAACCGGTCGTTTTACCGACAAAGAAAACGCCGAACTCCACATTAAAGCTGGCGCGAAGCGAGTGGTCATTAGTGGTCCAACCAAGAGCGATGGTGTCGATACAATCGTGCTTGGCGCCAATGAAGACAAGATTGAAAGCGCGAGCCAGGTAATTAGCAATGCGAGTTGTACCACCAACTCACTTGGTATGGTCATGGCGATCCTTGATGCTGAATTTGGTGTTCAGAAGTCACTTCTTACTACCGTCCACAGTTACACGGCAAGCCAAGCACTGCAAGATGCACCATCGAAGGACCTTCGTGAAGGGCGTAACGCAGCAGAAAACATTGTGCCTACTACGACCGGTGCAGCGATTGCTGTGACGAAAACTTTGCCACAGTTGGTTGATAAATTTGACGGTCTGAGTATCCGTGTTCCAACCCCAGTTGTTTCGATTAGCGATGTGACTGTACTGCTTGAACGCGACACGACTGTCGAAGAAATTAACGCGACCTTCAAAAAAGCAGCAACCGAACCTTACTACCAAGGTATTCTTGGTGTCAGTGAAGAACCGCTTGTCAGCCGTGACTACATTGGCAATAGCCACTCGGGTGTTGTTGACCTTCTTCTTACTAAAGTCGTGGGCGGCAACCTGGCAAAAGTCATGGTATGGTACGACAACGAATGGGGTTATTCAAACCGCTTGGTCGAATTAGTTGCAGATATTGGCAAGACCTTGCACCACGAAGGCTAAACCGCTTATACTAAAAGGCAGTATGAAAATTTACTTGGGTGCGGACCATCAGGGATTTCATCTCAAAGAGGATGTTTTTGCGTACCTTGTCAAACACGGCTACGATGTCGAGGATGTGGGTGACAAGGTACTGGATCCTCATGATGATTTTCCGGTCTTTGCTCAAGGCGTCGCGCTCAAAGTGCTTGGTAGCGAAGATGATGATCCGCGAGGTATCCTCCTTTGCGGTGGTGGTCAGGGTGTTGCCATGGCAGCCAACCGTTTCCGTGGTATTCGTGCCAGTGTGATTTGGGATGCCTTTGAAGCAAAGATGACTCGTTACGATAACGACAGTAACGTACTTTGTTTACCGTCGCGTATTGTCTCTGAGGATGATGCGCTGTGGCAGGGTATTTTGGAAACATGGCTGAATACGCAATTTGCTAACGCAGTACGGTTTAAACGCCGTAATGCAGAACTGGACGAACTAGGCGCATGAGCTTGATTGTTCCGACAATTATGGCCGAAACAGTCGACCAGCTGCGCGCTTCTATCACAAAGGTGCAGCCTTTTGCGCGTCGGGTTCATATCGATGTCACCGATGGCGAATTTGCGCCGACATTCCTTCTGAGCGAGGACCAACTAACCTGGCCGGAGGGCTGGGAAGTTGATATCCATGCTATGGTAGCGCGTCCGTCGGAACACCTTGCGAAACTCGTTGCCTTAAAACCGTCGCTCATTATTCTTCACGCTGAAACACAGGAAGATATTTTACCGCACATCACTTTTATTAAACAATCGGGGATAAAAGCCGGTGTGGCGCTTTTAAAGACGACTGTTCCGGCAACGATTGATGCGATTATTAAAGCAGTTGATCATGTCATGATCTTCTCTGGCGATCTTGGCAAATTTGGCGGCACGGCTAGCATGATGCAACTCGAAAAAATCCGTCTTATTAAAAAGATTAAGCCGGATGTTGAGATTGGCTGGGATGGCGGCGTGAACATGGAAAATGCTTACACGCTTACTCAAGGCGGTGTTGATATATTGAATGTCGGGAGTGCTATTGCCAATGCGGATGCACCGGCGGATGTGTATAATCAATTAGTGAAAGAAATCAATAAACACGGGGTTATCTAGGTGGGTCAATTAACCGTTTCTCAAATCGAACAAAAGGCGAATGATATTCGCAAAGATATTATTACCATGCTTGAAGCGGCTGGGAGCGGGCATAGTGCTGGGCCGCTTGGCTTGGCTGATATTTTCGCTGCGCTCTATTTCAACGTTTTAAATATTCGTCCTGAAGAGCCCGAGTGGGCCGAGCGTGATGTCTTTTTCTTGAGCAATGGTCACACTGTCCCTGTGCAGTATGCCACAATGGCTGAAGCCGGCTTCTTTGGGAAAGAAGAATTATTGACCCTTCGTAAACTGGGCAGCCGGTTACAGGGGCACCCAGAACGTGAAAAGTTGCCTGGGCTGGAAAATACTAGCGGCCCGCTTGGCAGTGGCTTATCGCAGGCCGCTGGCTATGCTTACAGCCTGCAATACCTCGATGAAGCTCTCCATCGCTTCGTGTATGTCGTGATGGGTGACGGTGAGCTTGACGAAGGTAACATTTGGGAAGCGGCTATGTTTGCTGGCAAGTATAAACTTTCACAGCTTATCGCCTTTGTTGACCGTAATAATATTCAAATTGATGGCACGACCGAAGATGTGATGCCATTGGAAGACCTGAAGGGAAAGTGGGAGTCGTTTGGCTGGCATGTGCTCGAAATTGATGGCCACAATATTGAAAGTATTATTGATGCTGCCAGCCAAGGCAGGGCAATTACCAACCGTCCAACGGTGATTATTGCACACACCATTCCTGGTAAAGGCGTTGATTTTATGGAATATAACTACAAATGGCATGGGATTCCACCGAACGCTGAACAGGCGAAGGAGGCACTGGAAGACCTTCGTACGCTTGGCGGAAAAATTACCCATGAAGGAGCTGGTGTATGAGTTATCCTCTAAACCCTGCGCTATATAACGATGACGTGCAACAAGAACCAATTCGTGCTGGCTTTGGGCGCGGCCTTAAGGCGGCCGGTGAAGCAGATGAAGCCATCGTGGCGCTATGTGCCGACTTGACCGACAGTACACAAATGAGCTTGTTCAAAGAAGCTTTTCCGAAGCGATTTATTGAAATCGGTATTGCCGAACAAAACCTCGTCACTGTCGCTAGTGGCCTCGCGCGAGCTGGCAAGGTTCCATTTACCAGTAGCTATGCTGCATTTAGTCCAGGCCGTAACTGGGAGCAAATTCGCACCACAGTGACGCTGAATAATCAACCAGTGAAAATTGTTGGTTCCCATGCTGGGGTAAGTGTTGGTCCAGACGGAGCAACCCACCAGATGTTGGAAGATATTGCGTTGATGCGCGTGTTACCACGGATGGTCGTAGTAGCACCTGGTGATAGTATTGAGGCTGAAAAGGCCACCAAGGCGCTTGCCGAGAATGGCCAGCCAAGTTATATCCGCTTAGCTCGTGAAAAAACGCCAGTCTTCAGTACCGCAGAATCACCATTCGAGCTTGGTAAGGCGTATGTGCTCCGTGAGGGGACTGATATTTCACTTCTTGGAACAGGAACAATGACCTATCAACTGCTTGCAGCGGCAAAATTGCTTGAAAAGAGTGGTATTAGCGCCGAAGTTGTTCATGTCCCAACTATCAAACCGCTTGACCATGAAACGATACTGGTGAGCGCTCGCAAAACCGGCCGTGTAGTAACAGCAGAAGAGGCGCAGGCGGCTGGTGGGTTTGGGAGTGCCGTAGCTGAGTTTTTGAGCGAGACACTACCTATGCCAGTGCTCCGTATTGGCATGAAAGACCGTTTTGGCGAATCTGGCGCACCTAATGAACTGCTTGAACACTTTGGGCTCACTGGTGAGAAAATTGCCAATACAGTTGTTGAATTTACGAAATCGATGCCGCAATATCACCAGAGTTAGCAATTGGTGGTGTGGTAACGACGCGATACGCTTCGGTGGCATAGAGCTTCCATAAATCACGGATAATTTCCGGGCTAAATGTCACTGGGCAACCGATAGCACCGCTGGTTTCAATATCTTTAACAAGAACAAGCGGCTGGCTTCCATCAAGCATGAAGTCTTTTGTTTCAAGTATCCGTGCTCGCCCTGCGGCTACGACGGCAGGAACGGGCGCGTTTGCCGGGTAACCGTTCTTAAACTGGACGCTATTCGTGCTCGATATTTCGAAGTGCTCCATCATAGCTGACCAGTTTTGAAATGTTGCCAGGTAGGTCGTGTAGTAAGCAGAGAATTGATGGATTTCGAGTTTAGCGACCCTATCGGCAATACGCCAATTATCTGGGTGCGCCGCGACATCAGAGCCAAGGTGACGCATAAGCATCGAGAAAATATAAGAAAAACTACTGACAAATGTTGTCGATCCAGCAAGAATGTTCATACTAATATCTCGCCAGCGACCTTCATTCATGGTGTGTCTGAGGTTTTGTGATTCGCTAAGGCTCTTGTGATGCGCAGCGAACGTATCAGAATGGAGTGCCTCGAGAATCGCGTCGCTCACCTCGCCTCGGAGCATACCCGATAAGCTATCGAGTGAGGTTGCAGTTGCCAGCTCGGTCTCTGCCGGAGGGTGATCAATGTACATACGGACGCCATGATTAATGACCTGTGAGAGCACGGCGAAATGATCGATTTTATTTTCGACGTCATAGGGTGTTTGAGGCGGACGTATTTCCGTTTCGCCCTGGAGTGCTTTATATATCGATTCTGATCGGGGTGTGGGCATGGTCTTTTTAGTATGAAAAGAAATTGACAGCGGAGCAACCATAAGTGGTATACTGGGGCTAAGAGTAATCATTATCTTTAGGGGGCACTATTACAATGGGTCTGTCGATAGCTGAAATTCGCGACAATACACTACGAGCACGTCATTTAATGCAGCGCAGCCGCCAGCAACATTTTGCGGTGGGGGCGTTCAATATTGATAACCAGGAAACTTTGATCGCCGTTGCACGAGCAGCCCAGAAACTCAACGCGCCTGTATTAGTAGAAGTGAGTGATGGCGAAGTGAAAGCGATGGGTGTTCAGAACATCCGCGACATGGTCGACAACTACAAGCAAGAATACGGTATTGAAATATACTTAAACCTTGACCATAGCCCAACAGTTGAGGCATGTAAGCAAGCAATTGATGCTGGCTACGAGTTTATCCATATTGATATTTCTCAGGCTAACCACGATGCAACCGAAGAGGAAATTATCGCAAAAACAAAAGAAGTGGTCGAGTATGCCAAGTTTACCGGGGCACTTGTTGAAAGCGAACCACATTACTTTGGCGGAAGCAGTAATGTTCATACTGAAGCCATTGACTACGAAGAAATCAAAAAAACCTTCTCGACCCCTAATGGTGCAAAAGCTTTTGTGGAAGCGACAGGTATTGATACCTTCGCGGCCGCGGTTGGCAATCTCCACGGTAAGTACCCAGTGCCAAAAGAGCTTGACCTTGATCTACTTGCGCGTATTCGCGATACGATTACCTGCCAAATTAGCCTCCATGGCGGTTCAGGTACGCCACTTCATTTCTTTGAGGATGCAGCGAAGATTGGCGTCAGCAAGATTAATATCAATAGCGATATGCGCTTTGCTTTCCGAACAACACTTGAAGAAGCACTCAAGGAAGACCCTGAAGAGTTTGCTGTCGTGAAGTTGATGGATAAGGTGAAAGACGCAGTTCAGGCAGTGGTTGAGGAAAAAATTCACGCCTTCGGGAGCGCTGGAAAGGCCGTTCTTTAATTTCCATGAACGTCCCTACTATCGTCACCATTGGTAAGGCGACGCAAGATGTCTTTTTAAGAAGTTCGGATGCCTTTAAAGAATTTGAGCACAAGGGTGTGAAGTATGAACAGCTTCCCGTTGGACAAAAGCTAGACGTGGATGAGGTTGTTTTTGCGACCGGTGGCAATGTGACCAATGCAGCTGTGACGTTCGCTCGGCAAGGCCTTCATAGTAAATATTCCTGGTGTTTGGGTGTCGATACATCGAGCGAGGCAATCTTGCAGAGCCTTGATAAGGAAGGTGTCGACACAAGCCACGTTGTCCAACTTGAGCGGTTTAGCGCTAGTTATTCAACTATCTTGATGCTGGTTGGCGGTGAGCGCACAATCCTTAATTACAAAGGAAAAATGCCAACGGCTCATGATTCCGAATTGGACATATCGGTTATCGATGAAGGTAATTGGATCTATATATCATCGCTGGGTGATATGGAGTTACTTGAAAGGATTGTTTCTCGAGCGGCAAAAGAAAGCGTGAAGGTCATGCTTAATCCAGCGGGTGTTGAACTTGAGCACGCCGATAAATTAAAAGGCTTGCTTGAAGATGTCGAGGTCTTAGCGGTAAACAAGGAAGAGGCGCAAATGATTGTAGAAGGTGAGACTTCGGAAGAACTGGCGCGTCACCTCCATCACTATGTACCTGTTGTCGTCGTGAGTGACGGCCCAAACGGTGTTGTCGCCACTGATGGTAAAACAATTATTACTGCTGGTATGTATGAAGATGTACCAGTGATTGACCGTACCGGTGCTGGTGATGCTTTCGGGTCTGGCTTTCTCAGCTACCATGCTCAGGGGCATTCATTGAAAGATTCAATTATTTTTGCCAGCGCTAACTCGACGTCAGTCGTGCAATCTATTGGTGCCAAAGAAGGAATTTTACATAAAGGGGTGGCGCTCCACGCGATGCCGTTACAAGAAAGGGAATTTTAAAAATGGCTAAATTCTTACGCGACTTGCTTGATGCCGAGGAGCCTGTTTTCACCGAATCAATTCATCAACTCGAGCAAGTGAGCGGCCGCACTGGTGCCGACACAAAACTGATTGGTGATATTACCCGCATGGCACACGAGAGTATGCGAACCATGGGGCTTAACCCGGCTGCTTCAACAGGTGAAGAGGTGTATCGCGCATTATTGGCCCGTGTCGAGAGTGACATTACCCGCTTAGTCCGCATTATTGGCGCCGACGAATCGCGCTCAGAGGATGTGCAATACCTCGTGCCGTTAATGATTGAAGCGGCCAACAAAGTGAAGTTTAATCGAACGGTTTTTGTATTGAAACACGAAAAAGCCAAAGACCTACTTCGCCAAATGCCGCCGAAGCAATTGATGGCCAAACTTGGCTATGATGACGTCGAAAAGATGCTTGAAGGTGAAGATTTTGATGAACTTTACCCAGCGCTGCGTTTTTCGGAAGGTCCGGAATGGCTGAATGAATACGACGAGCTTTTCAAAACCGTCACACCAGCCGACTACGAAGAACGCGACCTGCGCATTGTACAAATGAACCACGAAAAATATGTTGATTTGGCCGAACATTTTGTACAGAAAAAGCTTCACAACGTTACCCATACTAAAGAAATGGGGATTATCGTCGTTGTGCCGATGCACGCTCGTAAAATGCGCGGCCTGGCCCTCAAAACGCTGCCGCTTTTGTTGCACTACATGAATGAGGTGAAACTGTACTCAACCTTCTTCAAGTTAAAAAGCACCCAGCCACATTTTGGCGAGACAGTGGTAAATACCTTAATTGCCGACCCGGGAACAGGTAGTCAACTGGCGGGCCATCGTATCCACTGGCGAGTTATCCAGCGTTACCTTGGCAAGCACAAAGAAGATAGTATTGATAAAGTTGCTTTTGAGCCGCATGTTCAACCAGAAGACCTTCACTGGCGCCGTGCCGAAGATTTGCTCTACCAAATCGACCCAGAACTTGAGTTTTGGAAAGACCGTGATTATGTTGCGCTTAATTATGACGGCTTCCCGGTTGCATTTAACTTGTTTGATGTCAGCTTTGCCTATTCAAACCAAGAAAGCTATGTTGGTCGCTATGCGTACCATTTCCGTGAAAGCTTGTGGAACGAGCTATTCGTTCGCTACATGGGCTTTAAAAACCTTTCAACCCAAGTGCTCGAGCAGCTTGATAATGACATGATCGCACCCGAAAAACTCCCGGTGGCAAAAACGGTAAAAAAAGTGTCAAATGTCCGAAAAGATAA
>DATMTU010000165.1:0-27360 GCA_035564035.1 Dongiaceae bacterium
GAAAAGGGTAATATAAGGCATGTCTGAAGCAGTTTCACCAGAAAAAACGACAACGCACGAAGAAGCGGAAGCAAAAACAAAAGTAAAGGCAGAGATGCCTGTGCACCAAACTCCGCCACAATACGAGCGAAAATCGTATAAAACATTCTGGATCAGTTCGGCCATTGTTGTTGGTATTCTTTTGATTCTCGGGCTTGGGGTAACAAGCGGCATGCTGATTGAAAATAGTAATAATAAATCAAACAGCTCAACCTCTTTAACAAGCGCTCAAGACGGCAACACAACCGTGACTCAGCAAGAAAGCGACATTGCATCTGTTGCCGAAAAAGTAAGCCCAAGCGTCGTGTCGGTCGTTACCCAAACCCAAACACAGTCATATTACGGTTCAACTTCATCAGGTGAAGCTGCAGGGACGGGTATTATTGTTAGCAAAGACGGCTACGTGATGACCAACAACCACGTCGTGGAAAACGCCTCAACCGTTTCGGTCGTCGACAACGATGGCAACCTTTACCAGAACGTCAGCGTTATTGGTCGCGACCCGCTCAATGACATCGCTTTCTTAAAAATTAAAGCAAACAAGACTTTCTCGGCGGCAACGCTCGGAAACAGCTCAACCATTCGCATTGGTCAACAAGTTGTTGCCATTGGGAACGCGCTCGGCCAATACAGTAACACTGTAACAAGCGGCATTATTTCGGGCACCGGCCGTCCCGTCACGGCAAGTTCCAGCGACGGCAGCGCATCGGAAACACTGACCGACCTTATTCAAACTGATGCCTCGATTAACCCGGGTAACTCGGGTGGCCCGCTCCTTAATATGTCTGGCCAAGTCATTGGCATTAACACTGCTATCGTTCAAGACGCTAATGGTATTGGGTTTGCTATCCCGATTAATTCGACTAAAGGGGTTCTGGCTGGTGTTTTGGAAACTGGTAAAGTAAGCCGCGCTTACCTTGGTGTGAACTACCTCAGCATTACCGCCGACATTGCCCGTCAATATAACCTTTCCGTCAACCAAGGTGCCTACGTATACACCAATGGTAGTTCGAGCCCAGTTGCCTCTGGTAGCCCGGCCGAGCAGGCAGGCCTCAAACTCGGCGACGTGATTACGAAAGTAAATGACATCTCGGTTGGTACAGACGGCAGCCTCTCGAGCATTATTGGCGAATTTAAACCAGGCGACACAGTTACCCTCACCTTTATTCGTAACGGCCAAACCCAAACCACCCAAGTCACCTTTGGTACCTACCAGTAATAACGACAACACACCTCTCGCACCAACGGGCGTATAATGGGAAACAATGTACGACCGCGTCCGTCACACACCAGAGGCCGCATTTCCGCCCAACTCCGATGACGTTACACCTGTATTCAATGATGAATATCCAGCGCTTGATATAAAGTGGCTCAAAAAACAAGAACGCCGGTTCACGCGTCGAAGACGCTTTCCACTCAAATTTGGTGCTGCGGCTATCATTACGTCGTCACTATTACACGCCTACCTAAGTGACGTTTATGAGAATGAACAACGTGAGCAGTCCGTTCAAGTATCACTCAAAAGCATCAACGACAATCCCGAATCAACTTCATCAAACGCATTCATTGCCGGCTTCAACTCACTCGACGCCAACTTTCTCACAAGAAAGCTTGGTCCAGCTGTTATGCAAGTTTCCCGCGGCGATCTTGATTCAGTAAACGTGGGCGACGCACCGCCAAACCCAAAAGCAATCGCGGAAAAAATCATCGAACATGCAAAAGAGAATAACCTCGATGAAGTGTCACTTTTTGGCTATAGTCTTGGTGGCATTGAAACTATCAAGGCGGCTGTACAAATCGCTGAAAATTCCGGTATTCGTATCAAAGCAATTTACCTTGCATCGACTCCTCATGATATCGAAAGTCTTTACCCCGATAGACGAAATTTGCTTAGCGGATTAACGACCGCTCTCTCGTGGGTTCCATACAGTGAGCACTCGACCTACGTTCAATTCCTTTTAACCCTTGGGTTTAACATTGACGACTTTATGCCCGGCAGTGACTTGGCGGATCGAATAACACACTTTGATGGGCAAACCTTCTGGAGCGATGCCCAATACCAGTGGGACACCGCCTGGGAACATAAAAGCCCTAGTGTCGCAACGCTTGAGTATCAAATTGACCTCGCCCGCACCGATGTCCGTAGTGACATCAAGCAGCTTGCTGAAGCGACGCAAAATAACGTCACGCCAACCATTGTCTACCTTAGAATTGCTCGTCCTGGTTTAGATTACGTCGTCGAGAACGATAAAGCCTCGAGCCAATATTGCGACGATGCACGCGAAGTACACATTCCCTGTATTATCGTCAGTGTTCGCGGAAGCAGCCACGACGAATACTATACGACTCAATCGGTGAATGCCTATAATGATGCGCTGAGAGTTAACAAGAACGAAATTGTCCAGTCGTTCAAGAGACAAGAAGATATCTTCGCTTCGAAACAGGCAAACATTGCACTTAGTCACCTGCTTGCTGATGCCCAAACAAGCACCCAGCCGCCAGCAACACCCCAGCCGTTCGATGATACTATTCAAGCGAGCGGCCAACGATAAAAGGTATAAGTGTCTGCGCTTTATTGCAACACTTTGTGCGCCAAAGCGACGTCGTCATCAATCTTGTTTGCTTGTGGCGTTGAGCCGACACCGTAACTGACAATAATCCAGTTACGGCCATCAAGAATATTGAGTTGGCCCTTCGCCTCGTTAAAGTAGGCGCTGTCCCCCACCCCTTGAACTGTTTCGGTGCCATCAACAGGACGACCCGTGACAAACTGGCTTTTATTTTGCTGCACGCCATTATCATTAACAGCCGAACGAACGACGACTGCTGCAACAATGACGCTATTCTGGTCAACGTTAAGGTCGGAATACGTACAGTTGCTCGTTGCCACATTCCCTGAAATGACCGGCTTTGAAGTATTCCCGTTGATTGCCTTATTCCCAAGTAATGTTTGCGCCTCGCTTAACGTCAATAGATCGCACGCATTGGCCGGCTGATATACAACTTTTGGAGTGCCGTTATATATTGCCCAAGCAATAAAAGATATCACGATAATACCTGCAGCAATGATGCAGCCGGTGATAATTTGCTTTTTGTAGGTTTGCGCAGTCTCACGAGCGGTCTGAAGAAAAGTAGCCATATAATGCTAGTATACCAGTAAACCACTGGTATGATGAGTAGATGAACCGTTTACCCTTATCTTGTTTTCGATTGCGTCAACAAAAACTTTTTTATGGGCTTCTGCTGAGTAGTCTCGCGCTTCTCTGCTGGATCTCGCCAGTCAGCGCCCACGAGGTGGAGACCGACGGCACCATCTCGGCAATTCTTCACTTTAGCTCGGAGGACAAGCTTGTCAGTGGTCAGGCGGCAACCTATACCCTTTTTACGAACGATACGACGCATCGTTTTTCGCTTTCCGGCTGCGGCTGTACGGTCACCATAAGTGAAAATGGGCACATTGTTGCGACCCAAGTGCCAAAACAAGATACCAACGGTAATGCAACGGGTACGTTCGCTTTTCCAAAAGCCGGTGAGTATGACGTTACTTTTCGCGGTGAACCATTACAGTCTGGAGCTTTTCAAGCATTCACCCTCACCTATGAAGAACATGTCGACCAAGGGCAGTCGTTTGCTTACCTTTCGCTTACGCTGGGGCTCAGCGTCGGAGCTGTTGTTGCTTTCGCTATTTTTTACTTCCTTCGAAGAAGGCGTACAATAAAAGTATCCTAATTGAGGGGGGTTTAGACACATGTTACATATTTCTCATCAAACAACTTTAAAGAAACAGCTCGTGTGGGCAGGGGCGGGACTCGTTGCTATTGGCGCCGTCATTGCCATAAGTATTGGCCTAACCATACAGACACACGCCATCGGCACAGGGACAAATGTTGTCTATGTTACACCATCCGATACCCAGGGGTGGACATCGGCCGCACCGCTCGCCGATACACGTGCAAATGGCTCGGTGAGTTTCGTTGCTGATGCAAATACGCCTTACGGTACCGCTGCACTTCGCCTGGCAACTGGCGACAACACAGTCGTCGACGGCCAAATGCAAGACAAGGTGCAGTATATGAAAGCAGCCAACATGCCGCTGAGTAGCATCACCGGGCTCGGTTACAGCACCAAACAAGTTGCCGCTTCATTCACTGCCGGGTTACCATCGTTCCAGCTACCCGTTTGCTTGGAAGGTTTCAATACAACCACTAACAACTGTAATGTCGTGCCTGGTACGACGCAGTCAAGCTTTACCACACTAGTTTACGAACCCTACATTGATCAAGGCAACACGGCAGTCTTGCAGAATACTTGGCAAACCTGGAACGTTTCTACCGGCAAGTTATGGTCATCGAGGACTGTAGACGGGCTCGTTTCCACTCAGGGCTCTACCACGTACCTACTGAGTGACTTGCAGGCGCAATTCCCTAATGCAACATTGCTCGCCTTTGGCGTCGATGTCGGCTCGAACAATCCAAACTACGATACCCGCGTTGACGGCGTTGTTGTTAACAACACCCTTTACGACTTCGAACTCACCGCCCCCGTCACCAAACCAGTCCCTACCGACAAAAACCAATGTAAAGACGGCGGCTGGATGAACCTATTCGAAACCGACGGAAGCGCCTTTAAGAACCAAGGCCAGTGTGTTTCGTACGTCATGAGTGATCGCCAATAATACTTATTGAACTTACTCCAAAATCGAGAGGGCTGCGCCATACAGGAAAGCGGCCCTCTCCTCTTGAAAAAAACAGCACAACCCCGTATACTTTATGAAGCACGCGGGTGTAGCTCAGCTGTTAGAGCGCTTCCTTGCCATGGAAGAGGCCCAGGGTTAGAGTCCCTGTACCCGCACCAATAAAATCGCCCTAGCTTGCCTAGGGTTATTTTATTGGTCATGAGTAGCAAGCCCTCACCCTGGGCCTCTTCGAATTAGAAAATAGCCCAGGAAAGCCCGGTCGTGCTCCTGCGCGCCGGGGTTTAGAGCTCCTGCACCTGTAAAAAACTACTTCGGCACATAACAAAGCAAAACATTCCCACTCTCAAGAGTCCGCGTACTTTCAAGGCGCATCTTCTTCTCTAACCCATTGAAAAGTGTTGATCCTTCGCCAATAAAGCACGGGTTGACCATAATCCGCACCTCATCAAGAAGGTTTGCTTCCAATAGCTGTTTACCAAGATGTGAACTTCCCAGCACGGCAATCCCCTTACCTTCGTTTGCTTTGAGTTCCTTAATTTTCGCCGCTAATTCAGTCGAAACCTCGGTGTTCTCCCAGTGGGGATCAAACTCGCTGTGCGAAAAAGCAACCTTGCGTAAACGGTTCATCCTTACTGCCGTCTCGGGGTCAGTATCCATTGCGTACCGTGATGGCCAAAATTCGGCCATCATATCGTACGTCTTGCGCCCAAATACGAGCGTATCTACTTCATCGAGCTGCGCGATTGCAAATTTTACAAATTCCTCGTCGACGTTGTGCCAAGATAGGTCGTGCCCTACCCCTTCGTAGTAGCCATCCAGGCTCACCATCATAAATAAAAACATTCTTCTCATGCTTTTAGTATAACAAATGCGCAAGCAACATAACCGACACTCTTCAGGTTTACTAAAAAATACCCCGCACTTTCGTACAGGGTATTCACTATCATGTTCTGGTGGCTCCTCCCAGACTCGAACTGGGGACACAAGGCTCTTCAGGCCTCTGCTCTACCAACTGAGCTAAAGAGCCGCAATACTTCTTCGAAGCAATGAGCTAAAAAGCCAGAACTTTTCTATTTTACTAGAGGTGGCGCCAAATAACAAGCGTTGAGGTGTGCCGCCTAACTTGGTGGCGACACGAATAATGACACGATAAGCGCGACTGCCGCCAAGAACATCACAATAAACGCGCCCCACAGCCCAAACTTCGACCAAAACTTGGCAACATAGTCGCCCATAATGGTTTTTCGCGAAACAATCCGAAGAATCATGAAGATTAATGGCACGGCAACAATACCGTTCACTACCGCCGAAATAATCAAGGTCTTAATTGGGTCAAGGCCAATAAAGTTAATCAGGAGCCCAATAAAGGTACCGGCAATAATAATCAGGTAAAACTCGCGGGCCTGCTTAAACTTGCGAAATAGCCCCTCACGCCAGTTAAAGGTTTCTGCTAACGCATACGAAGAGGATCCGGCTAGTACCGGAATACTCATCAACCCGATCCCAACAATACCAACGACGAAAATGATACGGGCAATAAACCCTGCGTTCGGGAAGGTGTGCACCAGTGGCACAAGTGCACTCGCAGCGTCGGCAGCGGTGTTAATGGTTGTGACACCTCCGGCATTCAAAACGACAGCACCGACAACAATCACAAACCAAGCTACAGCCGTTGAAACAAACATACCCAAAACAGTATCAATGCGGAGTTTGCGAATATAATAGCGGCTCAACCGAGGTGTTCCACCCTTTTGCGCCAAGCGCTTCAAGGCAATCTCATCCTCGACAACATTGCTGGTCTGCCAAAAGAAAAGGTAGGGTGAAATGGTGGTTCCTAAAATTGCTACCAGCATGAAAATCATCTCCTTGTTGAATTGGAAATGAGGAACAATTGTTGCCATAAGAGCCTCGCGCCATGGCACATCTACCATTAATGCGGTCACCACATAGGCCAGCAGTGCCAGCGAGAGCCATTTCAAAATGCGTACATACGTTTGGTACGAAACCATCACTTCAAGCACAATAATCAACAAAGCAAACCCGACCGCAATCAGCCCTATTGGGACTGCCGGGAGCAACAACTGCATACTTGATGCCATCGCGCCAATATCGGCACCGATGTTAAAGGTATTAGCAATCAGCACCAACGCCACCATGGTAAAGAGCAGCTTCTTGCTATAATTTTCACGAATAATCGCCGCCAGACCCTTCCCCGTCACCGCACCAATACGCATACAGGCTTCTTGCACCGCCACCATCAACGGAAAGGTTAACAGCAGCGACCAAATTGTCTGAAACCCAAACTGGGCACCAGCCTGCGAATAGGTTGCAATGCCCGAGGGGTCATCGTCTGCAGCACCAGTAATAACACCTGGCCCTAAAATACGAAGGATTCGATTAATCTTTGTTTTTCGAGGAAGTCGTGGAAAAATGTGTCGTTTTGTCGCTGGAATCTCTACCACTTCAGCAGAAGCGACTTGTTCATCAGGAAATTGTACAGTAGCCATGGCCGCTATTATAGGCGCTTATGGCTACTTCTGTCTATAACTATTTCTTCTTGAGGCTATCGCCAAGGTTCTGGATGGCGTTAATAAACTCAATCGGGAACAGCATCGTCGTCTTCTGGCTTGGTTCGCTGCTAATACGTTCAATCGTATTAAGTGTACGGAGGTTCAATGCGCCAGGAGTTGAAGCAATAATTTTTGCCGCTTCAGCCAAGGTTTGCGCAGCCCCTTTTTCACCTTCAGCATTAATAATGTTACTGCGACGTTCACGTTCAGCCTCGGCTTGTTTAGCCATAGCACGCTTCATATCAGCTGGCAGTTCAATATTTTGAATCTTAACTGCTTCGATATCAATCCCCCATTGGCTAGTTTGATTATCGACGATTTCTTTGATTTTACTGCTAATTTCTTCACGCTTTGACAACAGCTCATCGAGCTCAAAATTACCCGTCACATCACGCAGCGCAGCTTGGGCGAATTGGCTTGTAGCATACACATAATTAGTTGTTTCAAGCACGGCTTTTGGCGCATCCAAAACACGGAAGTAAACCACCGCATCAACGCCCGCAGTGACGTTATCGCGGGTGATTACCTCTTGCTTTGGTACATCGATCGGCGTTGAGCGCATATCCACCCGGAGCATTTTTTGAAAAATAGGCACCACTACCCGAAGGCCCGGTTGGCGCACGCCAGTAAATTTACCAAGCGTCAATACAACGCCGCGTTGATATTGGTTGATCACCTTCAGCCCACTCAGCACAAATAGCACAACAACAATGATGATAACCCACAGACCAAAACTCATATTTCCTCCTCCTGTCTATAAGCTTAGTATATCATTTGTTGCTATAATAAAGGGTAAGTATGGGACACGAACCACTCCAAGCCGGCACCATCCACAATAAAGTCCCGCGCGACCTCGCGGTAGTATTGCATACTAATAAAAAGGCGCTCGCCACCTGGAACAGTATTACGCCGCTCGCTCGTAACGAATGGATTTGCTGGGTAGAGAACGCGAAACTCAACGAAACACGCACACGGCGTATTAAACGTGCCGACGAAGAACTTGCCGAGGGAGTTCGCCGACCATGTTGCTGGATAGGGTGCATCCACCGTACCGATAAAGAAATCAGCCCTTCCGTGAAGTGGGTGCTGAGCAAGAAGAAGCAATAAGGCCATGGGTTCTGAACCGCGTATTCCCCTCGCCGAACGCATGCGGCCGCAAACGCTCAACGACGTTGTGGGGCAATCTCATCTGCTGGGAAACCACGAAATTTTGCAACAAATTGTCAAAAACCGCGAGCCGGTGAGCCTTATTTTATGGGGGCCGCCCGGTAGCGGTAAAACAACCTTGGCTCGAGTCATCGCTAAAGAAGTCAATGCCGAATTTATTGAACTCTCGGCGGTCACGAGTGGTAAAAAAGACGTTGAAAAAGTAGTTGAACATGCCCGACAAAACTGGAATTTACAGCTGCGAACTATTCTGTTTGTCGACGAGATTCACCGCTTCAATAAGGCCCAGCAGGATGCTTTCCTCCCCCATGTTGAATCGGGGCTCATCACCCTGATTGGCGCAACCACCGAAAACCCGAGTTTCGAAATTATTACTCCACTGTTAAGCCGCAGCCGCGTATTAGTGCTTGAACCGCTCACTAAAGAAGATATCATCACTATTTTGAAAAATGCCGTAGCAGCCGAAAATGCCGAGAAACGCGTTAACGACGAAGCGCTCGGCTATATTGCCGAACTGTCTGGTGGCGACGCCCGTGTCGCGCTTGGCAACCTGGAGCTTGCCCTTAACCTTTCCAAAAAAGTCACTGTTGAAGTTGTTAAAACGGCCGCCCAAAAACGGGTACCCGGCTATGACAAAAAGGGCGATATGCACTATAACGTCATTTCAGCGTTTATTAAAAGCATGCGCGGCAGCGATGTTGATGCCACATTGTATTATTTGGCACGGATGATTGACGCCGGCGAAGACCCGAAGTTTATTGCTAGGCGAATGGTCATTTTTGCTTCCGAAGACATCGGCCTTGCCGGTAATGGCGCGCTTGGGTTAGCGTTAAATGCGTTCCAGGCGGTGGAACGGGTCGGTATGCCCGAATCGCAATATATTTTATTCCACGTGGCCACCGCTTTAGCAAAGTCAGAGAAATCACGCCAAACTACCGAAGCCATGGGCCGCGCCCAACAACTTGCCAAACAATACCCCGATGCACCGGTGCCGCTGCATATTCGCAATGCCCCGACCAAACTTATGAAAGACCTCGGCTATGGCAAGGGCTATCAATGGCAGGCCGATTTTCAGCATGAAAAGGGCTTCTTACCCGATGACATAAAAGGTGAGAAAATCTTTTAAACTACGGGCGAAAATCACGCTTTAGCGCTTCATAAACCCCGTTGGTCCACCCAAAACCGTCTTGTAATATATACTCCCCGCCGCCGCCAAGGCCATCGTCGCTTTCGACATTATACTTTTCGACAAACTTACGCGACCGGGCATACACCTTTTCATTAAGCTCCGTCCATCGCTTCGCAATATCGTCGGCTAATGTATCGTAGCCGTAATTACGAAGGCCCTGAATTGCTACCCACTCTAATGGTGCCCAGCCATTTGGCGCATCCCACTGCTGGCCATTCTCAACCAACGTCGTTACCAAACCACCCGGCTGCAAAAACTCTTTTTGTAATACATCAGCAACTTTATCAGCTTGGTCCTGCGTGGCAATGCCCACGTACAGCGGAAACACGCCGGCAAGGCTTTTTATTGGCGTTTGTGTCCCATGGTGGAAGTTGTAATCTTTATAAAAGCCTTCTTTTTCGTTCCATAGATACTCCTGCATTGCCTCAGCGCGAGCCTTAGCCCTCTTCTTAAATTTGCGTGATTGTACCAAGTTGAAGGAAGCTCGGTAGCCGTCGGCAATCGTTAGTTCAAGGTGGTATAGCAGGCTATTCAAATCAACGGGGATAATATCGGCTGTATGAATGGTCTTAATATCAGTTGGGTCCATAAACCACCGCGAACTAAAATCCCACCCAGACTCGGCTGCCGCCCGAAGGTGAAGGTATAAACGCCCCGCATCTTTTCGGCCAGACAACTCAGCTGTTTCAATATCCTCACGAAGCGATTCGGGACGTGGCGTGGTTTTGTTGTCATAATACCGATTAAGAAGCGCGCCGTTTGGCATCAAGGCTACTCGGCGGCGAGCACGATGTTCACTTGTGGTTACCCTCGTTCGCCCTTTCATCCAAAAACGATATTCGGCCGTTAAATAGGGTAGATACTCACGAAGGATTCGCCGGCTCCCCTGCTTTGTCCCTAACAGCCGCACCATGTGCGAGAAAAACGGCGGCTGCGAACGACTTAATAAATAGGTTCGGTTGGCGGTAGGGATGTAGCCGTATTTGCGAATTTCATGCGAGTAATTTTTCATCATGCCTTCAATCAACTTCCACTTTCCTGTCGATGCGAGGCCTAACATAATAAAATAGGTATCCCAATAAAACTGCTCGTTAAAACGCCCGCCCGGCACAATGTAGGTATAAGGAAGCGCCAAAAGTGAACCACGCGTCGCACGATTACGACGTTCAAGGAATTTCCAGAGTTCATCAATATGTTCTAATGGCGTATGGTCAGGGCTGCTTTCATATACCCGTTGATAAACTCCTTCGGTCGCATCATAAAAGTGGCGTGTCACAAATTCACGCAGATCAAAAGCCGGGTCATTTTTTACAAGTGCATATTCTTCTTTTATTGACTTCAGGCGGCGCGATGGCACCAAATCGACAAAAGTTTTTCCATCACCATAGACATTCATTTTTTGAACAGCTAACAGCAATTCGCCAAGGCGCTCATCGACGTCTTTATCATTTTTAAGCAGCACGCCTGTCGTTTTCACGAGCGCCGCTTTCAGCGAATTCGAAATATCTTGCGTGTCTATTTTGCGTGCCATATACACCTAGTATAAAGCGCTGCAACCATAACCGGCAACACATAATGCGACAAAATAAAGGAGGCTCCGATGGGAGCCTCCTTCAGGTTATTTATTTGCGCGCTTGCGCTGGTTTGGGTCAAGGTAGCGCTTGCGGAGGCGAAGGTTCTGTGGCGTGACTTCAAGCAGCTCGTCATCTTCAATGAAGTCGATACACTGCTCGAGGCTTAGGTCGGTAAATGGTGTCAGCTGAATCGTGCCGTCACTTGATGAGCTACGCATGTTCGTCAACTGCTTCCCACGGCATACGTTAATATCAAGGTCGCCAGAGCGGTTATAGAGGCCGACAATCATACCTTGGTAAACAGTAGTGCCTGGGCCAACAAATAATTCGCCGCGAGCCGCAGCCGTATCGAGGGCGTAGGCAGTTGTTTGACCAGCTTCGAAAGCAACCAGTGCACCGTTACGCATTTGCTGGAGCTTTGCGCCAAGTGGTTGGTAGCCGTGAGGCAAACTATTCATGATGACCGTTCCCTTTGTGGCAGTCAAAAGAAGGTTGCGTAGGCCAATCATGGCACGAGTTGGAATGATATAGGTAACGCGAGTGGTGCCACTGCTAGTTTGCTCCTGCTTCAAAGTGGTTGCGCGGCGGGCGCCAAGCTCTTGGCTCACCGCACCAAGGAATTCCGCAGAAACTTCAATCAAAAGTTCTTCAACAGGCTCTTTGGTAACACCATCTTCTTCAATAGTCACCACTTGGGGGCGTCCGACTTCAAATTCAAAGTCTTCACGGCGAAGGGTCTCAATAAGGACAGATAGGTGAAGCTCGCCACGACCTGATACCACAAACCCAATCCCTTCATCGTGCACACGGAGTGACACGTTGGTTTCGAGTTCTTGTTTCAAGCGGTCGCCAATTTGGCGGCTGGTGTTGTACTTTGCTTCTTTACCCTTAAGCGGGCTCGTGTTTGGACCAAGGTACATACTAATTGTTGGCGCTTCGATGTCGATAACAGGGAGCGCTTCAGGGTTTTCTTTATCGGCAAGTGTCTCACCAATGTGCGCGTCAGCAATACCCGTTACGGCAACAATGTCACCTGCACCAGCTTCAGCAATTTCCTCACGAACAAGGCCGCGATAGCCAAAAAGCTTATCGACTTTTGCATTAACAATTGCCCCATCGCGCTTCATCAGCACAATTTGCTGCCCGCGCTTCAAAGTGCCGCGGCTAATGCGACCAATCGCATACTTACCAAGAAAAGAATCATAAGCAAGTGAGGTCACAAGCATTTGGAAAGGTTTTTCAACTTCAACGGTTGGCGCAGGAATGTCGTTGATAATAGCATCAAAGATTGGCGTGAGATCGGTGTGCTCAGCAGGGTTGTCTGGCAGTTCTGTCCACGCCTTCCCTTCACGGCCAATAGCATAATACACAGGGTAGTGCAGCTGGCTATCGTCAACTGCAAGTTCCAAAAAGAGTTCAGAAACTTCATCAAGCACTTCATCAATACGGCGTGATGGCTTGTCGATTTTGTTAATCACGACAACTGGCTTCAAACCAAGCTCCAGTGCCTTTGAAAGCACGAACTTTGTCTGTGGCATTGGGCCTTCTTGGGCGTCAACGATCAACAAAACACCGTCAGCCATGTTAAGGGTACGCTCAACCTCACCTGAAAAGTCGGCGTGGCCCGGGGTGTCAATAATGTTAATTTTGTAATCACCATAGTAGACAGAGGTCTGTTTAGCGGTAATCGTAATACCTCGCTCGTGTTCTTGGTCGCCACTGTCCATAATGAGCGACTGCTCCATTTCGGCTTGGTTCGAGCGGAACGTGTTACTTTGCTTCAAAAGGCCATCAACCAACGTCGTTTTTCCATGGTCAACGTGAGCAATAATAGCAACATTACGAATTTGGTTTGGGTCTTTCATATGCCTACCTTGTTTTTACAAAAAATTATGCCCTTTGAGAGGGCTTCCTTAGCTTTAATTATAGCATAGTTTAAGGTTTTAGGCAATCGCCTACCCCTTTTCGCTACTCGCTGATAATATCTCGCCGTGAGAAACAAAAAATACCGATAGCCGCTAATAGAATGCCCATAGCTATCATCCAAATAATTCCCGTCCACTCCACCGATTTCGTAGGGTCAATCGGGAGGTAATGAAGAACTGATGTTTTCTGTACCCAATCTTGTAAATGAAAGAGGCCTTGAAGGATATCGATTACAAATGCCCACCCAACCACAATAGCCATACCAACCACCGCGATGCGTGGCCACAATCCGTAAAGAAACGCGCCTACCCCAGCAACAAGCACAAGGCCCCCCATAACAGCAATGCCGCTATCAATAGCATTCGTAACACTGAAATTCACCTGCTGCACCCGTGCCATCGTCCAAATGGCGAGTGTTGAGAGCGCGGCAACCACAATCGCCATAACAACCATGAGGAACAACCGTTGAGTCAACCATACACGACGACGTATTGGCTGTACGAGGAAATTATCAAGATACAGTTTCGCTTCTTCCCGCCGGATACTCACCATTTCCAAAATAGTCATTGCTAACAAAATAAGGCTAAAAATCATAAAACTCTCACCAATAAACAGTAGTTTGACGGTATCTGGTGAGATTGCCGACAAAACACCGAGTGAATTATTACCGTGAATAATATTCGTCACCAATCCGGCCAAAGCCGCCATAAACAACGCCACTGCGACCGTTGCGATCAACCACCAAAAGTAAGTCCACTTTTTCTGTCGAAGCGTGAACGCAAGTGGCGAGGTGAGCAAATAAAAACGTGAACGAACTTCGGTTTTCTGGTGCAATAAACTCGTCCCAAAATCGCGGCGCGGAACAAAATAGAGCCCAGCTACCGTGAAGGCCACAGTACAAACAGCTGAAGGGATAATCCATAGGAGTTGCGGATCAAGCACCGAGTTTATTAGATCGCTCCACCCAAACGGCGATACTGCCTTCAGCCAATTGAGTTGGTCGTTAGTATTTGCAACGCCACGGATACAGTAGAAAACGAGGAGCGGCACAAGACCATACATCACCGCCTTGCCGCGTGTGAGTGCGAGCTGGCTCGTAAAAGCGCCGACGCTCGCAAAAACAATGCCCGGCAAAAAGACGGCTAATGTCATGTAAAATGCTGCTACTGGCGTTAAATTTACTCCTGGTGCTGCACCTAAAGCAGCCGCCAGAGCCCACATCACCACAATTGCCAACACAATCGAATAGCCAAAACCAACCAGCTGATGCCCCGCTGCTTGTCGTCGAGTGACCGCCCCACTTACCAATGCTTCAAGCCGACCATCTTCTTCTGCACCACGGAGTAAACGTGTTGCGACCATCAGCCCCCAAATAGACGTGACGAGCACCATCATTGGCAGTGATTTATAGATTGAATAGCTCGCTGGAGTTCCAGCATCTTTTACTTCACCCGAGAGAAAATTAATGGCCGGCGTTGCACTTAATGTTTGCACCAACGCTTGCCGTGACTGTTCGGTTGGGTACACCTTCACAATCGCCGTGCCGTATGCGCCCATCATAAGGCCGCCAATCACGGCGATAATCAATGCTCCGCGAACTGTTTGTCGAAACCCAAAACGCCGCAAGGTCTTGGCTGGACTGTACCGCTTCATTACTTCACTCCCGCTACGTCATGCCCATCGTAAATTGCCAAGAAGAGTTCTTCGAGTGATGGTTTGCGGCTCAAAAAGCTCAGCGGCTTGGCTTTTGCTGCAACACTGAGCAGCTCGTCAATCGAACCATTAACATTACAGCGAAGGAAATTGCCATGCATTTCCACATTACTAACGCCTTTTATTTTTTTAACATCAGGTGGCGTACTACTAAATGTTGCTTCAACCGTTATTGCTGAGAGGTGACGTAGTTCATCAAGTGTCCCCAACTCAACTAACGTACCCGCCTTTAAGACGGCGACGCGGTCACATAATTCTTCGACTTCTTCTAACATATGCGACGACAAAAAGACTGTCTGGCCATTTTGCTTCGCCGCAATAATTTCATCACGAAACACTTTCGCCATGACTGGGTCAAGGCCGCTGGTTGGTTCATCAAAAATAAGTAATTTTGCTCGAGATGATAATGCAGCAATCAAGGCAATCTTTTGGCGGTTTCCTTTTGAATAACTGCGGACCTTCTTGTTCGGGTCAAAAGCAAACTTTTTAATCAGCTCGGTCTGATACGCTTCGTCCACACTACCGTGAACTTTAGCCAGCAGTTTTAATGTTTCAGCACCGGATAGTGAGGGCCAATAGCTTGTTTCACCAGGTACATAAGCAATATCTTTATGAATTTCTGCAGCGTCTTTTGCGGCATCAAGGCCAAAAATAGTCGCATGGCCCTGCGTTGGACGAATCAGGCCAAGAAGCAATCGGATTGTCGTTGTTTTACCAGCGCCATTCGGCCCTAAATACCCCAGCACCTCGCCAGTCTGCACCTCAAGGTTAAGGTGATCTAACGCCGCATTTTTTCCATATAGTTTCGTGAGGTCTTTTGCCTGAATAATGACTGCCATTTCCCGTATCCTTGTTAACTGCTTCTGCTTTTATGGTTCCACCTTTTGCCAGAAGTTGCAAGACAAAAAATGCTCCGTTCCGGTGTAAAACACCTTTCGAACGGAGCATTTTTGAAATAATACCATGGTGCGCGCGAGAGGACTTGAACCTCCACGTCCTTGCGAACACTAGCACCTCAAGCTAGCCTGTCTACCAATTCCAGCACGCGCGCCTATGATGTTAATAAATAAACTACCGACTGGTAGTTTACATCGTGGTGGGCGTCCTGGGTGCTTACTCGAAAACAAAGGAGACAACCTGTCAACTTCGTGATCTACTCGAGAAAGCAAGATCAGAACGGGTTTCGCGTGAACCGTCTCGTGTCCGCAAGCTGCGTCCGCCGAAGGAACTTCCCGTTGAGGTCCAGCAGGCCATCGTGGATGGGTACCGGGCGGGAGCTTCGATGAAGGAGCTTGCACGAGCGCATGGGGTTCATCGGACCACTGTTCGTGCAGCACTGGATCGGCAGCGTGAACCCGTTCGGGACCACTCGATCTCATCAGCGCAGGTTGCTACGGCCAGCCGGCTCTACCAGTCCGGACTGTCGCTGGCGAGCGTCGGCGAGAAGTTGGGCTTCAACGCGCAAACGATCGCTACTCATCTCAGGCGGGCCGGTATTCCTTTGCGGAATTCACACGGTCGCGTCAAATGAGCACAACACCTGATTGATTATGAACAAATCTTCGAAAATGTCAATCCCTTGAGGCGTCCCGCTCGCGCTGTTCACGCGCCGCACGAAGGATAATGTCGACGAACCGCTTCGGATCAAGCTCGGGCTTGACCTCACTGAAAACGTAGATCTGCTTCGGGGCGTTCTTCTTGGTCCTGGGCTTACTGGCGGCGTACGTCCGGTACGCCGATAGGTTCTCTCGGTTGATGAGGAACTTCTGGAAGGCACGTCCGGCGCGCTGCGGCAGTGACGGGTCAAGCCTGGAGACTTCTGCGCGGTGCCCAAGCAGTGCTGGATAGCCACGGACTTCGTGCGGCAGATAGTAACTGAAGAGGTCCCACTGCTCACTTGGATCAAGCATCACGAAGGCTGTGTTGTCCGCTGCTCGGTTAGTCCGGAGAAGTTCATGATTCTTGAGATAGTCGTGGTCGGTGAGTCTCGCCATCGTGAGCGTCACTATGAACCTGTCGCCTCACGCGGTCAAGCATGAACACAATTGGCTACGCCTGCTTCATGTTGACCTTGATCTGGCCACCAATCTCGGTATCTGAGTTGGCGATGCCAAGTTGCTTGAGCCGATCGACAAGCGCACGGTTCGCCGGAGTATTTGCGATTCGAGGGCGCTTGCCGTTCGGCACTGACAATCTCGCGTACTCACCTCCAAGGCTCACGAGTACAGGAGCGAGCTGCGCGCCTCCAATCGAGGAGAGATGTGGCTGAAGCAGCGGGAGTACGAGGCCGGCGTCGACGCCCTCCTGTCCGAGCCTTGCGACCTCGTCAAACGTCAGGCCAAGTCCCTGTTCGAGCGCGTAGCGCGCGATGAGCGTGAGACCAGCGCGAGGCGTTCCTACAGTGAACTCCGTGAACCGGCTAACGATAGTCGCCTTCACGTCAGCGGGCACCTGCGCGTGACTCACGAGCCGACCGACTTCAGCCGGAGTAACCTCCGCCGATGTCATGAAGTCCTTGAACTTCCTGGACTTGCTGATAGCGAAGGCGCGTCCGTCGAGATCTCCTGCCTGGATAGCGCCGAACGTAGCGGCATTATCCTCGACCACGTCTTCAACGATGAGCCAGCCAACCAAGTTGCCAGGTTCCACCGGCACAGACGCGGCCTCCACGTAGTCAGCGAGCCCGATGCTGCCGACGAGCTCAGCTCGGAGCTTTGGCGATGGCAGACGCCCCTTCTCCCCCAGAATCGTCATGCCGATCTCAACCTTTGCCTGCTCGTTAGCATCATCGGGAGTATCGACTTGTCCGGCATCCTCCAGCATCCGCGCAAGAGAGTCGTCCAACCCGAGTTCGTTGACATAGGTGTTGACGTTGGCGAAGGTGGTCGAGAAACGGTCGTGCTCCGCGAGCGCAGTCCACGCCTGGTTCGATACGTCTTCGAGGTTGTCCACGACGCAACCCGCTGCTGAACGCTTGACGACTTCAAGCACGGCATCTTCGTCAGCTTCGACGACGTCATCCAGCACTGCGACAAATGCCGTTTCATCAAGGACTGCGGCACGCCCTTCGTCAAGCACGGCGAGGTAGGTGCTGATTTCCGTAAGCACCCGCTCGTACACATGCTCGCTCGTCGCCTTGATGGCATCAAGACTCAGTGAGTGCTCTGGGTCCCCCAATGCAAGCAGCAGGTTTGCCTCCGTGATGGAGTAGTCGCCGGTTGCTACGACCGCGCCAAGCATCGGTGCTGCAAGCGGTTCAAGCATAGGGAGCTGGCACCCCGCACGATGGACAAGTTCGGCGACTCGCCCGGCAACCCCTGCGGTCATGTCCTCGGAAGTGAACGTGGTCAAGCTTCCGTACTCACTTTCCAGGTATGCGCGGACCTCGTCGTCAACATTCAGCTCGACGTCGAAACTCGTCGCTTTGAGCGTTGTGTCTACCGCTTCCCTGCGAGCATCGTCGTCAACGCCAGCCTCCGAGACCAGGAAAGTCAAAGTGTCCGTCCAACGCTCCGCAAGTGCTCGCACGAACGCGTCGGTGTGTTTACCGGAACTGAGATATGTGTCAATCAGTTCACGGTCGCGTTCCCTACCCTGCGCGAGACGACCGATCATAACGTCGCGTCCGTCCGGGTTGTGTTTCAGCAGGTAGTCGAGGATGCTGACGTTGTATGCAGCGTCCTCGCGGAGTACTGCTCGACCACGCTCGCGGATGATGGCTTTGACATCACCGGCTTTCAATCGGAAGTGCATGTCCATGACGTGCGGGTCGACGTTCTTCAGGATGTAGTTCATTGCGTTTGCACTGACGCGATCTGTATAGAACGTCGAGGTGTAGAGCGTGAAGCTCCGATCGATGAACCCGGCCTCGACCAAGCGACGAGCAAGCTCTGACTCAAGGCACTGCTTCGCTAGTGCTTCGAAGGAACACTCCTGGTTGCCAACCTTCAGCTTAAACTCGGGACGTGCATAAAGACCGCTCATGTCGGTGCGAGTGAGGAACTCTCGATTAGCTACGTTGTCAGCGATGGTTTTGTCGAGTCGAGCTTTCTCACTCTCAACCCACTCTGCAGCATCTATGCGCTCACCAAGCTCAGTTTCGATGTCCGCCCGTGTAAACTCCATGCTCCGTTGCCCGACTTGGTTGTCGTGGTACAGAATCCCCACGGTCGCAGTGTCGCCCATCGCAGCGACCTTTTCCCAGAACTCGGGCGTCGTGACCTGAGCCTCACCAAAGGCCACACCAGCAACAGTTCGAGACCGAATTGAGGAACCGTTGCGTAGATGTCGGAGGGTACGCGTAACCATCTCATCGAAACCCGCGCCAAGTGTCTTAGCTCGCTGGGAGGTAAGTGGCGACAATCGACGGCGTTGAGTACGAGCCGTCGCGAGATCGAGATTGATTTGCTTGAGATTTTCAGCGACAAGCTCTCGGCTCTTCTTGTAGAGCTCGTCGAGCTTGCTTTTGCCCAGCTTGATCAGCTCGAAGTCGGACAAGTGCGTGCTCTTGTAGAGGACCATCGCGAAGAGACGGTCCTCCTCGAGTTCAAGGGTTCCCGCATCGATCACTTGCCTCTTGAAGATCGCGAACTCGTTCCGGATATTCTTAATCAATCGCATGTCAGCAACGAAGCGGGCAGTGAGGTCGATCAGTTCGTCGGAGACGCCGTGCTGAAGGTCCTGTTTCATCGTCCGCACGAGAAGATCGCGAGCGCTGCGATGGGTGATAAATGGCACGACAGGGATCACCAGGTCAAAGAACTTCGTGCGATTTGCGCGCGCCACCTCTGCTTCGGCTGCGTCGTCCTGCTCGTCTTGGCTACCGGCGCCAATCGTACCCGCACCGCCGTCCGCTAGCTCTTCTTTTGCAGCACGTGCACCGAGCTCATCAAAGATACTGTCCTTGATTGCGTAGATGAAGCGCACCCTGCGCCCCTTGAGCTGCTTGGCCCCGTTGAGAATCGAGTTGAGCGAACGCAGCGTCTCAAAGATGTGAGCGTCATCGAATCGGTCGATGTCTTCGAAGATGACGATGTCCCGCTTGACCACCTCGAAGAAGTAGACAATCTCGTCGAGATACTCGTCAAAATATGTTGCCGACTTCGATGAGAGCTCGATCGTGGCAGCACCAGCCCCGAGCTTCGCAATCTGGAAACGGTTATGGAACACGGCGAGGAAGCAGAGCACGAGGAGCGTCGAGCCGGCGAACAAGACAGCGTGGCGAAGCCACGGGAGGTGCGTCCCCAGCGGCATCAGGGACGCGATCGAGTCCGTCCATCCCGTCAGGAAGAAGACGAGAACAATCGGCACAGCGAGGAGAGCCGACAGCCACAACGTTCGCCATAGCCTGAACCGCGTCGTGCGACGGTATCGCGATCCGGGAGTCTTCAGCGGATCTTGGCTGTAGAGGAGCTGCTTGACGATCTCCTTCTGGATGCGATTGGTCTTCGTCGATGCGGCCTTCGCAACGTCGCCGGCCGGTAGCGGCTCGTCGTCCGGGAACCCAAGGGTGGAGAGCGATACGGAGATGACCTTGTCGCCATGACGTCGCGCAACTTCGCCGAGGATGCTGCTCTTGCCGACCCCGTAACTACCCGTGAGCGCAATGTTGCGCACCGGCTCCTTCTTCTCGGCCAGCGCTGCTTCGATGACGTCAAAATAGACGCCGTGTCGATCCGGGTCATACTTGGGCGTCAACGGTAGCAGGACGGGCGCATCAGACTCCTGCCCCTTCCACCAGCCGCGAACCCGGTTGATTAGCCGCTCGGTGGCGGTCGGTGCGTGCTCCTCCATGGTGTCCCTGATTATGACAGGGGCGTCAGACACGTCAAGCACAAGCGGCATGGCATCGGTACATGTCCACCCCTGTTACGAACGTCGCAAAATGTACGTACCGATACCGACCTTGTGAGGCGCACTAGGGCCTCGAAACAGAGGCCGTGAGAGGCAGTACGCAATCGGACGACATACGTCAACTTCCTCGTCAGACATACAAAAAGACACCTATCGGGGTGTCTTCGTATCTGTCGGATTCTCTATTGAGAATGATAACCATAATCAGTTTGGTGGGCGCTGAGGGATTCGAACCCCCGACCCTCTCGGTGTAAACGAGATGCTCTAGCCAACTGAGCTAAGCGCCCGACATCTGGTAATTATACAGAAGTCGCCTCGATTAATCAATAACCCTTTTACGCGTGCACCTACGGCGTCGTAAAGACCGACCGACTGCCAACTGACCAGTACAGGACGCCATTGTAACGATCAGCAGCCGATATCAGCGTCGAACTATCAAGATTAGTGTGGACATTATTCGTATGGACATACTGCACCGTTGACTGGTACAGCCCGATTGCCGGCGCGTCGCTTAACCATTGTTTGGCAAAAGTAATATACTTGGCGTTACGGAGCTCCGGCTCAAGGCGCGCCCGCGCACTTACGAGCGCATCATCGCCAATGGAGCTTTTATAATTTGCGAAATTAAAGCCACCACTCGCCTGTGAGCTATGCCAATAGGCATAGACATCGGGGTCGGCACCAATTGTCAGTTGATACAGTAATACATCGTATTGGCGTGGTTGCAGAATATTCTGGGCAACGTTTTGCGATGGGTCGCTTGGGTCAACAATTTGCGTCGTGGTTGTCACCCCAAGCTGGTGCCACTGTACCGAAAGAACATCGAGTGCTTTTTCAAAATCAGGGTTCTTTGTTGTGACGACGGCAAGCGTTAGTGGCTGGCCATTTTTTTTGCGGACACCTTTATCCATCTTCCAACCGGCGTCATCAAGTAACTGCGCCGCTTGCGTTGGGTTATAGATAGGCGCCGCAGGAACCGCACCAGTGATTTGGCTTGTTAAGAATGGTAGATGAAGTTCAGGTAATTTATTTGATATCGCCGAACGAACAGCAGTAGTATCCGTCCCTATCTGAAGTGCTTGTCGCACTTTTTTATCCTGCAATGTCGGGCTATCGGTATTAAACAAAGCGTACACACCGCTATTAATAGGGATGTCATCAACTTCATAATGTTGCGGATCGACTGACGCAGCTGTCAAAACCGGTAAGTCACTTGCCGCATTCACTTCAGATGCCGCTAATGCCCTTTTAATAGAATCTGTATCTTTATAGACGTACAGCTGAATACGGTCGAGTTTTGCCTGGCCGCCATAATATTCTTTACTCCGCGCCAGGTGAATCACCTTACGGCCACTCGCAGTATCAATGTCCTGCAAAAGTCGCAAAGTATAGGGGCCACTCCCTACCGGGTTATTGCTAAAATCGTTCTCACGGAGTTGCGCTGGCTGCACATCGCGGAGGATATGCTCTGGCAAAATCGGGAGGAAGCGGAGTGCATGCGGAAAAGCGGCATACACTGCCGGAAGCTCAAACGAAACCGTCAAATCATCGACAGCCGTTACCTTAATACCATCCCACCCAGTGACCGTTGAACGAGTTGCTGCATTTTGCAATAGCCCAACCGTAAAGACGACGTCACGAGCCCTGACGTATACCCCATCACTCCACTTTGCATCGGGGCGGATCGAAAGTGTGTAGGTTTTATTATCATTACTCACCTTCATGCTGTCGGCAAGGTCATAGTTAAGATGACCTGTTTGATCGTATGTAAGCAGACGAGAGAAAAGCAACTGGCTTGCAGCCTCTTCGGCACTGGACTGCGCGAAAATCGGGTTAAGCGTATTAACCGGACCAAGCACCCCTTCAGCATACGTACCGCCTTCTGCAAAAGCACTCGTCCGATAGTCGTGCGAATACCACAGATATTGCATCCCCGTTGCGCCAATAACAATACCAATAGCCAATACCCACAAAGCAATACGGCGGCGAGCCTCGCGGAAATTATCCCAACGTTTAAAGACGAACCGGCGAGCGTGCTTGACGGTTGCACCTTCCACCCGTTTCATGCGACGCGCTAAGTCCTTTGAGCTAAAGCTCATTTTGGGAAGGCGACGCCATTTGCTTGGATCAGAATCAGCCACCGGATGCCTGGCCTTAACTAGGAATCAACAAGCCTGCCAAAATTGACAGAACAAAAATAACTGCCAGAACAATCGTTACCTCGAAGAGGTTCTTATCAACACCTCGGCGAGTCGTGTACAGTTCACCAGAGCTACCAAACCCAGCACCAAGCGTTGCGCCACGTTGTTGCAACAAGATAGCAATAATCATGAGGGCGGCCGATCCGATCATAACAATTTGAATAATAGCGTTAATTGACATGTGAGTTCCTCGTTTTTCCAGTGCGAATCTCAATCGCAGCACTTACTATATAGTTTATCAGACTTAGGATAATTCCGGTAAGGATTGAGTTGCCAAATGACATTGAAAGGCCTGGCGCAAGGTGAAGTGAAATGTACACCAAGATGCCGTTCACGATAACCGTAAACAGCCCCAAGGTAAGAAGAATAGCCGGTAACGAAACAATCACCAGAAGTGGCTTAAATAGGCTATTAATCACCGAAAAAATAAGCCCGGCAAAAAGATAGCCCCATACACCAGCCGTCGCGGCAACATTATCATAGCCCGTCCCTAAAAGACGGACCGCCACCCACAAACCGACGGCGTTCAGAATCCATCGGAGAACAAACACGAAGAACTGCTGTTTCATAACTGTTGCCAGTATAGCACAAGAGGTACGAGTAACCGACCTATAGTCCTGTGGGGAGGGCGGCGCTCAGGTTCTCGTGCCCTGTTTCCGTCACGAGAATATCATCTTCGATGCGAACACCAATCCCCTCTTCGGGGATATAAATACCCGGCTCAACTGTGAAGACCATCCCCGGCATAAATTCTTTATACCCGCCCAGCGACTCGTGAACATCAAGCCCAAGGCCGTGGCTTATGGCGTGCGGGAAATACCTCTGATACGTCTGGGAGTCCTTCCGATCTTCAAGCAGTCCCACCTCCTGAAGTGCAGTCTTCATAATCTCATCAACAGACTCGCTGTATGATTTCAAAGCGACACCCGGCTTAATAAGCGCAATTATTGCGTGGTGGGCTTTTTCGACCGCAGCATGCACCTCAATCTGACGAGGCGTCGGTGTTCCAATAGCATAGGTGCGCGTTACGTCAGCCGCATAACCATTTACTTGCGAACCAGCATCAATAAGTACTAATCCATGGCGTGGGAGCTGGGTAGCATTCGCTGTGTAGTGGAGCGTACAAGCATGGGCACCACTGGCGACAATCGGGTCATAGGCATGGCCTTGCGCGCCAGTGCGTCGAAAAGTAGCATTCAAAAGTGCTTCGAGTTCGTATTCGTAATGGCTGGTAGGCAGCGCCTTTTTTAATTCCTGAAATGCCTGCGTGGTGGTGTCAACGGCACGTTGCATCAAAACGCATTCATCAGCCGTTTTCAAGGCACGGAGCCGGGCAAATTCTGGGCGGCAATCAACGACTGTTTTGAATAACTTGTTGAGCTGGCGTGTGAGTCGAGCCTGTGCCGGGTTTTGCGTATGACTATAGTAAGGAGCGTGCGGATCACGACCAAGAGTATGTACTGTGGTATAGGTCGTGCTCAATTGGCGTAAGAAATCAGCCCGTTCTTCGTAAGGGATAATCGTTGCAATAGCCGTTCGGGAGCGCACTTCATCATACGTCAACATCCCGTCAAATAGCTCTTTGGTGACATCTCGCTTTGGAGCTAACAGCGCATGATCCATTGTATGCGTATTGATGACCGCAAGCCAACCCGGCTCAGCTAGCCGCGTAGCATAATAAAAATTGGTATCTTGAAAAAAAGGATACGCTACATCAGCGCTTTTTTGCATCTCGTCGTGCGCCGTCAGTATGTATAAGCAGTTCCTCGTAAGACGATGGTAGTCCATTGTTTCAGTATACCGCTAAATGCCATACTTACCGCGGACAACACCAAAAATCCCTTGTATCTCACTTGCACTAAAGGTCCGTGGATAAATTGCCACATCACCGATGCGACCGTTAAATGGATACCATAGCGCCGGATAATTACCATCGCCTACAGTAAATTTAGAGGTGGCAGGGTCTTGCTGCCCTGTGTAGGTACCGGCGACACGTTGAGTACCATTAATGTAGATTGTCATCGTCGTATTGGCACCATCGTAACTGGTGGTAAAAGCGTAACAATTCCAGGTATTCAGGGGGATCGCTGGGCTTGTACTCGTAAGCGTACGTTGGGTGCCGCTAATCTTATCTGAGAAGATAATACTCGTCCCATTCGTATACGTCCCAAAGTAGGGAAGGTACTGGCCCATAAACATGTTATATCCATTACTACTCGCTACTGTCTTAGCACAGGCAAACCATGTCATATTTGGGCCAAGGGTCAGAATATCGGGCGTGTAATATTTACCCGTACCATCAAAAGCAAACACACCTCCACCATCATTTGCGACATAGGTAGGCCCGGCCACATTATCAGTCGTTGCATTCCGAAACGTCCCATCTTCGCTGTTGCCGCTTAAATCGTAGGCGACAGTACCTGTCCCGGGGTAAGTCTCAGTTTTCGACGGATCAAAGTAAACGAGCGGACATACGCCTGGTAATACTATCTTCTGTTTTGTCATGAAGAACACATCGCTCTGCCGAGACTCACTTATACAAAAATTGCGCGTGCCTAGTGCTCCACCTGATAGCTGTGCTCCGCTACTAGCAGTGTAAACGCTACCGACCGATGCTGGATAGCTATTACTGAAATTAGCATTCGATTCCATAGCTGCACCAGCATGTATTAAGTCACTATTGATCGTATTTCGAGAGATCTCTTGACGCCAGTTACCGTAACCGATAATCACAACGCCCACTAAAATACCAATAACGATAATCACTACAATCAATTCGACAATTGTAAAACCCTTCCGAGAGGTTGTTGCTGCGCGTATGTAATGATCCCTATTTAAAGGAGTGCCCATGGTGCATTTATAGTAGCATGAGCATTATTGGTGGTGCAAATAACGATAAATGATATCAGCTTTTTTTGGCCCCACTATTCGCGCAAGCGTTTCAGTATCGGCCTCACCTACTGAGCGTAAGCTACCAAAGGTTTTTATTAAGAGATGGCGCGTTTTCGGACCAATACCAGGAATATCCTCTAGCTGACTTTTAATTTGACCGGTTCGCTTCAAAACAGTATGGTAGCTCACCGCAAAGCGGTGCGATTCATCGCGGATCCTTTGAAAGAGTTGGGTGACGTGTACGTACCGAGCTGGGCCCACATGGGAGCCTCTGAGGTTCTTGGAATGCCCCGATGCATTGGTTTGACCAGCATGTAAATTAACAACAAAATAATCACCCGATTTTGTAACCCAGACACCCGAATCTTCTTTACTTCCTTTTAGGTATTCTTCGAGTGCTGCTGTGGCAATGTGCGACTTTGTCTGATGAACAATCACTTCCTCTTCACGCTTAGCAATGCTTATGACGGGAATAGCAAGCTGATGCTCTTCTACCGCTCGAAGCGCTGCATCTAGCTGGCCCTTACCGCCATCAATTAATAGTAAGTCGGGCATGCCCCAGCTTTTGAGATTTTTTTCACTCAGACGTCGCGTTAAGGTTTCGTACATATTGGCATAATCATCATTGCGTTCAATCCGGGTTTTAAATTTCCGGTAGTTGGCGCGGTCGCTGACACCATTCGTAAAGACCACCATGCTTGCCACCACATTAGCCCCTCCCATATGGCTAATGTCATAGCCCTCAATCCGCGCCGGTATTTTTGGCAAGCCAAACAATGCAACTAAATCACTCAGTGCCTTGTCTTTACTAATATTTAAGAATTCTTTATCACCAAACATAATACGTTGCTGCAGGGCCCGTAAGTCATTCAGCTTATTGCGATAGAGCGCAGCGTTTTCGAAGTCATGCAATTTAGCGGCTAACTGCATTTGTTTTTCAATATCACGAATAATCGCTTTTCGCCCGCCTTCAAAATAGCGAACGAGTTGGCGTAGCGTAGCTTTATAGTCTTCGGAGGTTGTACCGGGTCGCGGACTGAGCCCAATATGCGCATCAAGGTCCGGACGCACGCCGTCTTTTGGCGGCTTTGTGTAATAAGGGAAAATCTTTCGTAGATAGCGCAGTGCTTTTTTGATGGCAAACCCATTATAGTAGGGCCCGAAATAATCAGCGTTATCGTCAATTGGGTTACGCGTAAACGAAACAGTCGGCCACTCGCTTTTCATGTCAATCCGCACAAACATTTGCGATTTATCGTCACGGAGCAAAATGTTATAACGCGGCATGTAGCGCTTGACCATTTCCGATTCAAGAAAAAGCGCATCCAACTCGCTTTCGGTCTCTACCCAATCGGTATCATCAATCTCTTCAACCAATGCGCGGGTTTTGACATCCATGTCACGGGTACTTTGAAAATACTGGCGAACTCGATTTTTTAACACGGCCGCTTTCCCAACGTAAATAATCTCGCCATCTTTCGATTTATGAAAATAAACACCCGGCGACCGCGGAAGGGTTTTCAGTTTAGCTTCAAGTTTT
>DATMTU010000166.1:0-3751 GCA_035564035.1 Dongiaceae bacterium
ACAAAAATAGAACATCAATACAAACGAAAGAGGGGGAAGAGAGGACCACTTTGACTGGTATAGGCCAACCATGAGCGCTAAGCCATGGCTCCTCACTGCTTACTTATAGGCAGCTCGACCGCTAACGCGAACGTCAAGATACTCTGCCGTCACTCCCTGCGAGGTAAGGTATTTTAGTGCACGGGTCATATCCTCGATCTGCTCCCCTGCTCCCCTGTCGATATTCAACTTCACACGAGTTGATACGCCATTTAAGTAAATATCTACTTCGCGGGTGGTCCCTTGTGGCAAGATAGCTTTGGTAACGGTGTATCCCCTCTCCCCTGCTTGCGCCACTACCCTTCCCAGAAAACCAAGCAATCGCCCACCAGCAACAGTCGTACCCTGGGTTGGGGCTGCACCACTCTCATCGACAATCTCTACCCCCGGTGAAACGTAATAATTCTTTTGGAAAACAACCCCATTGCTATCAACATAGTATTGTTTTCCGTTAATAATCCACCCGGCAACTGGCTGCCGAAAAGTAATCGTAAAGTTCGTTTGCGCCAGAGCTGGAGCTCCTGTCATAGTCAGTGATTCAACCTCTGGAAGCTGGGCTGAAACAAACTCACTTAACTTTGATTCATCCAGGGCAAACCGAAGCCGCTGGGCAGGGTTCACGGCAAAATAATCATTAATCGATTTCTCATATTGCGATGCGTCAAAGGGCACTGAAAGCGGCTTGGTCGAGGTGGTAATATGAACCTGTGCAGTCAATTGCCACAAGAGTAACATCAGTAGTGCCGCCACTGAAGCAACAACAATAAACAAACCCCCAACTTTCCGCCGTTGTAACGCCAAGTGATGTACCTTTTGGCGCGACGATTCCTCGGGTGTATTATGCCGGTAACTACTGAGTGTCTGATTGCGGCGAAACTGCGGGTTGACCGGTGTGGTTGGCGTCTCATCATCAAGCCGTCGTCGACGCGGCACAATTGGATCACGCTTTTTTTTCGAGCGCGCTTTTATCGACAACTTTATCATAGTTATGTTTATTATACCTTACGAATGGGAGGAACGTGCCTTTAGAATCAACGTTGCCATATCATAAGCCGCATGAGGCTTGGCAAACTTATGGAACCGATCAGCCATAATGCGGGTCGTTTTAGGGTCTTTCAGATAGGCCGCAACCGCATCGACAAGCAGTTTTGGGTTCTCGACTGTTTTATCCTCGTTCAATACAATCGCTACCTGCGCCTCTTCATAAACGGCGGCGTTCTTTAGCTGATGGCCACCTGTTAAAGCCGCATTTGGTACCAAAATCGTCGGCTTCGCTAAGGCTGCAAGTTCAAGAATCGTGGTCGCCCCTGCCCGTGTCGCTACAATGTCGGCCGCGCCAAGCAATTCGTGCATATTACTAATAAACGGATAGAGCTGGAACTGTTTGGTATTTTCCGGGAATTGCTCCCGAAGTTCGTCATACTGCCCTGCCCCGGCTACTAAAATAACAGAGGTCAATCGCTGTAGTTCCTTTAGTGACTCAATGACGACATCATTAAGTCGGCGAGCCCCTAATCCCCCACCGGTCACGACTAATAGTGGCTTTTCAAGTTCAACCCCCCACGCCTTTTTAGCGGCCTTCTGTTCAGAAGCAGTATACGGTTGAAAAGCCTCGTTAATAGGGATGCCCACATACTGCGCCTTACCCGCAGGATAGTGATAGTACTCAAGCGGCGCGCCCGTGCCAATATAGGTTGCCCAACGGGACAATACACGGTTCGTCAGGCCCGGGTGTGCGTCAGAATCATGGATCACCAATGGAATACGCAGCACATGCGCCGCCATGCCCACTGGCAAACAGACAAACCCACCTTTCGTGAACACCACGTCAGGGCGCCATGTAATCAGTTTATAAAGGCTCTGGAAAAACCCAGCGGCTACCTTGAACCCGTCGGCAAAATTCCGATACATCAGTGATGGCCACAGAACGTGCTGCAGAAGGGTTAAGTGGTGGTATCGACGGAGTTTTCCAGCAATAATTGTATCCACACGAATCGTGTCGTCAAAAGCACCCACAATCGAACGGGCTTGCGGGGCAAACTTTTCATCACACCAAAATCGTAGTTCAACTTTAGGATGGCGAGCGCGCAGCTCTTTAAGCACGGCGACGACTGGCGTAACGTGTCCGCCCGACCCCCCGCCCACGGCGAGTATCTTCATAGTCATCCTCCTTAATACGCGACGGGTGTGCCGTATAGCGCGATAGTTGATAAATCAGCCCTAATGCAGCCGTCATAAAAATCATACTGGTGCCACCATAGCTGAGCAACGGTAACGTAATACCGGTCAGCGGGAAGATACCAATCATAGCTGCAATATTTAGTATAACGTGTGCGCCCATCCAGCCAAAGACCCCGGCAGCTAGCAATTTCAAGCGGATATCAACCAAGTGGTCCATAACAGTTAATAAACGCATCAGCAAGGCTACAAACAGCGCCAAAAGGGCCACAGTACCAATAAACCCAAAGGTCTCCCCGATAATCGCGAAAATCGAGTCGTTAATGGCTTCAGGAAGATACCCTGAAGCCTGCACGCTACCACCAATCCCCACTCCAAACAGTCCACCTGATCCAATAGCGATTTTGGCGTGCTCTACCTGGTAAGCATCGGCGTCAGTTGTCGTGGTGTTGTCACCCTGTAAGTACGTTAAGATACGCTCCACACGGTGCGGTGCGGTAAAAATTAACATCAGGCCCGCCAGAACCAGCAACCCAATTAGCCCAAAAATAACCTTGCGGTTAATACCCGCAACAAAAAGCATCGTCACGCTGATTGCCGTCAACGACATCCCCGTTCCCATGTCTTTTTGAATGACAATCACAAACAGTAAGCCAAGCGCCGTAATAATTGTTACCGGTAACAATGTCGCCTTAAAGTCGTTCACTTTCCCCTCTTTGACACGTATACCTAGGAAAACAGCGAGGTATAAAAGAATGCCGAACTTTAAGATTTCCGCCGGCTGTACGCTGCCAAGTGGCCCAAGGTCAATCCAGCGTACTGCGCCATTAGTTGCAGCAATCAAGTGGAGCCACCCCCCTATCGCCAACAGCGCACAGGCAATAAATCCAATCCACAATACCTTTGAACCATGTTTGAGCACCCAGGTGTAGGGTATCTTCGTCATAGCAAAGAACCCTACCAATGCCAGCGCCGAACTAATCAGCTGCTTTTGGAAGAAATATTGGTCAGAATAGTTATAGCCGAAGATTGAGTTCATCAACTGCGCACGCTGTGGCCCAATGGCATAAATGACCAGAAGCCCAGCCAATAGCAAAATAAGCGTGCCGACCAAAATAATACGATCAGGGTGGTGCTGACGGATAATCCCTTCAGCCGCCTCAGCATGCTGGCGACGCCACCCCGCATTAGCCATGCTAGGCAACGCCCCCCGCCAATGCAACCATGACGCCAACAAACGACGCAACAGCAGCAATCACCCAGAAGCGCATCGTCACCTTCGTTTCAGGCCAGCCGCTCGCTTCTAAATGGTGGTGAATTGGCGCTGAAATAAATACTTTTTTCTTAAATACTTTTTTACTGAAAATTTGGATCAAGCTTGAACCCGCCTCAACGACAAATACCAAACCGATAATGGGCAAAATAAACAGCGAATTGGTGAGCATCGCTACAACGCCCAGTGACGTCCCTAAGGCAAAGCTGCCGACATCACCCATAAAGAACCGTGCTGGGTAGATATTGAACCACAGGTAGC
>DATMTU010000167.1:0-3024 GCA_035564035.1 Dongiaceae bacterium
ATAGCGACGAAGAAACGTAATTTAATCACCTTACTTCCTATTCTTGCTATCGTATTCTTCTTAGGGGGGTACCCAATTGGTCCAGTGGCAGGCACTATTTATCAACATATTACGATTGCTGGTCTAAACCTTACGTGGTCAACGATATACTTATCCTTTGCAGCAATTGGTCTGGTGCTTGTTATTCTACACTCAAGCCAATTGAGCAACTTTCTCAAAAGGCCGAAGATAAGCATACTTGGAAAGTACACTTTCTCTCTCTATTTAGTGCACCTTACGGTTCTCTATACCTTTGGGATGGCCCTTTTTCTATTGCTAAAGCATAAAATAGGCATTGGGTATAATGCGAGTGCAGTGTTGAGTATCATTCTGTCAATTCCTGTAATTGCTGGTGCTACTATTCTCTTTGAGAAGTATATAGACAGTCCATCGATAAAGTTCTCGTCAGTTTTTGCTAACGCGTTGCTGAATGGCTATGACGGGAAAGCTATTAAGGCACGAATCTTGAAACCTGCGCGGACTACATTCATAAAAATAAAGAAATTGAGCAACCGAACTCCAACTGAAGTTCCTGAAGAAGCTGAAGTGTAGTCTTATTGCGATTTATCGCTCAAGTAGTGTTTAAGGACTTCTTCCCAGTCGCGAGGAAAAAACCCAGTAGCCTCAATCTTCGTAAGATCGAGAGTGCTTTGTAGCGGGCGAAGGGCAATACCTTCCTTGTCAGCGTAATATTCGTCGGTACTCACGCCGGTAACTTCATCAGGATTGTGACCAGCTAGCTCGTAAACCCTCTTGGCGATGTCAGCCCAGCTTACAGGCTCTCCATTATTGGTAACATTATAAGTACCATAAGGCGCCTTAACTTCAACCAAGTGTCGAATTGCCTTCGCAAGGTCTTCAGTGAATGTCAGCCGGCCAATCTGGTCGTTGACAACATTTGGTTTCACGCCCTTTTCGGCAAGGCCTTTCATGATTTCAATGAAATTTTTTCCTTCACCAACAACCCAGGTGGTTCGAGCGATATAGTGTTGTGGTACGGTTGCTACGGCGATATCACCAGCTGCTTTTGATTGACCGTAGACGTTAAGCGGTGAAAAGGCTTCACCTTCGTCATGTAGTGCTGTAGTTCCATCGAAGACATAGTCGCTTGAAACATGAACAAGGGTAATATGGTTTTCGATGGCTACTTTCGCAAGATGCTGAACTGCGGTCGCATTGGCTTTCCAGGCTTCAATGCGCCCTTCATCGGTTTCGGCTGCGTCGACGGCGGTGTAGGCTGCCGCATTGATAATTGTTCCGTAGTCGTTCCAATGGCGATCACCCCAGGTTGATGGATCGGAAATGTCAAAACTTGCGCGGTCCACAAATTCGGCATCAGGGAATTCGATACGTAAGGCACGGCCAAGCTGACCATTGGCACCAGTGATGAGAGTCTTCTTTGGCTTAATAGGTGTCACATCTTGCAGTTGAGGGTGTGCCTTGTCTTTGTCAGAGAGGATTGCGTCGCTAAGTGAAATCGGCCATTTAATAGCAATGGTTGGGTCCCCAAGATTCAAAAAGGCATATTCAGCATTTGGTGACCAGTGGTCATTTACCAAATAAGTATAGGCTGTATCTGGCTCGAGTACCTGAAAAGAGTTAGCGACACCTCGTGGCACAAAAATTGCCTTTGTTGGATCGAGCTCGACGGTAAAGGTCTTGCCAAATGTATCACCTTCGCGAAGGTCGACCCAAGCCCCAAATACTTTACCTGATGCAATGGATACATATTTATCCCATGGTTCGGCGTGAATGCCGCGGGTCGTCCCAACTTCATCATTGAACGAGATGTTATTTTGTACGGGATGAAAATCGGGGAGCCCAAGTGCAATCATTTTTTCTCGTTGCCAGTTTTCTTTAAACCAGCCGCGATTGTCGCCATGGACCGGCAAGTCCCACCAGACTAAGCCGGGAATATCAGTTGTATGCGCTTCGAGATCTTTACTAAATTCAAGTGACGACTCAGGATTTTGTGCCATATTTTGCCTCCGTTTCAGCTTTTTGCGGCTTCCACCAGGCCTCGTTAGTCGTGTACCAATCAATAGTGTCTTTTAGTCCTGATTCAAAATCAGTAAACTGCGGCTCCCAGCCAAGTTCGGTGCGAAGTTTTGTCGAATCAATCGCATAACGCATGTCGTGGCCTGGCCGGTCGGCAACGTGGTCGTAGTCCTTAGGGTCTTTGCCCATGAGCTCGAGGATGAGTTCAACGACGGTTTTATTATCTTTCTCTCCGTTCGCGCCGATAAGGTAGGTTTCACCGATTTCCCCCTTTTCAAGAATAGTGAGAACAGCAGAACTATGGTCTTCGGTATGGATCCAGTCGCGAACGTTTTCGCCAGTACCGTATAGTTTTGGCTTGCGGCCTTCAAGCACCTCAGTGATTTGGCGAGGGATGAATTTTTCAACGTGTTGGTAGGGCCCGTAATTATTTGAACAGTTACTAATGGTTGCTTGAACACCAAAGCTGCGAACCCAAGCGCGAACCAGTAGGTCGGAACCAGCCTTGGTAGATGAGTACGGACTTGATGGGTTATATGGTGTGTTCTCGGTGAATTTATGTGGGTCGTCGAGTTCAAGGTCACCGTATACTTCATCAGTTGAAATATGGTGCAGACGCTTGCCGTATTTACGAACTGCTTCAAGGATAGTGTAGGTACCAATGATGTTAGTATCGAGGAAAGGACGAGGGTTTTTGAGCGAATTGTCGTTGTGTGATTCTGCTGCGTAATGAACGACCGCATCATGTTCAGAAACGAGTTTATCGACTAATTCAGCGTCGGTAATGTCACCTTTAACGAGGGTGACGCGAGAAGGATCGAGCCCTTCAAGGTTTGCAGGGTTACCGGCGTAGGTAAGTGCGTCTAATACGGTAATGGTCCAGTCTGGGCGCTGTTTGAAGACGTGATGTACGAAGTTCGAGCCAATAAACCCCGCACCGCCTGTAACGATAATTTTCATGCTATCTTATTATACCAAGCTAATATA
>DATMTU010000168.1:0-9605 GCA_035564035.1 Dongiaceae bacterium
GTACCCGCTACAATACCTACTGTATTCATAGTGATTACAGTTTACCATAAAATACGTCGTTAAATAGCAAGGGTTCCATTATATTGTGCTTATGCTTGGCAGGGGCACGTGGAATCGAACCACGATCGCTGGTTTTGGAGACCGGTATACTAACCGTTGTACTATGCCCCTTTGCGTGTAGCCCCACCATTGTACCAGATACGGTGGTATTTCTAAAGCTTTACAGCTCGCCTTCTTCCCTGCTACCATAAGCAGTAACGAAAGGGTACTATTATGCACACGGTTGTGGTTGGTGGCGGGTTTGGTGGTGTTAAAGCGGCACTCGAGCTCAGCAAGCGTCAAATTGGGAAAGTCACACTGATTTCAGATGAGCCGTATTTCCTGCACCACGCCACATTGTATGCAACCGCAACTGGTCGCAATGATGCCGAATCAGTTATTCCGCTCCATACCATCTTCGCTACTCACCCCAACGTCGAGATTATTCAAGATAAAATCACCACTTTCGACCCCCAGCGTCACCTTATTAGCAGCAAAAAGAAAGACTATCACTACGATAAGCTTGTTCTTGCGCTTGGGTCGGTCACTACCTATTTTGATGTTAAAGGGCTTCGTGATCATGCTTACGGCATTAAAACACTTAATGATTTAAAGAAGTTTCGTGAACATATCCATGATGAAGTTGTCTCTAAACGGCTCGATAAAGAACTCTTCGTTATCGGCGGCGGCCATACCGGTATCGAGCTCGCGAGTGCACTCAATCAATACCTAAATGAGTTAAAAAACACCTACCAGCTGAAGGCCGCTGCGCCAAAGGTCATGTTAGTCGAAGTTGCCCCGCGTATCCTGACAAAAATGTCAGTCACAGCCTCTAAAAAAGTGAAGCACGAGCTTCAAAAACAAGGCATTAAAGTTCTGACGAATCATCGCGTCGAAACCCTCGACGAAAATAGTATTACTATCGATGGTAAAGACTACCCTACTTCAACCGCTCTCTGGACATCGGGTGTCATAAACAACCCGTTCTACGCACACCATGCCAAGCATTTTCGCCTCACCCCTAAAGGTCAGGTCATTGTTGATGCCTACCTTGAAGCGCTGCCCGACGTATATGTTATTGGCGATAATAATACCGTGAAATATAGCGGCCTTGCTTCGGCAGCAATCAAACAAGCCAAGCATGTTGCTAAAAATATCACTCGTCTTGCGACCGGGCGCCCTCAAGCCGCTTACCATCCAACTTCTTCTCCGGCAAGCGTACCTGTTGGTGACCGCTGGGGATACGTCGAGTGGTTTGGTGTTTACCTTGACGGTAAAAGCGGTGCTTTACTGCGTCGGTATATTGAACTCCATGGGTATTGCCAGCTTATGCCATCAAAAATGGCTCGCACGATTTGGCGAGCACATTATTTGGCCGAGGTTGATGATCAACTCTAAAATCGAGACGAACTATATACCCGCAACACCGAAAAGTCGGCCAATACCATAGGTAACGACCATAGCGAGTACGCCACCAATAACCACGCGAATAATTGAGCGGCGCTTGTTAGTGCCGCCAAGCCGCGCACTCGACCAGCCGGTAAAGATAAGCGCCAGAATAACGGCAAAGAACGTTACCGGCACTGTCCAAACACCAAGTGGCAACATGACAGCAACCATCGGAATAAGCGAACCGACAAAAAACGATGCCGCGGAGGCAATGGCTGCATGCCATGGGTTTGTCATGCCGTCGGGGTCAACACCGTGTTCCGCCATCACGTGGCGGCGGAATGCCTCGCCAGTTTTCGTACTACCGTGTTCGGCATGTTCTTTATCCACCAACATTTGCTCCATATCGCGCTGCGTACTGACCGAGATATATTCGCCAGCGGCCATTGAAAGCGCTCCGGCAAGGATACCAGCGACCCCTGTTACTAAAATAATGAGTTTATTATCAGTCGCACCGGCGACACCGACCACAAGGCCAGCTACCGACACGATACCGTCGTTAGAGCCAAGAACGGCTGCACGAAGCCAATTTGAGCGTTGATTAATCGAGGGAGTTGGTGTTTGCAGTTCTGTCATGCACCCTATTGTACCCGACAAACCAAACCCTGTGGAATACTCTGGCCTATTTTAACCATAAGAACTGTTGTAAATGCCTCCATTTGCATCTATAATCAGGGCAGAAAACGTGGCCAAAATAAAAGGAGCGAAGCGATACGCTTTAGGAAGCTACCGCGAGACAGGGGTTATGAACATATTAATGCTGGGATGGGAGCTCCCACCACACAATAGTGGCGGTCTGGGGGTTGCATGCTACCACCTCTCGAAGGCACTGGCGCTCAAAGGAACGTCGATTGACTTTGTCGTCCCCTACTCGGCAAAACACGACGATATCGACTTCATGACCATCCATAGCGCCACCAATCTCTCTCCTCTCCATAAGTTTGGCATGGGCGCCTACGACAGCTCGTTCCTGAGTGGCATCACCGAACGCAACGGTGGTGTGCCATCAACAATTCGCGAAATTCAACACAAATACGTACAGTTTGTTGAGGATTTAGTCGGTAAAAAGGACTTTGACGCTATTCATGCCCACGACTGGCTCACTATGGAAGCTGGCATGCGCGCTAAGCAATTGACCGATAAACCCCTTATTGTTCATGTGCATGCAACCGAATTCGATCGCGCCGGAGGCAATGCGGGCAACCCTATCGTGCACGAGATTGAATACCAAGGGTTGATTATGGCCGACCGGATTCTTGCTGTCAGCGAGATTACTAAGCGTATTATCGTGGAAAAATATGGCATCCCTGCCGACAAAGTAGAAGTCGCTTACAACGCAATTGATACCGCCAGCCTTGATGATGGCTACGAGTACGACCGCCGCACTTACCGCTACCTGGAAGGCCTTAAAGCAGAGGGTTATACCGTTGTCAGCGCTGTGACACGGCTTACTATCCAAAAAGGTCTCGGCAACCTGGTGCGCGCTATGGCAAAAGCCATTGAAAAGTACGACCGCCTTGTATTACTTCTCGCAGGTGATGGCGAACAACGCGACGAGTTAATTCGTCTGGCGGCAGAACTTGGCATTTCCGATAAAATCTTCTTTACCGGCTTTGTTCGCGGCAAACAGTGGCGCGACGCTTACAGCGTTTCCGATGTTTTCGTATTGAGCTCTATTAGCGAGCCCTTTGGTCTGACCGCTCTTGAGGCTGCTCATCACGATAATGCGCTCATCATCACCAAGCAATCTGGCGTTGGTGAAGTACTGCATAGTATTTTCCGTTACGATTTCTGGGACGTTGACCGCCTCGCCGACCAATTGGTTGGCATTGCCACATCGCCAGCCCTCAAGGAATCACTCCGCCAAAACATCACCCATGAATATGCCCGCATTTCATGGCAAGACGTTGCTACACAGTGTGTCCGTGTTTACGACTCAATACGACCAACTATAGGAGCCCTCGTATGAGCCAACGCGGGATAACTCTTTACCTCCATGTCCACCAGCCATTCCGTGTGCGTGATTATAGCGTGTTCGATACCTCAATCGACCACAATTACTTTAACGACCCAGATGCGCTAAGCAACCACAATAACGAAAAAATCCTTAATAAAGTTGCCGACAAATCATACCGGCCAATGAACGCGCTGCTCGAAAAACTGCTTCACACACACCCAGAATTTAAAGTGTCTTTGAGTATTACCGGTACCTTTATTGAACAGGCCGAGCAATGGGCGCCAGATGTTCTCGAGAGCTTTAAGCGTCTGGTTAAAACTGGACGCGTCGAGATTGTCGCCGAAACGTACTACCACTCGCTCGCTTTTTTCTACAGCCGCAGTGAATTTGAACGCCAAGTTGAAGCGCACAAAGCAAAAATTCGTGAAATATTTGGGGTTGAAACCAACGTGTTCCGTAACACCGAGCTTGCCTACAACGACGAACTTGCCCAGTGGGCTGACCAATATGGCTTCAAGGGCATCCTTGCCGAAGGCTGGGATCCTATTCTCCAGTGGCGCAGCCCTAACTTTGTTTACCGCCCAGAGGGTACTAAAGATATTTCACTGCTTCTCAAGAACTACAAGCTCAGTGACGACCTGGCCTTCCGCTTTAGTAACCGTGCCTGGGAAGAATGGCCGCTGACCGTTGATAAGTACAATGCCTGGATGGAATCATCGATCCACGACCAACCACTGGTTAACCTATTCATGGACTACGAGACTTTCGGCGAACACCAATGGCAAGACACCGGTATTTTTGAATTCTTTGAAGAGTTTGTTGGCCGTTGGCTTTCCAACCCTGACAATACTTTCTACACTGTATCTGAAGCTATCGAAGCCAGTAAGCCTGTTGGCGACTTAAGCATGCCCGCGACGGTTACTTGGGCCGACAGCGAGCGCGACCTGACTGCTTGGCTTGGCAATAGTATGCAACATGAAGCCATGCGCTACCTCTACGCACTCGAGGAGGACATTATTCGCACAGGCGACAGCGATCTCATCGCTGATTGGCGCAAGCTGCAAACATCTGACCACACCTACTACATGTGTACTAAATGGTTCACCGACGGTGATGTTCACGCCTACTTTAGCCCTTACGACTCGCCGTATGATGCTTTCCTGTACTATCTGAACGCTATCCGTGACGTCCGTTGGCGGCTCCACGAAACACATCATACAGGAGGTTTGGGTGGCTAGACCGATTGTTTTAAGCAACGGTGAATTGCATGTCGGACTGAACAAATTTGGGGTGGTGCACGATCTTTACTACCCCTACGTTGGGTTTGAGAACCATGCCGCCGGCGCCGGTTTGCGTCATAAAGTTGGCGTCTACGTTGACGGCCAGTTAAGCTGGACTGATGATGGCAGTTGGGAATTCGAATTTCACTATCCTCACACGGCTTTGATTGGCCATACAAAAGCACGTAACCAAAAACTTGGCATCATGCTCGAGTTCGACGACGTTGTTGATATGCACATGAGTGCCTTCATTCGTAATATCCATATCATCAACCTCTCACCTGATCCACGCGAGGTAAAACTCTTTATGTATCAGGCATTTGCTATTGGTGACTCACGTAGTAACACCGATACCGCGCAGTATCTTCCCGACAGCGACGCCGTCCTCCACTACCGTGGCCGGCGCGCGTTTATTATCTCCGGCCAAACTGATGCGACACCATTTGATCAGTATTCGGTTGGGTTGTTTGGTATCGAAGGCCACGACGGCTCGTATCGCGACGCCGAAGACGGTGAGCTAAGCAAGAATAACGTTGAACATGGCCGGGTTGATTCTATCCTCCGGCTTAGCCTGCATATTGACGGGCTTTCTTCGGAACGCGCCCAGTATTGGATTGCAGCCGGTATGAGTATGCGTGAGGCTCTCTATATTCACCGGCAAGTCAAAGACCAAGGTGTTCATGAGCGTATCCGTAAAACTGCCGAATGGTGGCACGATTGGCTACAGCCAGCCCTTCAAACAGCAGCGCAATTACCGAAAGAGTACCAAGATAGGTTCATTGAGAGCGTGATGATTGTTAAATCACAGCTCGATAAACGCGGCGCGGTCATTGCCAGTACCGATAGTACACTTCTAAACTATTCAAAAGATAACTATGCTTACTGCTGGCCCCGTGATGGCGCAAATGTCGTTTGGCCGCTGATTCGCCTCGGCTACTACCAAGAAGCCTACCGTTTCTTCGAATTTTGCCAACGCGGGCTGCACCCGAACGGCTACTTAATGCACAAATACCGTGCCGATGGTGCATTGGGGAGCAGCTGGCACCCTTATATTCATGGCGATGTTGTGGCGCCCCCCATCCAAGAAGATGAAACCGCGCTGGTTGTCTTTGTTTTCGTTCAGTTCTATATGCTCTCAAAAGACAGCGCACTCATTAAGAATTTCTATCACTCTATGATTAAGCCGATGGCTAACTTCATGGCCGAATATATTGACGAGACCACCGGGCTGCCAAAACCAAGCTACGACCTTTGGGAAGTACGGTTCCTGATTAATACCCACACGGTTGCCGTCACCCATGCCGCGCTGCTTGCTGCATCCGACCTGGCCGTTGTCGCCGGTGACGAAGAGAGTGCCGTGAAGTGGCGTGCCGCAGCTGATGATATCCAAGCCGCCGCACATAAACACCTGTTTAATAGTGATCGTCATGTCTTTTACCGGGGGCTTATCGTTACTAACGGGCAAATTACCTACGATGACACAATTGATACTGCAGCCATCTTCGGGGCTTTCCTGTTCGGCCTGTTTGATGCCAATGGTCCACAAGTGAACGCTTCTATTAATACCATCGAGCAACTTTTCGGCACTAGCTTGGAGCGCCCTGGCCTCCCACGCCACGAAGATGACGACTACCGCCGCTCTGAATCGAATATTACGGGTAACTGGTGGTATATTACGACACTTTGGAAAGCACAGTATGCCATTGAAAATGGCAACCTTGAAGAAGCGCACGCAATTTTGAGCTGGGTACATAAACATATGCTTTCTACCGGTATGATGGGTGAACAAATCGACCCTATTACCGATGAAGTGATTGCCCCGGCGCCATTAACCTGGTCACACGCTGAATACCTCTCTACCCTGATTGACCTACTTGGAAAGAACTAATATGAAGCATGCTGGGCGCCTCCAACGTATCCTGCATCGCATCAGCCCTTTGAAACGAGAGCGCGGCGCTATGCTTCGTCGATTTTATGACAAAATAGGCTTTGTTAATTTTGGTACTGTCCACCAACATGACGATGAATACGATGCAATTCGCGGGTTCACCGCCTCGCTCACCCATCAAGACGGTCACTTTGCGGTTGGTAGCTATGAAGGATATGACATTCGCATGGTTGAGCGGTTTGATATTTTATCGCTTCCCGGCCAAAAGCAGCACTTGCAGACATGGGCAATCATTGAAATTAATCTTAATGTCCGTAACGTTCCCCATATCTTTTTTGTGCCAACTGGTAATGAGGGTGCTGAGTATAGCCGCCTGTTTGCAACCCAACCATATATGCAGCCTATTAATAGCCTTTTTTCGTCGCACCACAGCCCAGAGTTTCATGGGCGTTACCAAATTTTGGCACGAACCACCCACGCCCGCGACGCCGAAGTTATTTTTGACTCGCCAACCATTGTTGGTATAGGCAGCCGCTTTTGGCCGCATGGTATTGAAGTGGAGCATGGGAAACTATTTGTCTACCTGACCGAAAAACACTTAACGCGCCAGATGCTCGATGTTACTCTTGCCTCGGCTTTATGGCTCGCCGGAACAATTCGGCAATCACAAGAAGATATATAACTAAAAACTCCGCGAGATATGCGGAGTTTTTGATTGTCTGGCGCGTATTAACTCTTGCGAGCTTTTACTTCGTTGCGGCCAAGGTTCTTCTTGGTTTCAGTGTAGACCGCGTGCTTACGAGCAACTGGGTCGTACTTCTTGAGGCTGATTTTTTCAGTCGTGTTTTGCGTGTTCTTGGTGGTGTAGTAAGTACGGTGACCAGTGAGCTCACTCACCAAACCAACCAACTTTCGCTTCGTATTCTTCTTTGCCATAATTTCTCTTAAAGGGTTCCCTTAAACAATTATTTTAGCCTGTCATTGTCGCGACAGGGACTTTCAGGGGTTAATTATAGCAAAATAACCCTTGCTTAGCAAGTCCCCACTAAATCTACTCAAGTACAAACAGGCCGTTCTTGATAAGATAAGTGATCACCTGCTCATTCTTGCTATCAATTGCTGCTTGAAACTGTCGTTTTACTTCAGACGAAGCAATGCCAACCTTAAATACTTGATGGGTCGCTGACCGGCTCAGCTGGCTGCCGCCTTTGCGCTTCATTTGTTCAACGGCGACGAGGCCCTTTTTAGATAGCAATCGACACTGGCGGCGGAGCTCGTTCGCAATACCTTCAGGCACTCTTCCAGAATTACCCATCGAACGCCATATATCGCTAACCTCGAATCGTTGCTGCGGATGTATGCCGCTCGCCGTGAGTGTTCGTAAAATTGAAATAGCTGTCGGGATATTGATTTCATTTTCCTTGTCTTTTGGCGACGCCTCAATGATGCCATCCGAGACTCGCAACCACATAAGTTTATTAAGACGGACTTTCTTGAAGACACCTTGTTCACAGAGAAGGTCGATATGTGGCTGAAGATCCTCATGTGTCACCGAGGGCCTCAGTGCAATTAATGCTTGCTTCAGCTCGGTTTGTTTGATATCACCCTTACTGCTCTTATCGATTGCTTCTTGAATTGCCGTCCGTACCTCATCGGTTGTGTAGGGAGGATATTCCGGTTTCACCGCCAGATCCTCTGGCTCGGTCATAGTTTCGTGCTCTTCCTCTACCAAATGAAGAGGCGGTTCAATCGGTTTATGCTCTTCTCCTGCTTCATGCGGTTGTACTGATAGATCAAGCGCACGTAAAACTGACGTCTTTCCAATTCTTCGCGCCCTTTGTTGCTCAAAATCAAGATGCAAAATCTCTTCGTTTGGCGCCGCAAACCCAATCATATCAGTAGCTTCATCGTAAACAAGTGAGCCTGGCCGGCCCAGCTCCGCCGCATCACGCTCTATAACATCAGCCCAACCGAGCACTTCATCAAGCACTGTATCGGAGGTATCGGTTTGCTCAATAAGATGGTTACGCTTCAAATGGTCGAAAAGCTCTTCAACAGATACCGGTTCATATCGACGTGTTAGCGTAAGATATCGCAAGACCGTCTCGAACATTGGATGTATTTCCATTTCTTCGACACCTTGCAACGTTTCGCGTGTTTCGATGCTATCAAGTGTTATTTCGAGTTGTTGGATCGCAGCGCGTACTATTTCAGCCGCTTCAGACTCATCATCCATAGGGCTCTGTCCTAATGTTTCTTTTAGGCGTTCAGCCGCATCAAGCACTTCTTGTGCCATTTCTTGGATAGTTGATTCAGGCGATACTTCAACGAGATGAAGCATTTCGGGATTGTTTGTTGTCATAATAGAGCCACTATAGACTTCATAGAAGTAAATCTCAAGCGTAAGAATAACAAAAACGCCCGAATAAACGGACGTTTTGACGTATCAACGTGGAGCCACGATCGGGGCTTGAACCCGAGACCTCATCCTTCGCTTACACCTCTTCTTCGTAACGCACAAAGAGGGCTAGACTGTATCTTAAGCATATTACCGAAGTAACGTAGCTTCCCTTGTCAGTCGTTCGGGCGAATATAAACTGTTCGCCACGGTCTTACCCTGCGTGGGCTTTAACCGTTATTCGGGATTCACTCGTAAATTTCTTTACCAGTGGGCAGGGTCATGCGACCTACCATGGATGCGCTCTACCAACTGAGCTATCGCGGCATAACTTACCTTCGCGCATGCGCTCTACGCTTGATTAGCGTTTCACGCAGGAGCTATCGCGGCACATGCAACTCATTAACCATCCAGTTTCGCAGTTTCATATTAAATACGTAAACTGTCATAACACCGTGTTGGTTTTTCGTTTTGTACGTCCCTATTTTACCACTAATGATACGATTTATGGTAGGCATTATTTGACTTTTGTCTATTTTTAGTTCATTTAGCCAAAACTCTAATGCAGTATCTGCCTCAACGTCGCTAAATAGC
>DATMTU010000169.1:0-12962 GCA_035564035.1 Dongiaceae bacterium
GCTTTATTTATCCCCCTCCCCAAACTATAGTTGTAGACCAGTAAATTAATATTGGGAAAAGAAGGATAAAGAGAAAGATCCCAATAAAGTTCAGATCCATATAACAAACCTGAGCTCTAGGATAGATCCTAAGAGACTAAACCCAAACCACGTAAGGAGAGTATCATGAACGGTGCTGTCGATATCATCGGTCTGCTGGTTGTGCTGTTGCCCTTCTACCTGATCTACAATGCATTGGCTAACAGTGCCAAGGAGAAGACCCTGGAAGAGTTCCTTGCCCATGGCAAGCGAATCATCAACATCGCCATGCTGGTACTGATGGTGGTAGGCTTTCCGGAATCGCTCTTCATGGGCGCACTGATCCTGGTGTGCGGTCTGCTCCTGAACGGTGGCTCTGCCCTGGGCTGGTACGACAAGACTGTGACCAACTTCCTGACGAACGTCTGGAAGAAGCGTCATCCGCAAGGTGTAGCCAAGCAGTAATTCCTTACTGCCACCCAGCATAGTACGAGGGTTAGACCCCACCTGCACTCAAGGCTCCCTAAAGGAGTCTCTAGAGTGCAGGTGGGTCTTTCTTTTTTTTTTTCTTTTAGGAGAAGACCATGGATACTGAAGTCGAGTGGTTGGATAGTTCACTTCCCATGATCTGGGATGTCACCGCTCCTAGCAGTTTGTCGACCTTCATCAAACAGACCTTTGAACAATGCTTTAATGCATCGGAAGGTATACTCTATCGTTTTGGGTTTGATGCACAAAACGAATTAGGGCGAACCATTGTCAAAAGGAATCTCTCCGAAGATACGAAGCCCTACCCTGATTTCAAGTATACCGGTCATGGTAGAGAAGATAGCATTATCCTTATCAAGATTCCTTTCTTGAATGACGAGCGTGCACGCTCTATCTGGAATGCAATCGGTGAGACTCTCCAGAGCAGCCAAGATTCACCTTTCATTCGCATCGTGATCTTAGACCGTACCCATAGAGAAATTAGACATCTATGGACAGGAAGGTTTAGATTGCGAACCATCCACTACGAAATGGATGGTCAGTACGGCACCGCTGAATTTGTTGCACTTCTCTTCTACAACGATATCGGTGCAATAGAGGCCATGAAAATGGATATCGAAGCAGCTTGGGCTAAGACGGAGTCGTCTATAATTTGATACCCTCGTTGCACCTAGGAGTGCTCGCTATGTCCTCTACACGTCAAGTACTGCTGTCGATGGAAGACTCTGGCGTCCAGTACGCCGAGAACCTCGACTCCGGTGAAATCGTCGACCAGTCTCGTGCAGACGGTGACGCTCCTGAGATTCATATCCACGGTCTGGATTCCAATGATCCTACGCTAGGTGAGATCAAGGAGAAGTTGGGTACGAACTTGGCCGATACATTGCGTATCGGTGAAGGTCAGCTTTCTTACGAAAGCCAGCAGCAGGATTCCGCTAATCAAGCGGATGAGATTGCTAAGGCTGAGAAGCAGGCTGAAATCGATGATGCCCAAGCAGAACTCGATGGAGACGAGAACGGTAACCAGTCGTTGGGTATCAAACACATCTTCGTGATGAACGGTATGGTCATGAAGGGTCTGGATACCGATCAGGATCGCGACCTCGGTATTGAAGCCACTTTTAAGGCTTTGAACAAGAACGCTATCGAGAATCCGGAGCATACGGTCGCTGCATTTCTGCCTGTGAATGCTGAGCCGGGCCAGAGCGCTCTCCCAGAGGCCTCCTACGAGCGCCAGGCGGAAGCCCTACAGAAGACCCTTACTGATCAGGGCGTGACCTGTGTGACCTCGGTAGAGGCGCTTGTAGATACCATCAAAGGTTTCAGTGACCGTACTTCTGGTATTTCGCTGGAAGGGTTGGGCGGCGTAAAGCTCCGCGTCGGTATGAAAGTAAAGTACTCTCACGGTCACGGCAAGATTATCAAGGTTTTCGATCGTCCTACTAAGTACAACGGTGAAATCCATCATTGCTCCAAAGAGAAGCCTAAGTTCGAGGTAGTGGCTTTGAAAGGTGGGCACAAGTCGCTTCACCACGCTTCAGCTCTAACACCGATCTAAACAAAAGCCCCCTCCGGAGTTATCTGGAGGGGGTTTATGTCGGTTCTTTAAAACTTGATTCCACTAGCTTTCATCTGCATATAACTTCACTGACCAGTGGTCCGCATCATCTTTTCTTTTACCGCCCAGAGGAGTTTTTATGAATACCATGGTTCTGCATTTTACGCAACCTGCACGAAAATCTATCAAAGAGATTGCACTCGATCTCCTCATGAAGGCGATGGCTTTCCCCAACCGTACCTGCCATCGTCGTCGTGACCCTGAACACGTGACCTCGGTTGCCAAACCGTTCAAATCGCCTTTCACGATGTCCAGTGAACTCCTGAACCTTTTCATGAAGGATCCCGACTTCACCAAGATCATACCAGAAGACGATCTCCCGGTTGTCCTAGAGATCGGTACGGATGGTCAGGAATTGCGCGCCAATCTCTACCTGATGGATCGAGAAGACACACACAACCCCTTCGATCCACAGTGGCCTTCCACCGGCGTCTTTCGCTACCTCATTACGGAAGATGGTAGCTGTACTCGCATTCACCGTTCCACGTCCGGGGTACGATATGATCCGGACTATGTGATCTATTCCTATGCCCGTCCCATGGACAACGAGGAACGTTCACTGATTCGTGTGCTCTTCCGTTAATCACCACCAGGGGAAACAACGATGCCTGCTCCACTTTTCACCATGCCGCAAAGCGAGAAGACTGTCGCTCAACAGATCAAAACAGTCCTCCTCCAGGATGGTCATCTCCTGGACTACGTGCAGAACGCACTAAAAGACAACGATATCTACGTTGCCTGCCGACCCATTCCCAACGGGTCGCTCGTGGTGAAAGTCTACAATCGGGTAAGCGGTAAGTACCCGAAGGTCGAGTTGGAAGACCGTGATGGTCTCCATTGGTTCTTGGTGATTCCTCAGGAAGGGAAGTTAAGCAAGGATCTCAAGGTGTTGTCAGTAGAAACCCCAGCGATAGGTGAGTACGATTTCTGTGCACGGATGACAGCGATCATCACCAATTGCGATTTGGCGGAAGCTGCATAAAAGACCAAAGGGGAGGAGCCGAGGCTCCTCCCCGATCTATGTCAATCGTTCTTTTCTTGAGGGTGTGTGTTCATGGGACTTTCACTTTCCTATTCACCGTGTACAGAAGCTCCTACGGATGTTGAAGTCCGTGAAGAAGACATGTACGATGAAGTAGCAACACGTCAGCGTACTCCGCTTTCGTTGTTGATTTTCCAGCCAACCAATCCACCGTTCTTCACCCGTACCCTCATGCATCATCTGGGTCAACTAGCGGGTGAGAGTCGCGCGAGACACTGCCGCGATTTCTCTTGCGGCGCAGCTTACAAAATCACGGTGTGTGGTAAGGTCATCTACGAACCGTGTGACCTCCGTTTGCGTATCGAAGCAGATCTTCAGAATTACCTCTACCGGAAACGCTTCTTCCAGTGGGTTCGTTTCAAGTGGAAGATTCTCGGTGAAGATTAAAAAAAAGGAGGGCGTCGGCCCTCCTTTTTTTTGTCCATTCCACTGTATTTCGGATACATATAACCTCCTTGACTCGTACACTGAAACACAATAAAGTGCGAGCAACTTCCTTCTGACACAACACACACAAAGGCGATCCACATGAAACATCTGACCAATCTACAGCACTCGCTGATCCGTTTTGCCATCACCGTGATTCTCTACGGTCTGTATTGCTGGTTCTTGTACGAGGCCATTGAGCTGTACTTCCATCCAGAGCGGTATGCTCTGGTCGTCTGTCTCTTCGTCACTGTCGGGGCTTTGACCTACCTCTTCACACGTTATATGCCGAAGCGTAAACCTTTGGCGGTTCACGTGGAGGTGAAGTGATGAGCCGCCGCGAGGAGGAGCAAGTTCTCTACGACGTCGTCTCTCGAATGATCGGGAATGTCGTCACCTCGCTGGCCAGTAAGGCCGACTCTGACGCGCTGTCAGAGAAAGATCAAAAAATCTTCGCGAAGGCGAAGATGTGGGGCGAAGGTTTCCTCAGGCGCCTGGACGACACGATGGAGTACAAGCGGTACAAAGGTACCGTGCGGGCCGATCTGAATGAAGGTTCGTGGAATGTTCGCATCGCCGCTATCAAGAACGTCCATACGGTCGATTACCTGGACGGCCGATACCTCTTCTCAACAGCAGGTGCCGAGAACTACCAGATCGATCTGACGGATCCAGCGAATCCGACTGTCCGGTAAGGAAATAAAAGAGAGGAGTAAACTCCTCTCTTTTTCTTTTCAAATGAAATGTTTTCAGCTGCACATCATCCACTTGTAACCCACCCATCACCAAGGAGTTACCACCATGAAATACGGAAGGCGTTCCAACGATCTTCATCCGGGCTACCTGGTCGCCCGCATCCTCATTGTCCTGGCTCTCTTCGGCACATTCGTTTATGCCGTGTATGCCCATGCACAAGATGTGAGCCCCATGCAGCTTCCTGCCCTCTCTCCCGTCGTCAGCCACGACAGCGTGAGTCCCTACCCCATCAACCCCGTCGCTCGCAACAAGGATGACCTGACAGTCTATCTGATTGCTTGTAACGACGGTGTCTGCTACGGCCCGAATGGTGATACGATTGGTGATGAACGGCTGGTAGCCGAGAAGTTGCCGATCCTACCGTATGCGCTTTACCGCACGCCAGGCTATCGTTGCAGCTTTGTCTGCTGGGATGCAGCCCACAACGTTGTGGGCGCCAACCCATGGCTCTTCGGTGGCTCCTGGAAGGACAAGCGGTCATGACACACACTGTCATCCTCTACGTCCTCATGATCCTGACGCAGAACGGTCAGCCCATGCAGCGGACGTACCACAGCTACAACGACTGTTTGCAAGCCAAGGAGCAGTGGGAGGATTTGGCGCGGAGGAGTCATGAATCCATCAGTGCCAAGTGCGTACCCGAACAACGATCTGAGAAGGTCGAGCATTAAGTTTCAAACCGTCAGGAGTCCACCCTCCTGGCGGTCGTTTCAACCCACCCAACTGGAATCGAAAAACATGAGCAAAGGCGTTGTATCACTGTACGGTGTCGGTGGATGCGGCATCAACATCGTCAATCGCTTTGAGGGTCATCCTCCTCTGGATGGTCAGGCAACCATCGTCCCGCATTACTTCGATACCTCCATGGCCAACATGCGAGACAACATCGATCCTGCGCGCCACTACCTCCTTAAGGATAAGGACGGCTCCGGTGGTGTGCGTTCGGAGAATTACGAAACGATCTCCAAGGTCGTCCGTAATGTACTCCAAGAGCAAGCTCCTGCCGATTTCAACATCGTGGTCTTCAGCGCGAGTGGTGGTAGCGGTTCAGTAGCAGGCCCGCTGATTGTGAAGGAGATGCTGGAACGTGATCTCCCGGTCGTCGCTATCGTGGTCGGCGCTTGCGAGTCAAACCTCGCCACCGAAAATACCATGAAGACGCTGAAGTCGTTGGACAATATCGCCGCCAACATCGTCCACAAGCCGGTGGTTATTCACTACGCACAGAACTCGACGGACACCAAGCGTAGTGAGACCGACCACATGATCATGCGTGTTGTTGTGGCGCTCTCAATCATGGCCAGCGGTGAGAACCACGCCCTGGATAGCCAGGACATCCTGCACTTCCTCCAGTACCATCGTGCCACCAAGGTCAAGCCCGGCCTGGCACTCCTCGAAGTCTACGAAGAGAACGATGCAGTCAGTCACCACAAGACTCCGATCGGCATCGTCTCCCTCCTCAAGAATCCCGACGAACCCACCCATTCGGTGATTCCGGAATACACCAAAGTCGGTTTCCCGCGTAGGGAGCTCGGCAACTTCAACCTTCTCCACTTCGTGATCGATCACGGTGAGATCTCTGACATTGCAAAATCGATGTCCGATCTCATGGCGGAGCAGGACAAGCTGCGTCAAAGTCGCGTCGCTCCCGGTTCTCTTGTGACCGGTAAAGACGTTTCGACAGAAGACGGCATGGTGTTGTAACGCGTTTGTGTGGTGGTGGTAGGTGGATCGACCCCCTCCCCTACGGGGGAGGGGTGTTCGATTCGAATCTTTTCTTTGGGAGTCTTACATGGCCCGCTCGTTTGTCGTACGTGTGAATAACCTGCGTTGGTTGCAAGATGAGCGTGTCGTGACGATGTTGCGTCACTTACCGTTTGATTTTGGTATCCTTTCGGATATCATGATCGATTGCTTCTGGCAGATTGAACGTGGTGATGCACAAGAGGCGTATGAGGCGATCGTCGACAAGTTCTACGCCTATGACATCGATGATGACGTCTTGCAGAACCAAACTACGATGTCACCGATGGATGTCATGGCTTCCGTACTCAACGACGGAAAAGACATCTGGTGCCGTGACGCTTTACATCCGTGGTGTGATTTAGTGGTAGAGATTGTCTTGTCGCTGCATGCAGATGCGCGCGGGCAACTCTACCCTATCTTCAACGATGTAGAGTTGGCGATGCACGTCCAACCTACTTACGGCGGTCCTGCTGGGCCAAACGCTATCGTTGTTACCGTCGGCGATGAACTGACCGCAGTCTTTATGCCGACGATAGAAATGTTTCGACCCCGCGATTTGCAGTTTGGCCAGAAACTTCTTGACGGATCCGATTTCAACGCACCGATCTACCAGACAGCGAGTGCATTATGACAAGGGGTACGATAGAAATAATCGATGGTAGGGTCTTTGTGAATGGTGTGGAGTCGCCTTTTTCGCTTGCGGATGAAAACCATCCAGTGATGAAGAAGGTGTCGGATGTACTGGCTTCCACCATCCGGGATCTCGCTTACGAAGAATTTAAAGCTTCCAGTTACAAAGAAGTGAGCAAAACACCCAGGGGCTAGGCCCCTGGGCTTTTATGCCGTATTCGTTCCAGGATCGATTTCCCTGTAAACCCCTACACAACCTAGCCATTTTGTGAGGAAAGCCGCTGTAGGCGTTCCTAGAGGCTCCTAGAGGCATCATGCACCCTCTCCTTCAACCAAATACTTATCGAATCATCTGGATTGTCGATTTTCGACTGGAGTATTCGATACTTCTTGAGGAAGTGAAAGCCTTCCAGAAACGTCATGCGATGGAACATCATAACCCAGAAGAGCTTGTTAGGCTCTGGGTGGTGCACATTCTTCACCGAGCAGCGCGTATACAAGTGGATGGGTTCGAGCAGTATTTCGAGCTTTGGAACTATGGGTTTGAAGACCATAAATCCGTACGGTTTGCAAAAGAGATTCTCAACAGCTCGCGTCTAGATGACGTTGCTATTCGGCTGATTTGTAAACTCCCGCAAGACGTACCATCCCGTTCTACCATGCAAACAGTGAAGTTGTGGCTTGACCATCGTACTCTCAAACTTCTCTTCGATTTAGGCTATTACTTCGATGCAAATCATCATCCCACTACGCGACCTCCGGAAACAGCTAGAAGTCCGTTTGGAGAATCATGCCCGTAAGTATGGGTACGAGAATGTCGGTAAAGTTTCAGCGACGAGACTTACTGATCTGTTAGAAGGTTTCATTGTCGATCATGTTACCGCACGTTTAAAGCATGGGGGCCACACTAATGTGGCTACGGGCTTGATCTACAAGTATTGGCCTGGATTTAACGCCAATACACGAAAGAAGATCTTCGATGATACCATGGTTGACATCGTAACTTCATTGGAGAATAAGCTCAAAGCCTACCTTCCTCTGTACGCATGGAACGTTTGGTCGAGCCAACGAATTGGTTTTGACCTTCTGCTAACCATCGGCCAGGATTTCCGCATTCTGGAGTGGGAACGTTTAACCGGCTACACCGGAACGGAAACGGACGACGAGCTTCGTCTTTTGATTGCCGAAAGTCGTCCTAATAAAATCGAAGGGGAGAATGAATTTGCAAGCCCCGAACCAGGTCTTCCAGACGCATAAGGTTTACTACCGTATTGGTGAGGCGCTCTCGCAGATTGAGCGCCTCCTAACGCTTAATGGCGTGGATATGGATTACGACCCGGATCTCATGGTGGACATTCAGCTTCTAGCGAGTGAGCTGATCTACAAACGTTTTTTTGGGATGTCATCCAGCTACAGCACGACATCAGCTGAACAGATGTTAGAAGCTGGTGGTGTAGGCATCGCGAATGTGCGCTTTGTCTTAGAGCGCATAATGAAGATTCTTGAACCGTATATCATCCCAGTGATCACCGCTTACCAGAACAGAGCGTTCATCAAGTTCTGGCTTAACGGTAGCCAGCTGATCTACGAGGTAACGTTTCCCCATGCAAGCACACCGCATTCAACTGGTAATCGCCTTACGCGACTTGCGTGAGGCGGTTGCCGACTATAGGCCGATCCTAGAGCAACACGGTATTGATGAGAAATCTTTAGTTGGATTTACGTGTTATGCTCTAGGGGAAGGACCTTTTCGTTGCCAGCAACAATTAGGTCATCACCAGACGGGACATCCGCTTACTTATCTGGCCCACGAACTCCTTTCGTTGAACCCTTTCTTAAGTGGCGACCAACGTCGCTTTGAAATCATTCGCGGTAATGCAGCTGCAGCGATTGAGATACTTATGCAAGTCATTCGTGCCAAAATTGCTGTCAGCATCCAGAATAAAACGGTTCATGCCTTTGTGCAAGAACGTTTCATCGGAGGAGGCGTTTTGGTGAGTTTCAGTGTTTACGAACAAGAGTATCTGAATGAACCTCTACCTCGCCTTACGGCTCCGGTATTCTGACCGCGCCCTCGTTCTCAAAGAACGACTCCAGGAGTTAACAGGTCACGACATCAGCGAAATGCTGGAGTGGACACTTGCCTGCCTCCTAGGCGTTCTCTTTCGCTACTGGGAACTCTTCACGACGCATCCCGATCATCTGCGCGAAGCGCTTGCTACCGATCGCGTCACTCGGTATCTTGTCAAGTTCGATCTTTCACCGTCGACACACGCCAAGGTGATTGATGAACTCATGGATGCGGTCGGTGAACTGTACAACGATCTCCATCCTCAAGTAGATCCGATCCTAGGTCTTCTTCCTTTGGACTCCCGCGGTTTTAATGTCCGCGTGCGGGGACAATCCATCTACATTGAAGTAGGCCATGAAACCGAGATTAGGCCAAAAACCCATGATGCGATCCATCGCACTCCAAGTCATTTTGGACACCCGATCATTGATAGAGCATTGTGAACCTTTAGATCCGCAGCTTAAACTCATTGGGTTGACCGTAAAATCCCTGTGCGAGTATGCTGTAGGAACATGGGGTTCCTTTGACTCCGAATGGGTGTACTACACCAGTCATGAAACGCCATTCAAAGCGCTCCTAAGGAACGCCGAAGACGATTTCTTTAACAACGCCAGTTATCACCGACTCAATGTGGAGACACAAAGTGTCATCTACACGACTGTGGCTACGGTGCTATCAGGAATCTACTTCCTTGTAGACGCTATCATCAGCCAACTCAACTTAAGCGAGTACCAAACCTCAACGCTAGTGGCTCGCCACTGGATCGGTAAAAGTCTCGTGATGGAGATCAACGCATGACCTACCGTAAGGATTTGGTGGTATGGATGTCGCCGCCCATTCCTTTAGTGGTTCTGGACACACGGCGCACTTTCAAAGCGTACACCGATGCACTCCGTGAAATCGTAGCCAACACCATCGATCCTGTACATGGAGAGTACTTCGATATCAGTGAGCACATGAACGAAATGGGTGTAGCACTCGTTTCGTTGATTGATCATTTTCCGTCGTTGCGCACAAAGGTAGCGGATTACTTCAAGCATTATTGGGGGTTCGTCCCGAATCCTCAGGACGAAGTTCAACTTAAGATGGAGTTCTTTCATCTCATCCAAGCTGCAGCTGAAGCCGCACGGGTGTGCCAATTGTACAACGGCGACGGGACGCTCTTCTATCACTTTTACAATTGGACGGCCGGTTGTTTGGTGATAGAATACACCAATCGAACGGTTGCCACAGTCGACCGAAGCCATTGGTTGACTCAGAAGCCTTAAGGCTATGAAGACTTCTCTCAAGGTGATCCTCCCATGACTCTGTCGGTCTCCAGCTTCACACTCGATACCACTGTTTCGTTCGAGTTGTATCCGTATCCGATCCTGGGCGCCCAGATCAACAAAGTCAAAGTGACGGATATCCTTTCGTACAACACTGCCAGACTGTATCGGAACGATCTGCAGGCGCTCCACCAGCAGGTCTATCCGTACATCCCATCTAGCAACGGTGTACCCAACGACCCCACTCAATACAAGTACATCAAGTGCACCTTGCCTGATGGTACCGAGACGGTCTACGGTATCCCGTGGATTATCGATGGCACCGTACAGATTTACAATGGTACCTCGATGCAGATCACGCTCGACAACCTGACGGCTGACCAGCAAAATCAGGTGATCGCGATCTTGTCGGCAGCCGGTTTCACAGCGACTAATGTGACCTATCCCACCGGCGGGGTGAGCGGCAGTTCAGGTGCGTCTAGCGGCGCCTCAGGCGCTTCGGGTAGTTAATTTTCACCTAAGAGCCCGGATAGTATGCAGACCGTCCGGGGTTTGCGGGTGCAGCTTTGCGTGCTAGCAGCTTCACTTCCTTTTGTGTTGATCAAATTAGTCAAAGAGACCGGGGCTCTCCCGGTCTCTTTTTTTTTCTTTTTTACACAAAAGGAACATAGTACGACCCTCATCGAGTACGACCCCATGGATCTTTTCATTCGAGAGCTGGACGATTATCAACGCGACATGAATTTGATTGGCGCGTATATCGACCAAAATGCTCGCTACCTTTCCAAGATGACCGGACAGCCTATTGAACGGTGTTTGGAATTTGTTAAGAAGCAAACCATGCCGGGTGGTAACCTAGGTGTTACCTTACCCATGGCTTCGGTGTTAGTTCGCGCTAAAAATGGTGATCGCCATGAGGAGCGGATGCCTTACACCCAATTCCTCCAGACAACGCTGGAAAAGAAAGAGATTCTAGCGCCGACTATGACGACTTACATGCCATCGTCGGTTAAAGAGTCCGTCCCTGCGCGGTACATTGTGGGCAACTTAGCCAAACGCTCGGCGGCTAAGAAAGCGATGTTGGCGGCCAAGATGGCAGATGATCCTGTCCAGGAAGCCATCCACAACGCCATGCAAACGACCTACAAGTACAAGAACAACGCACTTTCGGGCGCACAGCGTTCGGAGCATACGGGTCTTTGCAATAAAACTGGTCACAGTACGTTGACTAGCTTCTGCCGTACCATCACTAGTTACGGCAACGCCAACAATGAAAAGTTTCTTTTGGGTAACCGCCACTACTGGTGCCCTGATCTAGTACGGGCTAATATCCTCGCCACGATTAGCAATGTGGAAATTGCTGAAGTGGAAAAGATGTTAGGGTCTCGACTACGTGCGCCCACTGTAGAAGAAACAATGAAGTGCATTAAGCGTTCCACGGATCTCTACTGGCGAGACGCTAAAGAGCTTGAGAACATTGAGCAATTAGTAAAATCACTTAGCGATGCAGAACGCGCAGCATTTGTATTCTCCGGCGATCTCTACCATCTATACCAGATCAATCCGGAATTCGTTCTAGACTTTTTCAACCAGCTTACCATGCGCCCTATCAACCCCGAAGACGATGCGGATGGTTGGGTGAAACGAATGGATGACGACCTTAAAGCCTACGTCTCGTTGTTGTCAGCGGATATTCTGGATGGCCGCACCATTAAAGACATGAAAGAGGGCGTCAAGAACAAAGATGGGAGTATCAAAATACCACCCGATCCACATGGGTATGCGTTGATTGCGGCTACTGCCAGGCACATCGTAGAAACACTAGCGATTTACAAAAGGTTCATTAAAGTGTTCTGGGTAAATGACTCCATGCCGCTGAGTGTAAGTCATTTCCCAGCTTCTCTACGCCGGTGCGCTATTACGTCGGATACGGATTCGACCATCTTCACAGTGCAGTACTGGGTGAAAGCGCTTACCGCGCTACCGCAGTTTGCTAATCGTGGGCGTGCTGTTGCTTACACAGCCGTCTACCTGACTTCGCAAACCATCCGCCACATTCTGGCTAAGATGGCCTGTAATCTCGGTGTCGAGAAAAAGAATCTCTTCAAGATCCAAATGAAGAACGAATTCTTCTTTCCTGTGTTTGTTCTCACTTCTCGTGCGAAGCACTATTTCGCGTATGTATCCGCACGTGAGGGTAATGTGTACAAAGAACTCGATATGGAGATCAAGGGTGTAGGGTTACGCAACTCCAAGGTGCCGATCTATTACAACAAGAAAGTCATCGAGCACATGAAGACGATTCTTGATGCAGCTATGAACGGCAGGAAGATCTCTGCTTTAGCCATCCTAGAAGAGATTGCTAAAGAAGAACGGTCGATTATGGAAGCGATTGTGTCAGGTAAGTACGGTCACCTCACTAAAGAAACGGTCAAGACTCGGGAGGCTTACAAAAATCCTGAGTCATCTAACTGGATTCATCACGGCATGTGGGAGCAAGTCTTTGCGCCGAAATATGGCCACGCAGGAGAAATGCCGTACAAGAGCGTTAAGGTCTCACTCAATCTTAATTCGAAATCCAAGCTTCAGCAGTGGCTCGATAGGATTGAAGATCCAGGTGTAAAGCACCGCATGGAAGAATGGCTCAAAGCGCGTGATCGAACGGCGCTTACTATGCTCTTGATGCCAGAATCTGTTCTAGCACAAACCGGCGTGCCACCAGAAGCCACATGTGGTGTGGATATTCGCGAACTGATTCGTACCACCATGGAAGCGTTCTACCTGGTCATGGAGAGTCTTGGGTTCTACTTCAAGAACGATCGCAATACGAAGTTGATCTCGGATGGTAAGTACGTTGAGCATCAAGCTGCATAAAGAGCCAGGGGCCCGTTGGGCCCC
>DATMTU010000170.1:0-3020 GCA_035564035.1 Dongiaceae bacterium
CCCCTTCCCCGGGGGTGTTTCTTGTTTTCGGAGCTTCTTTTCAGGGTTGTGCTTATAGGGGTGAAAGGCTTAGAATAAAACGTATGACGTACATGGTAGAAGTAAAAGACCTCAAGAAGCGTTACGGTGATAAGCAGGCCGTTGACGGCATAAGTTTTAGTGTAAAGCGGGGTGAAATCTTTGGCATCCTTGGCCCCAATGGAGCAGGAAAAACAACAACCTTGGAGATGATGGAAACGCTGCGCCCAATCGACAGCGGCATGGTAAAGATTGATGGGGTAGATGTTGCTAAAAATCCGCACAAGATTAAGTACTTAATTGGTGTGCAGCCGCAGAGCCCGGCCTTTCAAGACAAGACCCGCCTGACCGAAGTGATTGAAATGTTTGCCGCTGCTTACGGTGAAAGGGTTGACCCCATGCAGTTTTTGCGCGATGTCGACCTTGAAGAAAAAGCCAAGAACTACGTGGAAAACTTATCGGGTGGCCAAAAGCAACGCCTGAGTATTACGACGGCATTGGTCCACGGGCCAAAAGTCTTCTTTTTAGACGAACCGACCACCGGCCTTGACCCGCAAGCCCGTCGCCACCTGTGGGACCTTATCGAGAAAGTTCGCAGTAAAGGTATCAGTGTGATTATGACGACCCACTACATGGACGAGGCTGAAATTTTGTGCGACCGCATTGCCGTCATGGATAATGGCAAAATCGTCGCTATCGACACGCCGCGTAACCTCATTAAGCAGCTATTGGCGCGTGGTTTTAAAAAGAAGCAAGAAGTCCAACAGGCCAGCCTTGAGGATGTGTTTATTGATTTAACTGGCAAAGCCCTAAGGGATGGTGCGTAATGAAAAATAGTTGGAAAAAAAGTTGGTATACCGTCTTTACCTTCGTTCGTATCAACACTAAGCGGTTCTTCCGCGACCGATTAGCGCTGTTTTTCAGCATTATCTTTCCGTTGATTTTCTTGTTCGTGTTCGGAAGCTTGAATGGCAACAGCTCAAACGTTTCCTTTAACGTGGCGATTATTAACCAATCGCAATCAACCTTCGCCAAGGACTTCGTGCAACAAGCTGAAGATGGCAAGCTTTTGAAGGTGAATAAGGAGGTTACCGACCTTGACACCGCCAAACAGAAGATGTCACGTTCGGAACTTGATGCGGCCATTGTGCTGCCAAAGGATTTTGGTACCGTCAAACAGGGGCAACAATATCCAAGCGGCGAAGCCCAGGTCGTGTATACACAAAACAATCAGCAGTCAGGAACGGCGCTCACTTCCATTTTGGAAAGCCAATTCAAGGCGATCAACTCGAAGTTAGTCGTAAACCAAACGCCATTTAGTGTTGTGGGTGATCAATTGAACGAGAAGAGCCTTACCGCCTTTGACTATACCTTCGCTGGACTACTCGGCTTTGCCATCATTGGTATGGGTATTTTTGGGCCAATCAACGTCTTCCCAGAATTGAAGAAGATGGGTATCTTGCGCCGCCTCAGCACGACACCGCTACGCGTCTGGCAGTACTTTGTATCAACCATGATTGGCCAGGCTTTCATTGGGCTTATCTCGCTGGCCATTATGTTTGCCGTGGCAATCGGTGTCTTCCATTTACAGGTCGTGGGGAACTGGCTTGAATTAGTCGTCTTCCTGGTACTAAGTATCGTCATGATCCTCGGTATCGGGCTTGCGCTTGGTGGCTGGGCGAAAAACGAACGCCAGGTAGCGCCACTCGCCAACATTGTGGTCTTCCCAATGATGTTCCTGTCGGGGACCTTCTTCCCACGCTTCCTGATGCCAGAATGGCTGCAAAACATTACTGGCTTCTTGCCGCTCACCCCAGTCATTGATGGTATCCGCCTGATTACTACCGAAGGTGCGCACTTGGTCAATATTCTGCCACAGCTCGGCTTAGTGCTTGGCTGGATGGTGATTATTTACATTATTGCCTTCCGGGTTTTCCGCTGGGAGTAATGCGTGTCGGAATACGTTCAGAGCTACGAAAGTAATGATGCAGAACGTGATGGTGATGTCGTTTCTCCAGATGATTTAGAAATTTCTGGAGACATGCCCGATTTTACGACGCACATTGATGACGAGATTAAGCGTCGGGCGCTACTTGTTGCCGAACGGGCTGTCGACCTCGAAGCGACACGCGATTATGGTGAAGACTACGCCAAAGAAGTCGCTCGCATTGAAGCGGGTATATTTGCTTCGAAAGAAGGAGGGTTTGGCGAATTAAAAGTGCAAACCGATGATGGCCAGTGGATTGAGCTCGCACACTATATTGGCGGTAGCGGCTTAAGCTCAAAAATAGGGAAGACGATAACACTTGAAGGCTATAATGCCATCCGCTTAAAGTATATTGGCGACCCCGTTCAAGAAGCTCCTCGAAAAAAGATGGAAGCGCCTCGGTATCAATCAGGCGCTCATACCTATAGAGATTTTCAGAGTGCAGCCGCCGGTGATTACGACGAGAAAGACGAATAATATAGGGTTAGTCAGCTACGGCTTTAGTTTGTTCTGGCGTCCACGCTGGAGATGCTGCGTAAATAAGTTCAAGCTTTCCCTCGAAATAGTAGGCGTCTCCTACGGCAAGGTGTACCTGATCATTCCTAGCCAATTCAACAGTCGTTCCATCGTTGAGGGTGAGCGTTCCTGAGCCACCAATGATATGGACAATAGAATCGGATAATTGATTGCTTGTGTAGCCATTTTCTGGATACCGCCCATTAATGAGAATAGGCGCTACATTTAAGTTGGCATTTTGCATCTCATATTCCCATGAAGTGACGGCACCGTTTTCAAAACGTTGAGCATTTGATTGTGAAATGTGTTCCATAGCTAGTTATCGACCTTAGCAAAACGAGGTATCGTTTGCCCGTCAATAATAACTGTTTCAAAAAACATATCATAAGGACGAACCCAGATAGTGTAGGGTGCATAGAGTGATTTATAGACGATAAATTTCTCTTCAGTTTCGGTGTGAATGCCTTCACCGATAACTTCGTATTCGTTGCCTTTGTAG
>DATMTU010000171.1:0-8613 GCA_035564035.1 Dongiaceae bacterium
ATCTTCCCATTTAATTGTTTCGGTGGTCTGTGCGGTTGACTGGGTCAAGAACGCAAAACCGGCGACGTCATCGCTAAATACGACGGGCCTATAGTCGGTTGGGTGTAGGTTGCTTTTCATAATCTGGTTTATTGTATCTGAAAATGATGGGTTTGTAAAGGGTTGGTCAATAGTGAAATGGGCGCCACCTCCGTGAAGGAGGGGCGCCCGTTCTCATCGGACGATTTGTCCGAACTGGCAGCCGTACCGGCAATCCTGATGCCGATCCTGATCGCAGGACCCGCAGGCGGGAGCTTCGCAGGTGCACCCGTAGGTTGCAGGCTTGGGGACAGGGGCGCCACCAGGCAGGCGGGTGTTCGGCTTCTTTACCTCGGGGGTTGGCCCGACAGGAATACCGATGGCCTTGAACTGCAGCTTATCCCATTCGAGATGGATGTCGCCGCTGATCTTCGCCATCGCCTTGTACTGCCGAATGAAGAAGGCTTGCATGCCCTCATCGCCCTTTTGGGCCAGTTCGTAGTTGTCGATGATGATGTGGAGGGTCCTGGTAGGGAACCCGGGGTACTTGACGTCATGTAGCTGGGTCGTACGCTTATTGAAGCGACGAGGCACGCAACACCACACTCCTTTGGTAGAGCGGACATCAGCGGGTGCTGAATAACTATATTATAGCATAAAACTATAATAAATAAAGTCATGTACTGGATGGATGGTGTTACGAGAGGGTCTTGAGCCCGGCAACGATTGCTTTGGCATCGGCCATCGCCGCTTGGTTGTCGGTGCGTGCCGTCTTCAACTGGTCATTGTAGCCACTCAGAACGGTGTGGTCGCTGTTGTAATCGGTTGGCTCAAGAGTAATAACAGTGCTTTCGACTTTCGAAGAGATGGCAAGAGAAGCGGTTATTTTCGCAGTAAGATCATCAAGCTGGGTTTGAAGCGCAGTGACATCCTTGCCGGCTTGCTTTGCGGTAGTAATGCGTGTCTGCAATTTACCGGCTAACGTTTGGAGCTTTGCTTCAACAGCTTGCTGGTCGTCGGCGGTTCGAATCAGCCCAATCTTTGGTCCAAGCAGGGCGTAGACGCGGTATTGACTGTAGATGTTCTCGACGTCGGTCTTAGCGCCGGTGAGGGTCGTCTCGCTATCAAGTTGTGTTTTAAGGGCAGTAAGGCCAGTAATTGCCGAGTTCACCTCATTCGTGAGTGCTGTTTTGTCGGCGGCAGTAAGTTTTATCGCGCCGTTAATCCTGTCAGTAAGCGTTTTGAGGCTCGTAAGACGACGGGTAATTTCGGCATCGCCCTTACTGATGATGAGCTGGAGCCGTGCTTTTTGAGTATCCGTTAGAGTTGTTGATGTTGTCTGGTCTTTTGTTTGCGTTGTTGTGGTCGTCGTGGTTGGCGAGGTGGTACCATCAACGGCAAAAACCGAGCCGGCAACTGGTAAAAGGGCTAGCGAAGCAGCGAGGCTACTGGTAGCGACGACACGAAGGGGGGTTGAGAAGTGAATACGTTTCATACTAAATGGTAAATCCTATTGGTTATTCCGTTGGCACGGCAATTTGTTGAGAACTGTCGTTTAATGAAGTTGCTGTATTGTTCTGATCAGTAGTGACTTGGTCCTGTGTTGATTGAATGTTGGTTAAGTCATTTTGCAGGCTTTGGTTATCAGTGCCAGCCGAAAGTGGCGTTGCTGGGGTTACTGCGGGTGGTGATGACGAGGTCGTTGTTTGTGAGACTGGCGTTGATGAAGCGTGTGGCAAGAGCATCGAGATGGCAATCGCTGCTGCCGCGATAATAACGACTACGATGACAATAAGGGGGAGCCAAAACTTCCAACCCTTACGGTGCTTTACGACGGGAAAAGCTTCGGCCGGAGCTGGTTGTGGCTGCTCAACATCCATACTCGCAAAAGGGGTCGATGCTGGTTGTGACTGCGTTGGTGGCATAGGTTCTGCGGCTAATGGTTGATTTTCGACAGGGGGTGTTTGTTCTGCGGGCGTTTCGTGAGTGGACTCGTCCATAGAGCTCCTTTTTTAGCTAATGCTTACAGTTTGCACTGGCTAGCTGAGAGAATGCTGATTTCAGTAACTTTTTTCAGCTTTTCTATAGAGCCGTACCCCTGGACAAAAGTGGTAAACACTGCTATAGTGGAGGGGTAACGAGTTTTAATGAAACACCCGTGCACAGGTTACTCCTGAAGTTCTTAGTAGCTGAAGGTGTGCCCGGGGAAGTAAAAGGAGTAATATCATGGCTATCGAAGTCGATATTAAACAGCTGCTCGAAGCTGGTGTCCACTTTGGTCACAAAACGAGCCGTTGGCACCCAAAAATGGCGCCATACATCCACAGTAAACGTCAGGACAGCCACATTATTGACCTGACCAAGACCGTTGAAGGCCTTGAAAAGGCCCTGCCATTCTTGACGGCAACTGCAGCCGCAGGTAAGCCAATTCTTTTCGTGGCAACCAAAAAGCAAACCAAGGACCTCGTCAAGCAAACTGCCGAGAGCCTAAACCAACCCTACGTCACCGAACGTTGGCTTGGTGGTACGTTGACCAACGTCAACACCGTGACTGCACAAATCAAGAAGCTCAAAGACCTTGAACGCAATATGGCGTCAGGTGCTTTCGAGAAGAAGTACAACAAGCTTGAAATTCAACGGTTCCAAGAGGAAATCGACGAGCTCACCACTAAGTACGGGGGCATTAAAGACCTTAGCGGCAAGCCAGGCGCATTGTTCCTGATTGACGTGATTGGCGACGTCAACGCTATTAAAGAAGCAAAAAATCTTGGCGTCCCAGTGGTTGCTTTGGTTGACACAAACGCCGACCCAAGCCTGGTTGACTACGTGATTCCTGGTAACGATGACGCGATTAAGGGTGTCTCGGTTATTCTTGACTACGTTGCGAAGGCCGTTGCTGCCGGTAAAGGCGTGACTAAAAAAGAAAAGGGTGAGGAGGCGTAAATAAATGGCTGTATCAATTGACGACATTAAAAAGCTGAAAGAACTGACCGGTGTTGGGTTGACTGACGCGAAGACTGCGTTGGTTGAAGCTGATGGCGACTTCGACAAAGCATTGGAAGCAATGCGCAAGAAGGGCCTGACCAAAGCTGAAAAGAAAGCTGACCGCGAAGCACTCGAAGGTGTCATTGACAGCTATGTTCACGGTGGTCGCATCGGCGTTCTCGTTGAAGTAAACTGTGAGACCGACTTTGTGGCTCGCACCGACAACTTCAAAGAATTTGCCCACATGATTGCCCTGCAGGTTGCTTCAATGAACCCGGTATACGTTTCTGAAGCGGACATTCCCGCTGAAGAACTCGACCGTGTTCGTGCAGAAGCTAAGGCAAGTGACGCCCTCAAGGGTAAGCCAGCTGACATGATCGACAAAATTGTCGACGGCCAGGTCAAGAAGCACTTTGCCGACAAGGTATTGCTGAACCAAAGCTACATCATGGATGACTCGAAGACCGTTGGTGATTTCCTTAAAGAAACCATCGCCAAAACCGGTGAAAACGTGGTTGTTCGCCGCTTTACTCGCATCGAGTTGGGCGTTAACGACTAATACTTATGGCAGAACTGGGTGATCGTCAACCGACTTCGCCCGAAAAGGGGCCTCTTCACTATAGCGTGCCTATAGAAGAGGCCCTTTCTGCGTTTCGAAATGAGCGCATAGTGCAACGAGCTGCCCAGTATGAACGAGGGTCGCACCCAGAGTCCGAGCTTGAAGATACTGTCGAGGATTACCTGGCGGGGCTATACGATGTATTCAAAAATGGCCTCCCGGGTAATGGACGGTTCGAACTCCATGACCTTATAAAATTACGGCAACAGACTGGAGCGGACGATCCTTTTCTTGAAGAGCCAAAACTCGGTTTATTAGCCGATGAGTTGCAAGACGGGCTCTGGGAATACCATATTGAGCGCACCGCTGGCTTGATTGTTTATTTTGACAAATTTCTTGAAGCATACCCGCAGCTGGTGCGCCTCAAGGCCGAAGACGGGCCATTCCTCCGTGGTATTGATGCTGAATTAAGCCATTTTGATACGTCTGATGCACCAGCACGGCTGATTGCCTACGACGAGAGTGGCGAGGCGATAGATGTCACGGCGCCAACCCGGCTTTTCGTTAATAAAGCGGCGCTTTCGCCGCAGCAAGCCCAAATAATTGAGCGATATTATCACGGTATGGGCCTATAAATTTGCTATACTGAAGGGTAGCAAAGAGGAGAAATAATGTTTGATACACAACCGTACGAGTCCCGTTTTACTGCTGCTGTCCAGCACTTTGAAGATGAGCTAAAAAAAGTCCGTACCGGCCGCGCGCACCCTTCGATGCTTGACGGTATTCAGGTTGAAGCTTACGGCCAAAAAATGCCGTTAAACCAGGTGGCGAATGTCATGGCACCAGAGCCTCAACTTTTAACAATTACGCCATTCGACCCAAGTAACTTACAGCAGGTGGTAGGGGCTATTCGTGCCGACCAAAGCTTAGGGCTTAACCCGAGTGATGACGGCCGCCTGATTCGCGTGCCCATCCCACCGCTTACTGAAGAGCGCCGCAAGCAAATCGTCAAACAAACCTCTGAAAAGGTTGAAGAAGCGCGCATTGCTTTGCGTAACATACGCCAAGATGCGTTGAAGGAAGTAAAGCGCCTTAAGGATGCCAAAGAACTTTCAGAAGACGACCAAAAGCGTGCTGAAAAAACAATCGATGAGGCAATGGCCGGCTTTAATACGAAAATCGATACCGCTTTCAAAGAGAAAGAAAAGGAAATCCTGACGCTCTAATGGCCGATGAACAAGCGCCCTTGGTGCCAAAACACGTGGGGTATATTGTCGATGGCAACCGCCGCTGGGCTAAAAAGCATGGCCTGCCTACCTACGAGGGACACTTGGCCGGGTATAATGCTTTAAAAGAAGTCGCGCTGGCAACTCTCGCTGAAGGGGTTGAGTATATGTCGGCCTACGTGTTTTCAACCGAAAACTGGAAACGCAGCGCCGATGAAGTGAAGCGCATTATGGGTTTGATGCTGAAAGTCCTTGTTGCCGATATCCCGCTTTTTAACGAAAATAACGTCCGTTTGCAGGTTATTGGCTCACGTGAAGGTGTCGACCCGCGGATCCTTAAGGCAATAAGCAAGGCTGAAACGGCTACCGCACAAAATACTGGTGGCGTCTTTTTGCTTTGCTTTAATTATGGCGGGCAGCGTGAAATCGTTGATGCGGTGAAAAAAGTTGTTCAGTCGGGAGTTTCGGCAGATGATATTACCGAAGAGCTCATTGCGCAAAACTTATATACGCCGGAAGTGCCGCCGATTGATATTATTGTACGCACCAGTGGTGAACAGCGTATTTCTAACTTTATGCTGTGGCGTGCGGCCTATAGTGAACTTTTGTTCCTGGAAAAGAACTGGCCAGATATGACAAAAGCCGATGTCACCGCTATAATAAATGAATATACAAAAAGGCAACGCCGGTTTGGCGGCTAATTTAGGCCTTTTTAAGGTTTAAGCAGTACAGTCATAGGAAATTTGGAGGGATTAATGCTGATTATTGGAATTATTGTTGGGCTGCTTGTACTGGTTGTCTTGGTGGCACTCCATGAGTTGGGGCACGCAATTGTCGCTAGCCGAAACGGCGTGGTAGTTGAAGAGTTTGGGATTGGGTTTCCGCCGCGGGCTTGGAAGAAAAAACTGAAGAACGGCGTACTGTTTACGCTAAACTGGCTTCCGCTGGGCGGCTTTGTGAAACTACAGGGCGAACACGATGCGGCTGGTAAAAAAGGCGATTATGGTGCAGCTACCTTTTGGCAAAAAACAAAAATTTTGCTGGCTGGCGTAGTAATTAATTGGCTTGTTGCAGTCCTTTTGCTGGCCGGATTGGCCCTAGTGGGCTTACCAAAGATTCTTCCTGACCAATTTAGTGTCCCTTCAGATACGACTATTGTGACGACACCGGTAATACTGACGCAACTTACTGCCGGGTATCCGGCCGAAAAAGCTGGCCTGAAGGCGGGTGATAAGGTGCTTACTTTTGCTGGTGAAAAAATCACCACTAGTCAACAGCTCATTGATGTCAGTAAAGCACACCGCGGCCAAACTGTCCCCGTTGAGTACGAGCGTGGCGGCACCGATAAGACGGTCAACGTCACACTCCGTAATGCCGACAGCGCCGTATTTGGCTCGGCTCTTGGCCAGCAGGAGAGTATTAAAGCAACTTGGTCGGCACCGGTTGTTGGCGTAGTAACGGCAGCACAATATACATGGGTAACACTGCAAGGGCTAGGTAATTTAATCGTGAACTTCTTTGGTGGGCTCGTTGGCCAACTGAGTACTTCTGAGGCAAGTCGACAAGCGGCAACCCGGCAACTGAACGAAGCTGGGGCAAGTGTCGCGGGGCCAGTTGGCATTTTGGGGGTTATTTTCCCAGCCGCTAGCCAGGCGGGGCCGTTGGAAGTTATTTTCCTCGCCGCAATTATTTCACTAACGCTTGCCGTGATGAATACGTTGCCAATCCCATCCCTTGATGGTGGCCGTTGGTTTGTGACGGCATTGTTTAAAGTTTTGAAAAAGCCATTAACCAAAGAGCGCGAAGAGAAAATTCACGGCACCGGCTTTATGGTCCTCATTGTATTAATTATCGTGATTACTATTGGTGATGTCATTAAGCTTTTCTAAAAAACAGGTCTTCATGACTATCGGCTTGCCGGTGTGGGTACTGGTGGGGTTTATTTTGGCGCAAGTGATGATTGCCCTGCTTGTCGAAGGCATGGTTCGCCTTGGCGTGCCACTTGCAGGGGTTGATGCGATACTGTTCAATGTTATTGCTGGCTTTGTTATTTACCTTTTGGCGATTGCGATTGTTATCTGCGCGCCGTGGTATATCAAGAAGTACCGGACAACCAGAAAAGAGCTGGGCATACAACGGGCACCGGTGTGGATGGATGTCGCTTGGACACTTACCGGGTTTGTTGCGTATATCATTCTGAGCGCAATCGTGACGACGCTCGCTGGATACCTTTTGCCGTTTATCAATATGGACCAGACCCAGGATACGGGGTACAGCAACCTATCGTCACCGGTCAACTACGTCTTGGCATTTATTGGCCTGGTGGTTGTTGCGCCAATGGCCGAGGAGTTACTTTTCCGGGGGTATCTATTTGGTAAGCTCCAAAAACATACAAAAATCTGGGTATCGGTACTTGTCACGAGTGCTTTGTTTGGGTTTGTGCATTTCCAATGGAATGTTGGTCTGGACGTCTTCGCGCTGAGTATTGTACTGTGTCTTTTACGTATTTACTCGGGCAGTTTGTGGTCCTCAATCTTCCTGCATATGACCAAAAACGGCCTGGCCTATTTTTTCCTCTTTATAAACCCACACTTCCTTAGTACACTAATAAAGTAATTATGCGAGTTTCAAAGATTTTTACCAAGACGCTCAAAGAAGCGCCGGCCGATGAAGTTTCAAAAAATGCCCAATTGTTAATTCGGGCAGGCTTTGTGTACAAAGAAATGGCAGGGGTGTATGCCTACTTGCCGCTAGGTCTACGTGTACTTGAAAATATCAAGCAAATCGTCCGCGAAGAGATGAATGCGATCGATAGCAACGAACTGATTATGACCAGCTTGCAGCGCAAAGAAGTGTGGGAGAAGACAACCCGCTGGAGCGACGAAGTTGTCGATGTGTGGTTTAAAACCCGCCTAAAAGACGACACCGAACTTGGCCTCGGCTGGAGCCATGAAGAACCAATCGTGGAGATGATGAAAAACTACGTGCAGAGTTATCGCGACTTGCCAGCCAGCCTGTACCAGTTCCAGGCCAAAATGCGTAACGAACTTCGTGCGAAAAGCGGTATTATGCGCGGCCGCGAGTTCATCATGAAAGATATGTATTCTTTCCATGCTACAAAGGAAGATCTCGATGCCTATTACGAGAAAACCATCGAAGCTTATAAGCGCGTCTATGATCGTTTAGGTATCGGCAACGACACGTACGTCACATTTGCCAGCGGGGGAGCTTTTACGAAGTTTAGTCACGAATTCCAAACTATTTGTGATGCTGGCGAAGATGTGATTTATTTGCACCGTGGCAAAAACATTGCCGTCAACGAAGAGGTGATTGATGAGGCGGTTGCCGAGCTTGGTATTAGCCGCGACGAACTTGAGCCAGTGAAGACGGCCGAAGTAGGGAACATCTTCAACTTTGGTACTCAAAAGACTGACGAAATGGGTCTGTATTACACCGACCAAGGCGGAAAACAGCAATCGCTGTACATTGGTTCATACGGTATTGGGATTACTCGTGTGATGGGGGTAGTTGCCGAGAAATTAAGCGACGAAAAGGGCTTGATATGGCCAGAGAGCATCGCACCGTATAAGGTGTATCTGGTGAGTATTGGTGATAGTGCCGGCCAAGCAGATGAACTCTACGAAGCCCTTAAAAAAGCTGGCCTGACGGTTTTATTTGATGACCGCAATGAGCGCCCAGGTGCCAAATTTGCCGACGCCGAACTGATTGGCTTACCGCACCGTGTGACCATCAGCGAACGCTTGATTGCCGAGGGTAAGATAGAGTATACTAATCGAGCTACTGGTGAGACGAGCCTGTTGACAC
>DATMTU010000172.1:0-1566 GCA_035564035.1 Dongiaceae bacterium
GCCAGCATCATATTGAATCCCGACCGCTGCCAGTCCATATAAATGACCAAAAACATTGTGAAATTCGGCTGGCTCGTACACCACTCAATGAATTCCTCTTTTGTTAAACATTCCTTGCCATAGCTGGCGGTGCGTTTTGATGGCTGACCACTGGTGCGAGCCTTCATATCGGCATAGCGACGGGTCCAAATTGTCATGAAACTATAGTGGCGCTGTAATTCCAATTGCTTTAATCGGGCCTTTCGAGCCTCCTTAGTTTCGGTACTCTTCATCCACCAGCCCCTCCATACCCTTATTCATCTTGGCAAATCCAGCAATCCACATCATTTCCATCGCCTTGTTTTCGGCTACCCAGACCTGTTCGCCATCATACTCCATCTTGACCGCATTGGCCGGAGCCACATCATCGATGACATTATTGACGTACATATCTTCGCCGTTCAGCAATTTAATAACGTGCATAAGCTTTCCGTCGATTTGGTCGAAGACCATGCTAATCGCTCGAGAATTGCTATTTTGGGCCATGCGCAGCAACCCCGCTACGATAACAGTCTTCACTAATTGGCCCTGCCCAGACACATCTTCGCCTCGGTGGTGGCGCTTTTCAAGCTCCTCGGCTTGCAATTTGATGGCATATGGTAATTTGGCGTTCATTTTACGCATCGTATCGAGTACCTTGCGTAATCCCATTGTTTCGAGCTCTTCCTGTGCTTGAGCTTCACTCATCAGTGATTTCTCTTCCGTTGGGTCGCCAGAATCGTCGCCTGACGGCAATTCCAGCCGCTCCTTGGCGTTTAAGTACCTCACATAGAATTTCGGTACGTCGAACTTAACTGGTGTCTCTAGGAGGCCGTCAATGCGGTCAAACGCTAGCTTGATGCCATTCATGTCACCGTCATTACAGAGGTCAACGACACTAGCAAGTAAATTCCAATCTGATGAAACGGGTCCAGCTTTCTCAATGAGAAAATCCCCGTAGTGTAAATTAATGATTCGCCTAAATTGCTCTTCCATGCTAGTCAATCGTTTTCAGCAACTCTTCGAGCTCAAGCTGAATTTCCTCGTATTTATCGTTTTTAATTTCAACCTCGGCACTGACATTTTTATCTTTATAAAGGCCGGTGCGAAGCGGGATGTGCTCGGTGTCGCTAACATTCCTGTTATTTAAAATATACGTTTTTTTCACACCTGTCTCAAGTCGGAATGATTGACGGGTATAGCCAGCATTTTTTGTAGCGTTCACGAGGTTTTTCTGGGCCAATTTGTAGTAACCGTTCTCACGGCACCACCACTCGTAATCGTCCTCGAGATTTTTATGGCTATCAAATCGAATAATACCCTGCTTCAAAATCTCACGAATGTACGTCTCGGCAGAGTTAGCTTCATCATCATATTCAGCCTTTGCTTCGAGTGTTGTTGGCGACCAGTCGTATCGATAGCCACGCTTCTTGATTTCCTTGGCAGCCTCGAGAATAGCTCCCAAGAGGTCAGATAGGAATGTTTTAGTGAAGGTGCGCTCGTAAAACATTTCATTAACAGGGAAAGTGCGAACGAATTTAATAAGCA
>DATMTU010000173.1:0-19847 GCA_035564035.1 Dongiaceae bacterium
GTGGCTGCGTGTTGTAGAAGCATAATCCATATACTTACTGTAGAAAAAGATTGTTATATCATCATGAAATGTACGACGAAATTATAACCGTAGGTGGCTCACTTGAGGCGGATATGTCATAATAGAGTCTATGATTGCGCATGTTACTGGGGTTGTGTCTGAAAAATTTGGTAATTCCGTCATTGTTGATGTTCATGGCATAGGGTATGAGGTGCAGGTAGCACTTGGTGATTTTGATTCGGCGCTGCTTGAAGAACCGATAAAATTCTATACCTATCACCACATTCGTGAACAGGCGCAGGACCTGTTTGGGTTTTCTTCACTGGCGGCAAAAAAACTTTTTGAGCTGCTTATCACGGTCCAAGGTGTTGGCCCAAAAGCGGCATTATCGATTTTATCGCTTGGCGAAAGCGAAACGGTCCGTAATGCAATCGCCAGTGGCGACAGCGGCTTCGTCGCAAAAGCAAGCGGTGTTGGTAAGAAAATTGCCGAACGCGTCGTGGTTGATTTATCTGATAAAGTCGGGCTCCCAGTGACTGTTTCTCATTCAACTGGCGTGAGCGTCGTTCCGGCCGGTGATGAAGCACTAGAAGCGTTAATGGCACTCGGCTATACACTACAGGATGCTTTAGGAGCCCTCGAGACTGTCCCGAAGGACTTGCCGACAGCCGAACGTGTGACACAGGCGCTAAGGGGATAGTATGGCGATTGAGCGACTTGTTGATACGGGCACCCATGACGAAGATACCGACGAGCAGCGCATTGAAGTTACCCTACGTCCGCAAACTTTTAATGAGTACGTTGGGCAAGAGCGTCTCAAGGTAAACTTGCAACTAGCTATTACCGCCGCAAAAAAACGGGCTGAACCCCTTGATCATATTTTGCTCTATGGGCCGCCGGGGCTGGGTAAAACGACGATGGCGACAGTAATTGCCCATGAAATGGGGTCGAATATTCGAGTCACCGCAGGGCCGGCAATTGAACGTGCAGCTGATTTAGCGAGTATTTTAACGAGCCTGGAAGACGGTGACATTCTGTTTATTGATGAAATCCATCGGTTAAGCCGGTCGGTCGAAGAAGTATTGTATGCGGCGATGGAAGACTACAAGCTCGATATCATGATTGGTAAAGGGCCTGGTGCGCGAAGCGTGCGGCTTGATTTGCCCAAGTTCACGATTATTGGTGCCACGACGCGCACTGGCGCACTAGCGGCACCGCTCCGGGATCGGTTTGGGCATATTTATCGGCTTGAGTTTTATGCGCCGGAAGAGATTGGGAGTATTATTGCGCGGGCTGCATCAATTTTAGGCACACGAATTGACGCATCAGCGGCATCGCTGCTTTCAACGCGAGCCCGCTTAACACCACGTATTGCCAACCGATTGCTAAAACGAGTGCGTGATTATGCCGATGTGAACGGCGACGGCATTATCGATACGCCCATCACCCAGAAAGCGCTCGAGTTGCTCGAAATTGATGCATTAGGGTTAGACGCAGGTGATCGCAATCTTTTGTTGCGGATGACCGAGCTGTACGGAACAAACCCAGTGGGGCTGACAACACTCGCTGCCCTAACCGGTGATGAGGCGAATACGATCGAAGATTTTTATGAGCCGTATCTGCTGCAGATTGGCCTGATTGAGCGAACGCCTCGAGGCCGCCGGGCCACACCACGCGCCTTTACCCATCTCGGTAAGAAGAACCCTGATAGCAACCAAGAAAAAACGACGATAAAAGAGGATTGATATGACCACTGAAGAGCAGAAGAAGAAACACGAACGATCGCAACGCGTCTACCCGCAGCTGAATCTCAGTGAAAATGAATATGTTATTTCCTCGGTGCGCCGCCATCCCATTGGGCTGGTACTGCCTTTAATGCTGGGGACGGTCTTGATTGCTTTTGCGCTGTCTGTGCTGCTGAATTATAACGAGATTGTCAATAATTTATCACTCTCGGGGCCACTCGCCAGCGTCGCAACGGTTGCGCTGCCAATTCTTACTTTTGTGGCGATTGTCGCCTTCGGTATGTTTGTTTCGTATTACGTCTACACGCGTAACCGTTTTTATCTGACCAACGAATGCGTCATTCAGGATATTCAATATTCATTACTCAATCATCGCGAACAGACAGCCAGCCTTGGGAGTATTGAGGACGCGAGCTATACGCAGAATGGTATTATGCAGCTTATGTTCAACTATGGCGATATCCGCCTGAGCACGGTTGGCGACGAGACAACCTATCGCATGAACTTTGTCGCACGGCCAAAAGAGTGCATCGCAACACTGAACAATGCAGTTGAATCATTCAAAAACGGCCGTTCAGTCGACGCCGATTTCTAGCGTTGCTTAGCTATTGCGGCTTGTTTTGATGTAATCGTCTTCGTTCTCAAGGCTGGTACGAAGTGTGTATGATTTGCAGTCGTCACCGCTACAGTTAGTTGGAGTGTAGTGGTACTGGCTGCTGCTTTCGCCGATTTTGACGCCGTTAGGGTCTTTGAAGAGGTCTGGGTCAACTGAAGGAAGCGTGTCGGTCGAAACAGTGCGCGGGTAGGCGTTATGTTGCCTGTAATAGACTTCTTCCAGGCCGTAATACATTGCATTGATAGAGGTTTTGCGTTGGTCGTCGCGGGCAGCAACTTCAACTTGGTTCTTCTGGATGAAGAAAATGACGCTAGCCACCGCAAAAAAAGCGACGACGATAACGAGTTCTATTACTGTAAATCCGCGGGTTGATTTCATCTCTAGATATTATAGCAAATTAAGATTTGCCTGCGTATAATAGATTACAGAAGAAAGAGAGGGAAGTATGGCAGTTAAAAAAACTGAGAAAACCGAAACGTCTGACACTACCAAGACAAACCAAACCCAAACCCAGTCTAAAACCGCTTCGGAAGGCAAGCTCAAAGCGCTTGGCCTTGCACAGGAGCAAATTAATAAGCAATTTGGTGATGGCGCCATTCGTCGTTTAGGGGATACAACGACGGTTGATGTCGAGCTCATCAGCAGTGGTGCGCTAAGCCTTGACCTCGCCCTTGGTGGGGGGTATCCAAAGGGCCGCGTGGTTGAAATTTATGGTCCAGAATCATCAGGTAAGACAACGCTGACCTTGCACGCAATTGCTGAAATTCAAAAACAGGGTGGTACAGCAGCTTTTGTTGATGCCGAACACGCGCTCGACCCTGCTTATGCTCGGCGTCTTGGTGTTGATACTGATAACTTGTTGGTTGCACAGCCAGACAATGGTGAACAAGCGTTGGAAATTGTCGAAACGTTGGTTCGCTCCAATGCTGTGGACCTCGTGGTCATCGACTCGGTCGCCGCACTGGTACCGCAAGCTGAAATTGAAGGTGAAATGGGCGACAGTCACATGGGGCTTCAGGCCCGCTTGATGAGCCAGGCGCTGCGTAAATTAACGGGTATCATCAACAAGAGCAAAACCATTGTTATTTTCATTAACCAAATTCGTATGAAGATTGGCGTGATGTTTGGTAACCCTGAAACCACGACAGGTGGTAACGCGCTGAAGTTTTACGCATCAGTTCGTATGGACATTCGTCGTACCGGTCAAATTAAATCGGGTGAGGATATTATAGGTAACCGCACCAAGGTAAAGATTGTTAAAAACAAGATTGCACCGCCATTCCGCAGCGCTGAGTTTGACATCATGTACAACGAAGGCATCTCACGTACCGGTGACGTGCTTGACCTTGCTGTTCTTCACGGTGTTGTTGGTAAAGCAGGTGCATGGTTTGACTATAGCGATGGAAAAATTGGCCAAGGCCGTGAAGCAGCGAAGCAATACCTTGCCGATAACCCTAAGGTGCTTGACGAGATCGAGGCCAAGGTTCGTAAGAAGGTGAGCGAAACAGCGGAGTAATCAGTGCGCCGCGTCTATCATGATGTAGCCGCGGCTCCTTATGTCGCATGAAAATCACTGCACTCAAAATCCAAGCCCGTGACAAAGACAGAGTGAATGTCTTTGTCGATAGTAAATATCGCTTTTCGTTAGATATTACACAGGTTGCCGAACTTGGCGTGAAGACGGGTGCCGAGTATACCGAAGAAGAGCTTGTCCATCTAGAAAACGAAAGCCAATTTGGTAAACTCTACACACGCTCACTCGAATATGCCTTAACGCGCCCGCGTAGCCAACGCGAGATGCGAGACTATTTGTATCGAAAAACGCGAGATACTCGTACTAAAACAGGCGATATAAAAAAAGGCGTTAGCAAGGAACTGACCGAGCGTGTTTTTGAGCGGTTACAGCAGAAGGGCTATATCGACGATGAAAAATTCGCTCGTTTTTGGGTAGAAAATCGCAATGTTCGCAAGGGTTCAAGCATGCGACGCCTCCAGGCAGAATTAAGTGCCAAGGGTGTCGATCGTGCGCTTGTTGAACAGATTCTTGATGATTCCGACAGAAGTGATAGCGGCGAGCTCAAGAAAATTATTGCGAAAAAAGCTGGAAAATATGACGATGAGCAAAAACTCATTGCTTATTTAGCACGCCAAGGGTTTCGATATGATGATATCCGCGAAGCGCTTGATACGACCAACGACGAGGACTAAGTATTCGCAGCTGATTCAGGTTCTGGCTGCGGCGATGCTTTCTTACCGCGGAACGGGTTCACAAATTCAGTCCGGAGTGACTGCATGACCGGTTCGGCGGTCCTTTTTGTTAGGGATTTCACGATAATTGCGTCATCATTAATTTCGATAATTTACGAACGATTAATAAGCAGACCCGTGTCGGTAATGCCCTTTAAGAGCCCACGTCGAACATTTAGCTGCTGGATGACATATTGGGTCGTATCGACAACGTAGTCATCGACTTTCCCAAGACGATGTTTATGCTCATCAACAACATTCATACCGACAAGAGGAAACCCGAGCTTATAAAGCTTTTCGATTTGAATCACATCCTCAAGGCCGACAAGCTCATCTGTACTGTCAATAATCATGCCAAGACGACCATATTCTCGAACATCCGCCGTCCGAAGAAAGGCTGGTTTTTCGGTAAGTAATGGACCATCGACTTCATAGGCGTAAATATGGAGATTAGCTGGGTTAATAATAGGTTTTTCGGTATGCGCTAAACGAGCACCGGTTTGGAGGCTCATGACAGGTATATGCAAAAGTCGTGATCCAAGAAGTAGCATGCCTTTAGTATAAGCTTTTCTGCTATTCAGCAAAAGGGTTCACCCGACCCGCTGGGAGCGTTGGTGCGGGCACGCTTTCCGTACTCGTGTGTAACGATTGGAGCCGGTCAAGGGTTGCTTGGTCGATAGTACCGGCGCTAATAGATGATATGTATGAATCATCGGTTGAACTAGAGCTCAGCGTATTGTTAATGAGGATGACTGCACCGGCAAGGCAGCCAATCACAAACACAAAAAATATCATAAAGTGGAATCGTTTAAAAACTTTTCCTAACGGCTTAAAGAGGCTGCCGACAGTGAGTGAGTTTGTTTTTTTACTTGTATCCATAGCCCTACCTTTCCTTTAATGTACCGAAATCTTAATTGTTGTATCGCCGACATTAACGCTATCCGCATTGCCGCTCTCGACATACGAGAGGTCGAGAGAGCTTACTTGCATTTTTGGAATGTTGCCCTCGACGTCGTTCAGGAAAGCCAAGAGTTTGCTGTATGAAACTGGCTTCGATAAGGTAATGGTGATTGAGTAGACGCCGCCGTTGGTTGTTGGGTCGCCGAATGAAGTGCTCGCGACGGAAAGCCCAGTTGCGCTGGCGTAGTTCCTTATGTCGGTAAGTGCTTGTGTTTGGTAGGCATCTGGTGTGGAGAATAGTTGGTTTGCCTTTGTCACGAGATCGTTGCTACTGGCGAGCTTTGATTTTAGCAATTGTAATTGCTGGATTTGCCCGGCACTTGCATCGGCATCTTGGATACGGTGGTTCACGCTAATGGCATATTGGCGTACTTGTTCGAGCGAAAAGTAGAACAGTGCGCCACTGCCAACAATAATCACTACCAGGAGAAAACCAAGCAGGCTGCGAAGATTTTGCGGTTTAAATGATTTTTTGGCGGCCATTATTGGATTCCTTGCTTAGTGAGAGTAGCTGACAGGGTAACGCTGACAGGGTAACCATCAATGCCCTTGCTTGTATCGGTCGACTGGACGGTTACTTGAGAGAAAATACCTGATGATTGGAGATGCGGCTGGACCGTCACTGCGTCATTGCTTGTTTTTGCGTAGACTTTTAATGTGAGGGGTGTCCCGGCAAAGGAGGTATCGTCGAGCTTAAGGCTGTCGAGGATAGTACCTGCTGGCATTGCTTGGCCCAAGCTCGTAAGTACTTTTGAATAACGCACTTCTTGGTCCAGGACGGTTTTACTTTCGGATAATTTTGCGCTCAGGGCGTCGACTTGCTGCTTTGTTTCACTGTAAATACCAGCCTTGACATCATTAGCTTGGACAATGCCATCGGCACTGGCCTTTGTTCTCTCGAGCACTGTGTATGAGACAAACAAAACGCCCATGATAAACACCACCGCGACGATAATGATACTGATGTAGCGTACCAAGAGGGTATTGGTTCGAGCTGCGCGAATCTCTGCACGGAGTTCTGGTGAGATGAGATTGATCATTTCCAAATACTCCCCGGGTTCACGCTGGCAACACCCGCTACAGTAATATAGCGTGGACGGAATTGTTTTGGTGGTTCTTGCACTTTACCAAAATCAAGCTTTTGCCACGGGCTGGCAACGCGAGCGGCGATGACGATATGCTCGGTAAAATAGTCACCGATACCAGGCATATTACTACCACCACCAACAATCAATAATTGTTCGAGCTTTCGTTCGGTATTAATGCGTTCGGTATAGTAGCGCATTACCTTCTTCGTCTCCTCGATAATACGATCAAGGCTTGGGGTAAGCGCTTCTTTGAGGCGTTGCTGCCGAGGGCCGGCGCTGAGGCCGTTGAGTACCTTTAGCTGGTGGGCATTTTCGAGGGCGATATTCATTTTTTTCGCAATATCAAGGGTGAATGTATTGCCGCCGATAGGTAACCCACCGGTGACGCGAATTGAGCCCCGGTCAAGGATAGCGATATCAGTCGTCGTTGGGCCGATATCAACGATAATAGTGGGGAGGGTCCCATCTTCAGTTGCGGTCAGGACACGGCCGACCGAGTTAATGCTTGGCTCAACGAGGACAGGGAAAAGGCCGGCAGCTTCAACGTTGCGGACGATGTTGTTAACAACAGCCTTCGAGACGGCACTCATAAGCACGACAATGGTTTTTTTCTGGCGTTCAATAATCTGGTAGTCGATGTTGAGGGTTGAGACAGGAATAGGGATGTATTGTTCGGCTTCAAGAAGGACGGCTTCATCAAGCGACTTTTCGGCAGAACTCGGCAGTGTAAAGGTACGTGTGTAGCTGCGTGCTGTCGGGACGGCAATAGCAACACGGTTGCTGGGAAGAATGCCAGCAACACTCCCCTTCATGAGCTCTTTAATGCTTTCACCAAGGAACGGATCACCTTCGGTTTCCAGTGCTTCGCGCATCTTTAAGGGGTCAAGATCAACAGACCCGTATCCGTTAACGAGCCACTTTTTTGAGTCGATTGACATCATCTTGATACCAGTGCTACTAATATCAAGGCCGATAATTGGTTTGTCTTTGTAGAAGAATTTTGACATATGCCCACGAATGCAATTACCTCTCTATTGTAGCATGACCTAGCGAGGAAAAAGCACGATACTTACGCTTATTAGTGAATATTTTGTGAAAGCTGCGCAATAGGGGTCATGACACTGGCGGCGATCAACCCCACCATAGCACCAAGCATCACAATCATGACAGGCTCGATAATAGAACTGATCCCTTCAATAGCCAAGTCGACCTCTTCTTCGTAGAAGTCGGCAACCTTCAAGAGGACCGTGTCGGTTTGGCCGGTTTCTTCACCGACAGCAAGCATCTGGGGCACGATGGATGGGAAAAGCGGGCTTTGTTCAATAACCGCCGAGAGCTGCTTCCCGTTCTTTACCTCAACGGCAGCATTCTTGAGCACTTCTTCATAAAGGACGTTACCGACGGCACGGGAAGTTACTTCGAGCGCTTCAAGCACGGCAACGCCGGCCCCCATGAGGGCAGAGAAAGTACGAGCAAAACGAGCTACTGCAATCTTCATAATGATCGTCTTAATACCAGGGACTCTCAAGATAAGCGTGTGGAACTGTCGTTTGCCGCGAGGAGTTTTAACGTAACGGATAACTCCGAAAATAATCCCACCGAGAGCAGGGAAGATAATATACCAATAAGTTGTAATAACATGACTGATTCCAAGCATGATTAAGGTGATGGTTGGTAATTTGGCATCGGGGCCACCAAGGTCGGTAAGGATCTTCCCAATTTGCGGGACGACGAAAAGCATTAGCCCGAAGAATGCGGCGACAGCAATAAATACCAGGACCATTGGGTAGGTCATGGCACTTTTAATCTTTTTACGGATGGTGGCACTTTTTTCTTGCTGGGCGGCTAAGCGCTTCAGAATGTCATCAAGGATACCAGCTGTTTCACCGGCACGAACCATGTTCACGTAAATATCGTTAAAGGTATCGGGGTATTTATTCAAGGCATCGCCAAGTGTTGTCCCTGCCTCAACATCCTTCACGACGCCTCCGAGGATTTTTTGTAGCGCCTTATCCTCGGCATGTTTTTGGATTGAGGTAAGCGAACGGAGCAATGGTACACCGGCTCCCACCATAGCGCTTAGCTGACGGGTAAATTGCACTAAGTGGTCTTGCTTTACCTTGGTCGACTCAAATAAATGGTTAAAGTCGAATGATGACTTTTTATCTTTAAGCTGTTTGATGCTAATAGGGCGGTAGCCCTGCTTGGCAAGGGCAGCAATCACCGTCTGACGGTCGGGGAGCTCAGTAGTACCCTTAATGACATTATTTTTGGCATCAGTCGCCTCGTAAGCAAATCGTGGCATTACTCTCGGCTTACCCTCAGCACTTCTTCGACAGTGGTTTCGCCGCGAAGTGCTTTAATCAGGCCGTCAATTTGCATGGTAATCATGCCTTCTTTAATGGCCTCATCTTGGATTTGGTCGCTGGTACCATGGGCCATAATAAGCTTTTTAACATTTTCGGAGTTAAAGAGCACCTCGTAAATACCAATACGCCCACGGTAGCCCTCGCGAACATCATCGGTGTTGTAGTCTTTGTTGGCTCGCCATAATGTTTTAATACCTTGCTCGTCGGTACTGAGCGGCGTATCACCGCCAAGCCCAGCAGCGGCGGCTTGTTTTTCGAGCTCATGAATCACACGAAAATCTTGACCTTCACGAAGATTGAACATTTTAATGATAGAAGCTTTTTCCTCTTCGCTTGGCACGTAATTTTGGCGGGATTCTTTGTGGAGCCGGCGTACGAGACGCTGACCGGCGACAGCGCGAATAGTGCTGGCAATGAGGAACGGCTCAATACCCATATCGAGCAGACGCGGCAAAGCCGTTGCGGCATTATTGGTGTGGAGGGTACTAAACACCATGTGCCCCGTAAGGGCAGCTTGGATTGCCAAGTTGGCTGTTTCGCCGTCACGAACCTCACCGACCATGATGATGTTTGGGTCTTGACGCAGCAGCGCGCGAAGCCCAGAGGAGAAGGTCATCCCCGCTTTCACATTGGTTTGAGTTTGGTTGACCCCAATAATTTTATATTCAACCGGGTCTTCAATGGTTGAAATGTTCACGTCTGGTTTATTTAGTAAGGTTAAGATGCTAAAAAGACTCGTCGACTTACCGGAGCCAGTTGGGCCGGTCATCAGCAAAATGCCATTTGGCTCGCGCATCTCACTGCTAATATCGGCTAAGGCCTTGCCCCAGTACCCCAGCTGCTCAAGCGATACGGCCTGGTTTGATTCATCCAAAATACGCATGACAATCTTTTCGCCATCAGCAATCGGCAATGTACTGACACGAAGGGCGTATTGGCGGCCACCGACGGCAATCTTGAAACGGCCGTCTTGGGGCACGCGGCGTTCGTCAATTTTTAAGTTCGCCAAAATTTTAATGCGGCTCGTTAATGCCCCAAGTACATTCCTTGGGAGTCGGTTTACCTCTTTCAGGACACCGTCGATGCGGTACCGAATTTGCACAGAATCTTCGCGTGGTTCAATGTGAATATCACTGGCGTGCGAGCGGATGGCGTATTCGAGCAGCAAGTTAACCGTCTGGGCGATTGGTGAATCTTCAGAAATATCTTGTTCGCTGACATTATCGGTGATAATGCCTTCCTCGGCCTTCCTCTGAACATCGATAACCTCGTTTAGCTCTTTGTTGACGTCGCCGCGGTACAGGTCGAGGACAGACAAGATATTGTCGCGCGTCGCAATGTAAACCCGCGAGTCGGTGCCAATTTCTTTTTGGATGAAGTTAACTGCCTGGACATCATCAGGGTCTTCCATAGCAAGGTGGTAGACCTTGTTGCCATCGGTGCTATCGACTTTAAAGAGGACGGCCATATATTGGCGAGCGACGCGTTCGGGGATGAGCTTGAGGACTTCGGCCGGCACGGTTCGGGGATCGATTTCAACGTAAGGAATACCACTGTAATCGGCAAAGCCTTTCACAAGTGTTTTTTCGTCGGTAACTCGTTCATCAATTACCACGTCTTGCAACGGGCGCTCTGAACGGACTGCCTCATCTTTCAAGGCAGCTAATCGCTCAGGAGTTACAAGGTTTGCCCGCCCAAGCACCGTTTCCAGAATGTTGTCGGAAATGCGCATAATGCTTACGCTCCATTGTAAATGACAAGCTATAAAATCGCCAGTAGCGAAATGGTATAATAAACGAGCATGATTATAGAGGTCCACAACGAAACCGAAACCAAAGCACTTGCCGAAACAATCGGCCGTTCTTTAAAAGGCGGCGAAGTGTTTGAATTGGTCGGTGATGTTGGGGCCGGAAAAACAACTTTCGTCAAAGGCCTTGCACGCGGTTTATTGGTGCATGATGACGTACAGAGCCCTAGTTTTACTATTAGCCGTGTGTATGATGCGCGTGATGGGCTGCAGCTTGCGCACTACGATTTTTATCGTCTGCAAGAGCCAGGCATTATGGCTGATGAATTACGAGAGGTCGTTCATGACCCTACAACGGTGACAGTGATTGAGTGGGCAGCAATCGTTGAGGGTGTTTTGCCGGAAACGCGGTATACGATACGCTTCGAATCACCAACTGAAACTGACCGGCGCTTGGCCGTCTCTGACTCGCTAAAGGAGCTTGTATGATTCTTTGTCTTGATACTTCAACCCCCACCTGTAAAGTTTCGTTGATTGACGGTGAGTGGCGTGACCATGCCGAGTGGGAAGCTGGTCGTTCGCTGGCAAAAGGCCTGCTGGAATATCTTCAAACGCACCTTGCGGCACAGGGGAAAACCTGGGGTGATATTACCGGCCTGGTTGTTTTTAAAGGCCCAGGGAGTTTTACCGGGCTTCGTATCGGCATTACGGTGATGAATTCATTGGCCTATGCAAACCAATTGCCAATTGTTGGTGAGATGGGTGAAGACTGGCAAAGTATAGGTGTTGCACGGCTCGCAGCGGGCGAAAATGATCGAATCGTTTTGCCAGAGTATGGTGGTGAAGCAAATATCACCACACCGCGCAAATAATACGCTTGTCGCTCATGAAACCCGGCGCTACAATAAGGATAGGTCCAGTGTCTTTTTTAGTAGCCGGACTTTTCTGAATAATTTTGAACTTTCAAGCAGGCTTTTGATTACGATGAGGCTAAGATGAACACTTAGTCGAGCATGCTTGAGGAAGGAACACAATATGGTAGAGGGAATAATCGCCGCAATTATCGGAGTGCTTGCTGGTGTTGGCGGAACTTTTGCGTATGATCGTCAACGAAAACTTGGCGGAAAGCATAAAGCCGACCAAACAATTGCTGAAGCGAAAACGAAGGCCAGCGACATTGTCCTAAAGGCGAAAGACGAAGCCTTGAAGTTAGCCGAAGATGCTAAAAAAGAAGAAAATGACCGTCGTAAAACATGGGAAAAGACCGAGGCTCGCCTTGCTGAACGCGAGACGAACCTTGATAAAAAACTTGATGAACTTGATAAGCGCAGTGAAGGGCTTCGTGCTCAAGAGGATGAAGTTGAAGTGCTGAAAGGCGAAATTCGTGATATCCGTACACGCCAGCAAGAAAAGCTTGAAAAGATTGCCGGCTTGAAAAAGAAAGACGCGGCCGAAAAGCTGATGGAGATGACCGAGCGCGACATCAAGCAGGACCTCACTGGCTTAGTTGCGAAGCTTCAAAATGAAGCAAAAGATACCGCCGAAGAGCAGGCGCAAATTATTCTGGTTTCTGCCATGGAGCGCATGAGCTCTGAAGTGACCGCCGAGCGCACCGTAACGGCGATTAAATTGACCGACGATGAAATGAAGGGCCGCATTATTGGTAAGGAAGGACGCAACATCCAAGCGTTGCAACGCGCTACTGGCGTCGATATTCTTGTTGATGATACCCCCGGAATGATTATCCTTTCCAGCTTTGACCCGTTGCGCCGCCAGGTCGCCCGCCTTAGCCTCGAAATGCTGATGAAAGACGGTCGTATCCACCCGGGACGCATTGAAGAAGTTGTTGCCAAAGCCGAGAAAGAAATTGAAAAAGAAGTGCTGCGTGCCGGTGAAGATGCCGCGCGTGAAGTTGGCGTTATTGGTATTCCAAAAGAAATGCTCCACCTGCTTGGTGAGCTGAAATTCCGTACCAGTTACGGCCAAAACGTGCTGCTCCATAGTACTGAAATGGCCCACATGGCCGGGCTGATTGCCGAAGAAATCGGCGCCGACGTTCGCATTACTAAAACGGCCACTCTGCTGCACGATGTGGGTAAAGCGGTTACGCACAAAGTTGAGGGCAAACACCACCATATTGGTGCTGAGCTCGCGCGTAAATATGGCATGAGCGATGAAATTGTCCATGCCATTGAGGCCCACCATGACGATGTTGAGGCAACGACTGTCGAAGCGTTAGTTGTGCGCGTTTGCGACGCACTGTCGGCGGCTCGCCCAGGCGCGCGTAATATTAGTGCTGAAAACTTTGCCGAACGCATGCGCGAACTGGAAAACGTTGCCAATAGCTTTGCCGGCATTGAAAAATCATACGCTATTAGCGCCGGCCGTGAAGTTCGCGTGATTGTCCGCCCTGAAAATGTTGATGATCTTTCGGCGATTAAATTGGCGCGTGATATTGCCAATAAGATTGAAAGCACTATGCAATACCCAGGTACCATTAAAGTGAACGTGATCCGCGAAACGCGGGCAATTGAGTTTGCGAAGTAAAAACGCTCAGGTATCAGTAGTAAGCGTAAGCTTCATGCTACAATACAAATAGCCATGAAACGATCGCGCGTGGGTTTTACTATCGTTGAGCTGATTGTAGTTGTGACGGTGATTGGGATCCTTGCCGGTATCCTCATTATTGGGTATGGGGCGTGGCAACATAAGGTTGCCGATGCCAACACGCAAAGCGACTTACAGCAGGGGACAACTGGTTTAAAGTCATACCAAAATTTCTCAAACGACTACCCGCCTAACCTTGGTGGCGTTGGGTTCGCCTCTTCGAGTAACGTCGTTCTTAAGCTCAGTACAAACTCACCGCAAATTCGCGTCTACACCGGATTAACAGCCGCTCAAAATGCGCAACTTTTCTTGAATACATGTAATGCGCTGATGCCGATCACATCGGGAGGAACGACTTATAATACCTCTTGTTCATTTTCTGGCGTTAATATACATGTCGCGGGGACATCTGGGTCAAATATTGTATGGCAAGGGCCAACGATCCAGCAGAGCGATGTCGTATTAACCTGTGGGCCAGCGTGTACAACGGCTGCCCAGACACTCCTCACTGAATTCACGTCACAAGGAGGCACCTTCCCTATCTCGCCACCGGGTCAGGATGTATCGCTGCCGGCCTACAGCACGCAAAATACAGGCACGGCAACGCGTTTTTGCCTTGAGGGAGATTCTGCGCTCTATACCGATATTGCCTACCACACAACGAGTGAAAGTTCGCAAGTTGTCTCTGGCCCTTGCCCGAATGACCCGACGTTACATTATCCGTGAGCCGTAATAAGTATCGGTGTATACTAGAGGTATGAAAGAAAGACTTCGCGCTATCATCGGTATGCTTATCACCATTTTCGTCTTGGGTATGGCCGTGAATCTGCTCGGTGCTCCCGATAGTGGTGCATCGGTGGCTCATAACATCCTTTCTGGCATTATCCTTCTTCTCCATGTGCTCACCGCGGTCGGCATTGTGGTTGTTTCGGCGCAATTATTGTATCGCACAAGAGGTCAAAAAGGGCGTCAGCGAAATCACTTAGCGTGGGGCTTTGGCGCAGTGTGCTTCGCATTCTTGGCGGGTGTGACAACAACGGCTATTCCGTCGCCATGGAGCGACTTTGCTTCGTTTTTAATGGCCCTTGGTTTTATGGCAGCACTTATTTTATATGGTGCGGTGCTCCTCCGAAACGCCGCCGCGAAGTAGCCGGCATGCTATCTTGGCCTGCTTAAGCAGCGTATAATAAGATGCAGCAAGGGGGTAATTATGGATATACAAGGAGCATTTAGCGGCTATTCAGTTGGCGACATTGAAGCAGCCAAAAAATTTTACCACGAGACATTGGGGCTCGCTATAACTGAAGATATGGGCGGTATCAGTCTGCAATTTCCAGGTGGGCAGCAAATATTTATGTATCCAAAAGAAGACCATGAGCCGGCAACGTATACGGTTTTGAATATAGTTGTTAACGACATCAATGCTGCTGTTAATAGCTTGATGGCAAAAGGCGTAGCCTTTGAGCGATACGACAACCTGCCTGGACCACAAGATGAGCATGGGGTGCTGCGTGGTAAAGATGCTGGCATGGGGCCGAACATTGCCTGGTTTACCGACCCAAGTGGGAACATCTTAGCGTTAGTCGAGGAATAGGAGGGAAGAACGCATGAACCAAAAAATTACCCCAAGTCTGTGGTTTAACATGAATGCCGAAGAAGCGATGAACTACTATGTGGGTGTTTTTCCGAACTCGCATATCAATCATGTCGAATATTACCCCGACGAATCGCTCGATGAGCACTTTAAGGGGATGAGTGGTAAAGTCATCAACGGTCATTTCACGCTGGATGGCGTGGATTTTATTTGTCTTGATGGCGGTCCGGTATTTACGTTTAATGAAGCGGTTTCATTTACGGTAACCTGCAAAGACCAAAACGAGATTGATTATTACTGGGAGAAACTATCGAAGACCCCCGAAAGTGAACAGTGCGGCTGGTGCAAAGACCAGTTTGGTGTGAGCTGGCAAATCATCCCTGAAAACATGGGTGAGTTGTTGGCAAAGGGCCCTGAAGCTGTACAACATATGATGCAAATGAAGAAAATTGTGATTGCTGATTTTTAGAAACGGAGCAGAAAATGTCGAAATATAAAGGTATGCTGATTTGGCTCGGGGGGATAGTAATGCTGGGTGCGCTATGGGGAGGTGTCTATTTGACGCAGCAGCAAATCCAGCGGCGTGAGGCTAATAACCCTCAAGTGCAGCTCGCTGAAGACGTGGCGGCAAAACTCAATAATGGCACCACACCAGGCGCCGTGTTTACCACTCCCGGTACCACCATTGATGCCACCCATTCGCTCGCGCCTTTTACGGTTATTTATGACAAAAATGGCAACCCGTTGGCAGGGAGCGGTATGTTGGACAACGTACTCCCGACCGTTCCAATGGGCGTGTTAACAGAGGCAAACGGGGTTGATTACAATTTTGTTACTTGGCAGCCTGAAGGTAATCTACGGTTTGCGGCTGTTACCGTGCAGGCCGGCAACTATTACGTTATGTCTGCGCGATCGCTGGTTGAAGTTGAAAAACTCGAATCGCAAACCCTGAAGCTCGCTGTTATTGCCTGGTACTTTACCGCTATTGTTTGGACGATAGTCGTAACAATCGTGGCGTTATTCTCCGAGAAAGATTTTGCAACGAAAAAGTGGTTTACGACGAAGCGGCTATTTGGCAACGGTTGGCGACCTATAAGTTGGGAGGGGTGGCTAATTGCATTAGTTGTACCGGCGGCAATTGTGTTTAACCTTTTGCGATTAGTGCTTCTTTCACGGCGGCCGGAAAGAAGCGGGCCGGAGTTTTTGATAGAGACCACCGTGATCCTTATTTTGGTCGGCGGATTAATGTGGCTAGTGCGACGCCGTGGCGGAGTGTAGGCAAATAAGTCGCCTGCTATAAAATCACCCTCGTTTATATGACGAGGGTGATTTGTTTTTGGCGCTATCTTATTCCGAACAATGGCCGGGGCCAACCAACCCCTCATTGTACGAACCAAGCAGACCCGCTAGGGTGATGAATGTTTTTCGTACCGGATCATTCGCCTTCATGGCGGCTATTTGCGCTGGCGTGTAAGTGCCGAATAACGTTGTCGCTTGAGTCAGTGCTTGTTGTACGGATGATGGAGCACTTGCCCCATTGAGCACATTCAAGCGCGCGGCCATATATTGGTCGGCCAGTTGATAGTAGGCATTACCGGCAGGCGGTGTTTGGAAGACTTGATACCACGTTTGTCCACTCAGGAAGAATGAAGTACTGGCACCATTTGGCAGCTTCGCCCATGTATTATCGTAAGGCGCTGGTCCAAACGATGAGTGGGTTTTCCAATACCCTTGCGTCAGCGTACACCCCTGAGCACAGGCGACAGTGACAACGACATCTGCACTCGATGTTTTAGTCGCGCCATTATCAGTTGCTAATGAAGCGGTGTTTACCAACATGCTTGTACCACACGGTAACAGGTCGGCAATAACCGTTCGTGAATAGGTGTACGAATTGCTTGCGCACGTATTGCCAAGGCTACCGGCAAAAGTATCGCTGATATCGACACAGTTATCAAGCACGGTTGTTGGGTCGCCAAACACCACGCCGGCGGTACCCGTACCGGGGTCGATATCGGCTGTTGCTGTCGTTGCTGTTGCGCTGTTGACGCGACTTGAAGCATCTGGCAAAGCACTTGGGCCATAGCTACAGACCATCGTTGCATTAGGAGCGATGGTTGTATCTGGGCACGTAACAGGTATCGTCCCAATACCCGAAAGCGTATCGACAACCGACACGCCCGTTGCCGAACGCAATGGGTCGGTGTTGACGATAGTGACTGTGCCAGCAACCGCCCAATTACTGTCGGTACCATTATCTTTTGTCACGGTAACGGTGTAGTTAAGCGTGTATTGCTCGCCGGGCGCTAATAGGAGACTGGTTTGGTCAACGGTTTTGTTAATTGTCCAGTCGTAATTGCGTGTATACGACGTTTGCGCTGTTTTTGTGACAAGCAGCTGAGCGTGATAGCCACAGTGTGAAACAGTAAGAACGCTGTTGCTATTGCCGTTGGTCGCAGAAGCACTGAGCAACTGAGCGCCAATCGTTGTGTTTACAGTGAAGTGGATCGAACCGCCACCCTGCTGGATACCGGCCACCGTTATAGGGTTGGGCGACGTTGCCGGACTGAAGCTTGCCGTCAATGTCCATGGCCCTGCTGCGGGACTTGAGAGAATAAACAGCCACTGCTGTTGCCCGGCGGGTACCGTCGTATCCGAGCTGAGTGTACTGCAGAAGCCGTTTGTAGTGCCATTTCCTGTCCATGTGACGCTATTGGCGGCAAATGTAGCAGTGGATGACAGCAAACTCGCAATACCGAGCGCTGCGGTAAAGGTTGATATATATGTTACAAGGGACTTTAACTTTATGTTTTTACGAGCACCGGTTTGAAGCCAGTGCAATAAAGTACTGAACATACCGAAACCCTCCTTGTTAAAGTTATGTGGTGCACTTTTATTATACGCTTGAGGAGAAGGTAATAAAACGGCCCTAGGGAGGGAGTAAATCAATGACTGGCAAAGCTGAGCGTATAATGAGAGAAGAATAAAGGGAGGAAGTATGAGCTATAGTTTGCAGCCGTATATTAGTTTCAAGGGGCAGGCGCGCGAGGCGATGACGTTTTACCAAAGTGTATTCGGTGGACGCCTGGATATTGTGACGTTTAGTCAATTTGGCGTGCCGCATGAACCGGCCGATGGCGTCATGCATTCGGCGCTGGTAGTTGATGAGACGACGTTTATCATGGGGAGCGACGCCATGGAAGAAACCCCGGCTGGTATCGCGCTCAGCCTCAGCGGAAGTGGTGATGAACTGCGGGGGCTGTTCGCCAAGCTCGCCGACGGTGCAACTGGCGTCCGTGAACTCAAAGCTGAACAGTGGGGTGATGAATATGGTGAACTTGTCGACAGGTTTGGCGTGCGCTGGATGTTTAATGCAGTCAGCGAAGCGGCGGAATAGCCGGTAATTCATTAATAAGAAAGGAAGCGACGATGCGGAAAATAATCATTCAAGAATTTATTACCCTCGATGGAGTAATGCAGGCGCCGGGTGGCCCAGAAGAGGATCCATCGGAAGATTTCAAATATGGAGGGTGGACGGCACCCTATTACGAAAAAGCCGATAAAGAAGCGGATGCACTCATGCAGAGATGGATGAAATCTGCTGATTTATTATTGGGGCGAAAAACCTACGATATCTTCGCTGCCTATTGGCCGGAGCATGGTGACCTTTGGCCAGGGGTTAATGAGGTAACAAAGTATGTTGCGAGCAGGAGCACCGACACAGGTGAAGCGGACTGGAATAACTCGGTGTTCTTAAAGGATGTCGATGAAATTAAAAAGCTTAAAGAAGGGGAAGGGGGTGATATTCAAGTTATCGGCAGCGGTAATTTATGTCAGACATTGTTCCAGTATGATTTGGTTGACGAGATGAGGCTAATGACATTTCCTATTACTCTTGGCGCAGGTAAGAAATTATTTGCCGAGGGCACTATACCGGCAGCATTTACTGTAACCGAAAGCCTCGTGGCCTCAAACGGCGTTATCTTTGCTTGTTACAAGCGCGCCGGAGAAGTGAGGACAGGAACAGTTGGCTAGTAGCGCGTTATACCGGCATCCCGTATACTACGAGGTATATGACAGCTAAAGCATCGAAACGAAAAAGCCTGACACTTAAGATTGGTATAACCCTGCTTGTACTTGGGACACTTTTGTGGCTCAGCGTCCTCGTTTTCCCGTTTTTGCCTTTACCCGTTGGAGTGAAGGTAGCGAGTGGGGCGGTAACGGCGATTGTTGCGGAAACAATTTGCTGGGTGGGGGCATTTTGTATCGGTAAAGAAGTGGTCGTGAAATATAGGCATCGATTCAACCCTAAGAACTGGAGAAAATCAGCAAAGGCTGAAGAGCTAAGCGAGTAAAACCTTGACAAACTGCTTGTGTAGGGCGTACCATCTCAAGTAGTAAGTATTCTCAAAAAGAAACACTTACACCTGGCTCAGGGCACATTCCGATAAACAATTGAGGAAAGGGCCGTAGGGCAAACATTCCTTGCAAGGATACGAAAATACCGGCTGATCACCGGTATTTTTGATTGCTATGAAGTCTGCGATTAACTAACGGTGACTGTTCCCGTCATGCTCGAGTGAATTTGGCAATGATAGTGATAGGTCCCGGCTGTTTTAAAGGTAAAGCTATAGGTTGCGCCGTTCACTAAGCTACCGCTATTTGGGCCGTCTTGACCGTCTGTCTCGGTTACTGTATGAGTCGCTGAGTCTTGATTGGTCCAGGTGACGGTTGTGCCCGCTTTTACTGAAATGTTTGCAGGGCTAAAGGCGAAGTTTTGTATAGTGACGGTATTTGTCGCAGTAGGTTGGCTACTCGAATTCGTGTTACTTGGCATATTCATCGTGCCGGCGTTATTGTTATTATTTTGTAGT
>DATMTU010000174.1:0-24145 GCA_035564035.1 Dongiaceae bacterium
CCACTCCCTACTAGTGTATCATACCCAACTCGAAGGAGGCCCATTGCTGTAATAAAGGTATGGTCGGTAATATCACCGGTCGTATCCTTTACGCCAATCACTTCGTTCGGGTTGATGTGGTAAACATTTGGTTTTTTGGTAAACGGTAGTTCTTTATGCCATTCTGAACCTTCAAGCGCCCGTACCAGCTTTTCAAGGCTTGAGCCACCCCCACATAACAAAATGCGATTGGGTAGGTGATCAACAGAATCAAACTCACTTAAAGCCAGTTCAACCCCTGCCAACCAGACTTCGAGTGTTTTATCAATCGCCTCGTTTACCTCTTTTTTCACTGTTGGCTTAATTTGTTCGTGGTCGATGTTCACTTTTAGCTTTTCGGCATCCTTATACGAGAGGTTCATATCGCTGGCAATGGTTTGGGTAAAGCTACGGCCACCAATGCCAAACATTTTTGTCCCTTCAACGCCGCCGTCATTCACCACGGCAATGTCGGTCGTACCGCCACCAACGTCAGCTAAAATAGCGGTAAAGTTACTGTTACCATCACTCCCCAGCACACTTCGACTGACCGCAAATGGCTCAGCAGCAACCGCTAGCAGCTCAAGTGAGAGTTCATCGGCAACACGTTCTAAGGCCCCAATATGAACCATCGGCGCAAAAGCGGTGTAAATTTGGACAGCGACGTCGCGACCCTGGAAACCAATTGGGTTGCTGACTTTGTAGCCATCAATATGAATCCCGACCAAGGCGCTGTTAACCAGCTTTACTTCAACATCCTCGTTGCCAGTTTCAATGCCAATCTGTTTTTGTGCTTTCAATTGAGCCCGCTCTTGGACCTTTTCGATAATAAATTCCATTTCAGAATCATCGAGCGGACGATCTGGTTGCGGGCGACGATAGCGGATCGTATCAGTGACACCCTTTACGAGCTCACCGGCAATACCAATAACCACACGCTTTGCTTGTAAGCCGGCTTCTTCTTCGGCTTGCGCCAGAGCTTCTTCGCAGTTTCGCACCACACCGGCAATGTCAGCAATCGCCCCAGAGTGCATGTCGCTTACCTCTTGGCGAGCGCGGCCTACCCCAATAATTTGCAGCTCTTCGCCGTCAAGATGGGCAATGAGCGCCTTAACAAATTCAGTTCCAATATCGAGCGCAACTATGTAGTCATCATCTGATACTTTGCGCGTTTTTCGTAGCTTTTCTAATACCATAGGTGTTTTCTATTATACCACCAGGAAGAGAGGAAAAGATTATGCTTGTATAATCTTTTTTGAGCGACGACGTGGCGTGAGCCATAAAGTGGCGATATACCACGAGGAATGAGCAAAATGGTTGTGCTCGTAAAAGTTGTTATTTTTGTTATTTTGTGGTATAATATAAGTATGAATAATGAGGAAGTACAGAAAGGTCGTCACCGACCATCGGATCATCCTGTCGATAAACTCGAGAGTGATCCCCTTCCTCCGTCTCTCGAAGAAGCGGAAGCGGAATACTTTGCTGACATGGCCTTTGATGACCGCCTTGAAGTACTCCTTAAAAATGAGTCGCCAACCTACCTTGCCCATTTTTCTCACCAAACAACCGCTCATCAAGATGGGTTCGTTACGAGCTATTTTAAAACGAATAGCGCCGTGCCCCACGAGTTTGTCTTCGATGACGCCATTGAAATTATCGAGGAGGATGCCTTCTCGTATACGCTCACCGGCCTCCTGCAAAGGCTCCCCCGCCGCCTCGATGTTGACATGACCATCACACCAGAAGACGATTCCTCGGACCGTATCACGGTACACAGCGACAAGGACAACCCTCACCTTTTCTACCTATCAAAAGAAAATCGCAGCCATGATGCCGACCTCGATATTATTGATGAGCGTGGCCTTTTCACACTGTTATGCCAACTAGGGGGTGCGAATAAGCAGTCCGTCGATACTGCTATGGATGGGCTTGCAGCCCTTAAACAAGATAAGCCCTCTCTTATGCGTGCACACATTGAAGATGTTTGGCAACGGTTGGCTGATGAGCATGGTACAAAAGAAACGATCTACGAGCTTATCCACGAGGTTAAGCAGCCTGTTGATGAGAATCACCCCGAAAAAATTAAGCTGTTCAGGAAAGAAACTGAAACCAAAGACAAAACGTTGATTGAGCTCCTTTTAGAACATGCTACCGAAAGCCCCGAATTTGATATCGAAGAGTCATATTGCCTTAAACTCGTTTTTGAGCATACCTCAGAGAAGAATGTTGAGAAGACGGCCGAAAAAGTTATTGTCTCGGGTATTTCACCGAAGCTCATTGGGCTTAGTGCGTCTCGAAAATCGCGTGGCCGCATCACCAAACTTGACATCGATACGATTACAATCAAGGAGTTATTTGTTAACTGGTTCGACGAAATCGTTGCCGCTTAAACAAGCGCCGCTTTAATCCGCCGAATGCCGGCACTTGAAGCTTCTTCTTTGGTAATCTTGAATTTCTTACCATCTTCAGCAAGCTGCCCAGTGTGGTCAACGTGAGGGCCGCCACAAATTTCAAGGCTTGCGATATGATCACCCTCGCCCATCTGGTAAACTTTTACTTCTTCAGCGTAGCGTTCGCCAAACGGCCCAATAGCACCCATGTCGAGGGCTTCCTGGGTTGGGTAAAACTTAAAGCTGACTGGCAAATCTTCGGCAATCCAACCATTAACCAGCTCCTCGGCACGAGCAATTTCTTCTGGCGTCATTTTGTGATCAAGGTTAAAGTCGAATCGCAGGCGCTCTTCGGTAATATTACTTCCGTGCTGGCGGAGTTCTGACCCAAAGATTTCACGAAGGGCCGACTGCAGCAAGTGTGTCGCAGTGTGGTATTTCTTGTGAATCAAATCTTGCCCGCCAAGGCCACCTTTAAATTCGCCCTTGGTTGCCGTGCGTGAGCGATTGCGTTGTTCTTCCATTTTAGCGTCAAATTCTGAGCGCCAGCTCTTGGACAGTTTACCGCCCTGCTTAAATACCTCTTCGGTCGAGAGTTCGACTGGAAAGCCGTAGGTGTCATAAAGAGTAAAAAGAATCTCACCCGTCACTTCTGGATATGAAATGTATGCTTTGCCATCAACAACTGCATTGAGTTCCGGGATATACTTCTGGAGTTCTTTAATGCCTTTACGAAGTGTCTGACGAAAAGCTTTTTCTTCTTTCACTAGCACCGCAATAATCGTTTCGCGATGCTCAGCAACTTCCGGATAATCACTCGCATACAAATCAGCAATGACCGGCACGATTTCTTCAAAGAAGTTTTGCTCAATGCCAAGGTCAAAAGCAAAACGAATCGCCCGGCGCAGTAAGCGGCGCATGACATAGCCTTGTTCTTTATTAGCTGGCACACAGCCATCAACCGCCAAAAAAGTAGCAGCGCGGAGGTGGTCGGCAATTACGCGCATACTTGCGGTGTTACTTTCATAGCTTTTACCGCTGAGTTTTTGCAGTTTCTCGATAATTGGCCACATCAAACTAATACGGAAGACGTCTGGACTGTTGATTTTTGCGGCAGCAATACGCTCGAGGCCTGAACCATGGTCAATATTTGGTTTTTCAAGCGGCTCAAACTGCCCTTCGGCAACCTTACGGTAGGCCATAAAGACGTTATTGCCAATTTCCATAAAACGGCCACAGTCACAGTTAGGGTGACAAAACTCGCCGTAAGCTGGGTCGTGGGGTGTTCCAAAGTCGTAGAACATTTCGCTGTCGGGGCCACAAGGGTCGCCCACGGGCGTGGTTTCTGGCTTACCATTACGGCTCCACCAGTTTTTACTGCCATCGTAGTAGAAAATCCGCTCGCCGTCTTTCATGCCTCGTTTGTAACCGTCTTCTTCAGAGCCAATTTCTGCTTCCGTACTGGAAAGGCCGCGTGCTTCAAACAACCGTTTCCATACGCCGGCTGCTTCGGTGTCTTTTTTGATGCCATATTCTGGTGCACCAATAAAACAAGTGATATACAGGCGGCTCATATCGAGACCAACTACTTCACTCAACCATTCGAACATCCATTCGACTTGTTGCTCTTTAAAGTAATCGCCCATGCTCCAGTTACCCAACATTTCAAAAAAGGTAGTGTGGCGGTTGTCGCCAATATCGTCGATGTCTTGGGCACGAAGACAGGTTTGGCTATCGGCAATACGCACGCCGTCGGGGTGCGGTTGCCCCAAAAGGTAGGGGATCATTGGCTGCATGCCAGAACCGGTAAATAAAGTTGACGGGTCGTCCTTCAAAACTAATGGCGCGCGCTTCACGATAGCGTGACCACGTTTTTTAAAGAACTCGAGATACGAGTTGCGGATTTCTTGAGCGTTCATCAGGGGTATTGTAGCAAATTTTGCCAAAAACCGCCAGATACCAAAAGCCACTCCCGGGGTGGGCACGGGAGTGGCTTACGAGTGCTCGGCGTCGTATCAAAACGTACCGAGCGGGTTTGAGATGCTCTTTTTTCAGGCAGGTGCCAGAGCGAGGGAGGTCTGTAAAAGTGCCTCGCAGGAGATGGAAACACCTTTACCTATACATAATATAGTGAGCGCCTGAAATAAATCTTAAGCAATAATGCCGCCACCGAGGCACACCTTGCCATCATAGATAACGACCGATTGGCCCGGCGCAACGGCGCGTTCTGGCGAAGCAAGCGTTAGGGTGCTCTCCCCATTTTCGGCATACATGAGCTTTGCTTTAACGAGCGGTGCGCGGTGGCGAACACGAATGGTATATTCGCCCGCTGCTGGGGCCTGGCCACTTATCCAGTGGGGATTAACCATGGTCAGTTCTGGCTTCCATAGAGCATCGTCGTTAAGGTTAGTTGTAACGTAAACCTCGTTTTTATCCATATCTTTACCAACAACGTAATAGGGCAAACCGCCCCCAATATCCAGTCCATGGCGTTGGCCAATCGTGTAAAAAATCGCTCCATCATGCTGACCAAGTATTTTACCTGTTTGCTTATCGATGATTGGCCCGGCCTTTTGCTCAACATACTGGCTCAGGAACTCGCGAATACCAATCTGGCCAACGAAACAAATCCCTTGGCTATCCTTTTTAGCTGCCGTATACAGTCCACGTTCTTCCGCCATTTTGCGAACTTCGGGTTTTGTGAAATTACCAAGAGGAAATAAAGTTTTTTCAAGCGCTTTTTCGGTGACGCGATAGAGGAAATACGTTTGATCTTTATTGCTATCCGCTGCTTGCAGGAGTTGCGCCGCAGGAGTAGCCGCTTGGTTCTGACGGTCTAGGCTTCGCTCCGGGTCTTCACGGGTCCCAAGAGCCCGTTCAGACTCGGGCTGCAGAGACGCCCTTACAGAATCAAGCGCCTCTCCTGCGTGCCATACCCGTGCATAGTGCCCGGTAGCAATAAAATCAGCGCCATCTTCTAACGACAAGTCGAGAAATAACTTAAACTTAACTTCTTGATTACACATGATATCCGGGTTAGGAGTACGACCTAGCTTATACTCGTCGATCATATAATCAACGACTTTGTGGCGATACTCATTTTCAAAATCAAAAACCTTGAAATCGATACCGAGTTGAACGGCAACTCGTTTGGCGTCAGCTAAATCATCAGCCCATGGGCAGCGCATACCCGGAAGGTCTTGGGTCCAGTTTTTCATATACACACCGGTCACTTGGTACCCTTGCTCAACAAGTAAGGCGGCGGTTAACGATGAGTCGACACCACCGCTCATTCCAACATATACGCGCAGTTTTGAAGTATCGGTCATGACGAAGCTCCTAGATAGAAACCGATGATTTTGACGATTTCGCCGCCAGCCAGCCACCAACCTTTTGGCGTCAACCACCAGAACCAGCTCCAGTCTTTGTCATTAGTGACAGGGTAGTTACGAATTGTAATGCCATCACCTCGTTTAGTAAATTCAAGATTAGCACGACGTTGGTGGTAACCAGAAGTCACCAAGATGACATTATGGAAATCGTGCTGTTTAAAAATCGACTGCGCATTTTCGGCATTTTGCTGCGTGTTCGCCGAATAACTATCGACAAGAATTGCCGACTCAGGGACGCCAGCTGCGAGCGCTTGCTTTTTCATCGCCTCGGCGTTACTTGGGCCCGATTTGTCTTGTGCGGCACCCGAGAAAATGACGGTATCTGCCCAGCCATTTTCATAGAGGTTAATACCGGCGTTGGTTCGCGCTTCGGTGTCACCCCCGCTCACGACAACAATTGCATCTGCTTTGTTGCAAGACGTTCCTTCAACAGGTTGCTGCTTACAACCAACAAAACTATTCGGTTGCAAATAAATGGTGATGCCAACAATTAACGCCGCAACAAAAACAGGGATAATAAAGAGCCACCTCATTATCGTGCACTCCGCGCATATTCTTGGGTAACGGTTTCAATGATAAGATCGGCTGCTTGAGCGGTATTTTCATCATTCGAAAGGTGACCAAGAGTGATGCGAAGGCTTCCATCGGCCGTCTCTGGGGCAAGCCCGATAGCCGTCAGAACATGCGACCGCGTGCCTTTATTTGCTGCACAAGCGCTGCCAGTTGCCACCAAAACACCTTTCATTTCCAATGCAAACAAAACACGCTCGGCATCAAGATGTGGAAATGAAATATGAAGGTGGCCAGCCAAGCGATGGCGCGGGTGCCCTGAAATAACTGCTTCAGGGAAGGCCTCTGTGAGGCGTGTTTGTAGTCTGTCGCGGAGCTTCATAAGCCGGTCCGTCTCAAATTTTCGGTGTTCGCTGGCAAGTTCCATTGCCTTGGCAAAGCCAATCGCTCCGGCAACATTTTCAGTCCCACTCCGTAAGCCTCGTTCTTGGCCGCCACCAACGATCGTTGGCGCTAAAACAACCGAGGGCGCAGCCCATAGCAGCCCGACTTGCTTTGGCCCATACACTTTGGCGGCGTTTAACGTGAGCACATCAAGCCCCAAACGAGCCACGTTTACATCAAGCTGGCCAACGCCCTGCGAAGCATCTGAGTGAAGATAAAGAGGGGTGTGGTCACCAGCCGCTAAACGTCGTTCACGCTCCTGGCGAACTACTTCGGCAATATCGCGGAGAGGCTGGATGGTGCCGAGTTCATTATTAGCAAGGGCAATACTCACCAGCTGCGTGTCAGGGCGAATGGCCGCTTGAATAGCTTGCGGTGCTACCATACCATGTTGATCGACCGCGACAAACGTTGCATCGTGACGGCCAGCGGCCGCAAGCACTGCATGGTGTTCGATAACCGCCGTGACGACATGGCCAGAAATAGCCGAAAAAGCCAAATTGACCGATTCGGTCGCACCGGCGGTCATGACAATATCGTCGCCTTTCGCGCCAATGGTTCGGGCTATGCGTTGTTTCGCATCTTCGTAGTCTCGACGGACCGCAACGGCCGGTGTATAGGGTGCCGACGGGTTATAAAACCTATCAGAAAAAAACGGCTGCATAGCCGCAATGACCTTGGCGTCAACAGGCGTTGCCGCCGCATGATCAAGATAAATAATCTCGTCGTTCACTCTGTCTATTATACCGTATTTTTCCGTTATGCCGCGAGGTCGTAACGATTGCGTTCGTTATCAATCACTGTATCAGGAGCAACCACGCCCTTAGCCGCTTGCTGAGCTTTATGAGCTTCAACAACCCGAGCAACAATCTCTTTTCCAAAACGATCCTCTAACGATGCGGGTACTTCGAAATTTTCCGCATCGATTTCTTCCAACAAGTCAAATATCTCTTGGTCGAATGGATACAGCTGTTCGCGGATATTTCGCTCGTAAAGCTCAACGGCTTTCACAAAGGTTTCCAGTTCATCAATCATGACATCAACAGGGTGGCCCTCATGAAGCTTATTTACATGGGTCGGGTGTGTCTCAAAGTGCAGCGTCGTTTCGCTGACTTTTCGCCCAAATGCATCTCGTACTTCTTGGGCATGATACCAATCGCCAAGGTTATTGTTAGCCAGTAGGCTCGACCCTTTCGGGCTTAGCCACAAGCGGTTGCCCTCACCAAAAGGTTTACCGCCAATAATACTCTCGGCTTCAATCAAGCTTTTCAATGTCACCCTTTGGTGCTTCTCGCCCATTATGACGTCAAGAAAACGAGGCTTACGGCTTTCCTCAATTTCGAGCGCTGTGCGACGGTAACCATAAATACGCTCTTCTGCCGCTTTCAGCCGTTCGTATACATTTGGCTGGCGTTCCGGCGAATACAAATAAGAGTCAGCGATGTTTAACGCTTCCTGAAGTGGCTCGGTGTGGCCGGGGATATGAAATTGATCACTTGCCATAATGAAGATGCTCATTGGGTGAGTATTTGCGGGTGGTATGTTGGTGTAAGATTTGCGCTATTTCAATTGGAATAACGCGCGGGCGTTGTGGGTGGTCGCATCGGCGATTTCTTTTAATGAAATGCCTCGGCGCGCAGCATGATAGGCTGCAATAACCTCCACATACGCAGGCTCGTTTATTTTACCACGATAAGGAGTGGGCGTCAAGAAAGGGGCATCGGTTTCAAAGAGAAGGTGGTCAAGCGGAACGGCGTCAAACATAGCTTTTTGCGCCTCGTCTTTAGTAAAGGTGCTAATGCCATTCACGCCAATATAGAGCCCCTTAGTAATCGCCTTTTCCATGTTTTCTTTTGAGTCAGTAAAACTATGGAGCACGCCACGAATTGGCCCATGCATTTTTTCAAGTGCCTCAAAAATTGGCCAAAAATCATCAAAAGCCTCACGTACATGAAAAATAATTGGCAAGTTGTGCTTGATAGCAACTTCCACCTGTACTTTCAGTGCTTCGATTTGCACTTCCCGTGGGCTGTGAGTATAGAAATAGTCGAGGCCGATTTCACCAATAGCAACGGTACGCTCGCCCAATTTCACAAGCGAGGCAATCTGCAAGTAGCCATCTTTCGTTTCATGGGGGTGCACGCCAACCGCCGCGTAAACCTTGCTATGCAAGTTCGCAAACTCAATTGCCTGCCGCGAGCTTTCTTCGCTCGTCCCCACGCAAATCATCTGCTGAACACCAGCATCGTGCGCACGGCTCATTACCTCATTGACTGGCAATTCATATGATTCGTGAATATGGCAGTGGGTATCGACTAACATGCTACTACTGTTTTGCCGCGTGCGGGTCGGGGGTATGAACATAGATTTTCGGGAAGAGGACCCCATCAAGCGGCCTAACAACCCCGCTCTCAAAGGTTTGATGAATCGCTGCCGCAGTCGCCGGCATAAAGGGAATAAGCAAATCACCAATTTGGACAAGCGCCCCAGCACAGTGAGCTAAGACTTCAGAAAGATGCGGTTCCGCCTCGGCATCCTTACCAACCTTCTTGGCAATTTCCCAGGGTTTCACGTTATCAATGTATTGGTTAAGGCTGCGGACCATGTTCCAGACTTCATCAATCGCCTTGTTAAACTCAAGGTTTTCCATGGCTTCGTGGTAAGCGGTCATGTCGTGCTCGGTTTGGCCTGATTCGCCAATCACACCAGCTTGGTAACGGGTGATCATCCCCGCCACACGGCTGATCAAGTTACCAAGGTCATTGCCGAGTTCGCCGTTGTAGGCATTCTCGAATTTTTCCCAGGTAAAATCGCCGTCATCGAGGGTAGGAATATGACGTGAGAAGAAGTAGCGAAAAGCATCAAGGCCGTATTGGTCGATAACCTCATTTGGATCAACGACGTTACCGATGGTCTTGCTCATCTTGGTACCGCCAACGTTAATGTGGCCATGGACCAAAAGTTTCTTCGGCAGCGCCACGCCAAGCCCCATCAACATCGCTGGCCAAATCCCCGCGTGGAAACGAAGAATATCCTTGCCAATCACCTCAACATCGGCCGGCCAAAAAGCGTTAAATTCTTCTGGACGGTCGGGGTAACCAATGACGGTAATGTAATTTGCCAGTGCATCAATCCATACATACATAATTTGGTCTTGGTCATCGGGGACTGGGACGCCCCAGGTCAAGCTTTTCTTCGGGCGCGAGATACTGACATCGGCCAAGCCATCTTTAATGAGTTCAAGGAATTCATTCTTTCGGAATTCAGGGACGATTTGCATCATACCACTATTAATCGCTTCTTTAATAGGGTCAGTAAAAGCGCTGGTTTTTAAGAAATAATTATCTTCGCTCACCTGCTGGTAAGGCGTTTGGTGGTCGGGGCAAATACCGCCAGTTGCTTGGACCTCTTTATCGGTAAAGAACGCTTCGTGACCAACACAGTACCAGCCACTGTAGGTACCTTTGTAAATATAGGGTTTGAGTTTTGTCCAAATGTATTGCACCGCCCTGACATGGTGATCATCAGTGGTGCGAATAAAGTCGGTGTATTCAGCGCCGACTTTTTTCATTAAGTTTTCAAAATTGACGTAAGTACGGTCAGTGTAGCTTTTTGGATCAATGCCAACTTCGGCGGCCTTAGCAGCAATCTTGTTACCATGTTCGTCGGTCCCAACTTGGAAACGAACTTCATGGCCGTTTTGCTTTTGATAGCGTGTCCAAATATCCGCAAGCAAGTAGTCGAGGGCGTTCCCAATATGCGGTGTCCCATTAACGTACGGAATAGCAGTCGTGATGTAGAGATTCTTTTGCGGATGTTCCATTGTGTCTTATTGTACCAGAATCACACCAGGGTTTATATAGAGGTGGCGAGCCGCCATTTTACCGCCCATTATAATCCGTCCAATCGGTGGCAATATCAAACCCATCAGGGTACCTGGTGGCAAAGCCGCCCGTATCGTACACTTTTGCCGGCCCAACGCTAGTTTCTACTACAGAGCAGCGCGGATAGTTGCCATAATTTGCCGCAACAATTACATAGCCGTCAGCATCCACCTTGACCCCGTCAATACGGATTGCATAGTAGCCACCTTGCCCGCAGGCCTGCATCACCACATGCATATCGAGGTCGTAATACGTTTCACGGTGGGTGACCCCTTTACTATCGGTATAGTACTGTGCGCCTTTTGATTTAGTCAGCGCATCTGGGAAGCTTTTAATCCCAATTGTTTCAACTTGCCGGACCGGTTGTTGGGCCACGATTGAGGCGATTTGCGTTCGCGATATCTCAACCCCACCCTGGATCTCGATTTCATAGCTGATTGTTTGCACCCCATTTTTACCAGGTGTTGTGATTGCCTTGTAATTCACGTATCTATCGGCATCTTGCACGATGTCCGTGCCAAATTGGATTGGTTGATCAACCGTTACCGTCTGCTTGCCTTCGCGCCATACGCGAACTTGTAATCCCGTAGTGATTGGCGTTGTGAGCGGAAGCGACGTTCGGTCATTTTTGCCGAGCGTCACTCCTTTTTCCTTCAGCATACCGGCAATCGTTTTACCGCGAGTACGAATTTGGGTTTGCTTGCCGTACAAATCAAGCCACATCGAAGTCGCCCGGCTAATCGTCAGCTCCAGCCCTGCACCGTCACTCACAAAATCGTTTGACGGACTGAGCGTCGCCAAATCATCATCTCCTAGCGGCATACCAACATCTTTAGCAATCTGCGCCGGCGACTGATATGGCGTGACCGTTTTAATACGCACGCTCCCGTCGGTCACAATCACTGGTCGGGCACGATAAATATTGACCCAATAGTTAGGGGCGATCAGTTCTTCTTTGGCCGATGGTTCAACCGCATCGTGCGAATCAAGTGAGATTCCTTCCTGTTTTAAGGCATCTCCTACCGTTTTGGCATTCGATAGAAATACTGTCTTCACCCCTCTGTCGTAGAGAGTGATGAGATGACGGCTATCAATGTGTGCCTGCTTGGTTGTCTGGTTCAATAGCAGCAAAAACGCCGGCAAAAAAAGAACAAGTAAAACCACGCCCCCAATGGTTATCGCCAGCTTTTTGTGTACAGAAAGCAAGGCAATAAGATTCATGGCTAGTCCCTTTGGCCAATAGTAGTCGTTAAACGCAGCCAGTCGTCGATGGAAAGTTGTTCGGCACGATCTTCGGGGTTGATGCGGGCTTCTTTCAAGAGTCCCTCGGCGTCCGTCTTGCCGATGCGCAGTCCGCTGGCAATACTACTCCGCAGCTTTTTACGCTTTGCCGAAAATCCCGCTTTCACCACCCGAAAGAATGCTTTGTCGTCGTCGGCCAAAACGAGAGGATGAGGGCGCATTGTTAAAATAACCACTTGACTGTCTACTTTTGGGGGTGGCGTAAATAATTCCGCCGGAACAATGTCACCCAATGAGACATCAGCATATACTTGAGCGCTCACGGCCAAGATACTCATATCACCAGGTTTTGCAGCGAGCCGCTCGGCGACCTCTTTCTGGATAAGCAATACGATAGTGCGAGGTTTATTAACGGCCGTCGTCAGTAATTGGATAATTTTTGAGGTAATGTAGTAAGGCACATTAGCAACCACAACATAATTTTCAGGCAATGTTCGCAGATCGAATGTGAGGATATCCTGGTTGATAACTTCAAGCGACGTGCCAGGAAATTGCGCCGGCAGTTTTTCCGCTAGTGACCCATCTATCTCAACGGCAACCACCTTCGCTGCACGTTTTAAAAGGATGCTCGTTAAAGTCCCTAGACCCGGCCCAATTTCAAGCACCGTATCATCTGGTGTGATTGTTGCCGCATCGGCAATTGCCGCCAAAACATCACGGTCTTTGAGCCAGTGTTGTCCAAGTGATTTTTTAGGCCCGGCCATTAGTACCAATGCTTTACCGACCACGAAGCCCACGCGCCGCATGGACTTACATAACGGCCCTTAATGTAGTCAAGCCCCCAGGCAATTTGCGTTCGAGCACTTGTCATGTAATCTGCACCGTAGACGGCCATCTTACTGGCTGGCAAGGCTTGTGGAATACCGTAAGCGCCCGAACTTGGGTTACCGGCAGTTGTTGTCCAGCCCGATTCACGGTTCCAAAGGTTATACAAACAACTCCATTGGTCTTCGCCAAATCCGGCAGCCAGCATCATCGTGTGGCCGAGTGCTTGGCTTTCGCTCGGGTTGAGCGGAGTTGGCAGTTTTGTACCAATCACCTCTACCTGCTTAACTGCCTCAACCGTTGTCAGGCTAGCGATTTCGGTGCGTGATGCTTCTTGACCATTAATAATATTAATTTCGTAAGTTACTTTACGCGAACCGTTTTGGCCAGGAGTTTGAACAGCATGGTAGCCAAGCGGCTGGTCAGCATCTTTAATCTGTTGCGTATCAAATGGCACTGCTTCATCAACAGTAATCGTTTGCTTACCTTCTTTCCATACACGAACTGACATGCCGGCAGTAATTGGTGCCGAAGCCGGTAGCGACGTTCGTCCATCGGTACCTAATGCAATATTCTTCTCTTTCAACATATCACCGACTGTTTTCGCCTGCGTGCGCACATCACTCACCTTGCCGTAAAGATCAAGGTTAAATAAAGTCGCCCGGTTGATTTTTAGTTGCAGGCCAGCACCATCACCAATGAGGTCGCTCGATCGGCTCAAGGTTGTGGTGTCTTCTGGGTATAGTGTAATACCTGCATCTTTTGCGATGCGTTCGGCCGATTGATACGGGGTAACGATTTTTTCACGAGTCGCCCCGTCGATAACCGTCACCGGTCGGGCACGATAGATATTAACTTGGTAGTCTTGGGCAACGAGCTTTTCATCAAGCCCGGGCTCCACGGCGTCATGCGAGTCAAGAGTAATGTGATCGTCGACAAATGCCTCACGAAGCGTCGACTTATCAGTCACAAAGGTACTCTCGACACCTCGGTCGTGAACGGTAATGAGCCGCTGGCCGGCACTTTGTGCATGGACCGGTGTCGCGCGCATCGCAAAGAATACCGAGCCTGACAAGATGACAAGGCCAAGTGTTGAGAGACCCAAGCTAACAAAAGTGGTGGATTTTTTTAGACGTAATCTCATAGAGAAAGGTGTACACCCCCTAAAAGCATATCTTAACCATTATAACATACGAAAACCGCTAAAGCTTTTGAAGATGGGCATATTCAGCATTGAGTTTTTTGGTTTGCCCATTCAAGAAAGCGATGGTGACTGCCATGCCATCAACTTCGATAATCTCACCGTCACCAAAGGCGGCTGAACGCACTTTATCGCCCTCTTCAAACCCAAGCTCATCGCCGTAAAATGGCTCTTCCTCTTGGTACCCCATAATTTGCGGCTCGGCATTGACCATGGTGACCTGGTTGCCCATGTCGGCGATAAACCGTGATGGCGGGTTGTAGCTGCGATTCCCAAACTGGAGACGACTATAGGCATAGCTGATATGAAGCTCTTCACGAGCCCTGGTCATCCCCACATAGCAGAGGCGCCGCTCTTCTTCAAGATCGGCCGGCCCACCCTCAAACACGCGCGAGTGCGGCAAAATGCCTTCTTCAAGCCCCACCATAAACACCACAGGAAATTCCAAACCTTTCGCAGCATGCAAAGTCATGAGGGTCACTTTATTACCTTCCGCGTCGCTATCGGCGCTCGACATCAAAGCAACTTCCTCGAGAAAATCAGGTAAACTGGCGAAATTTTGGGCATCAGAAATGAGCGACCCAAGGTTTTCTTCGTTATCTTCAGCCTGAGGCGTCCCGTCAAGAATGTAATCACGATAGCCCATGCGGCTAATAACTGCGTCAATAAACTCGGCTGGTGCAGCGGTTTCTAGTTGGTCGCGCAGAAGCCGCAGGTTTTGGCCCAGTGTGATAAGCGAGGCTTTCGCTTTTCCCGTCACAACTGCCACTTCGTCCAGGTGCTCCATCGCCTCAATAATGTCAAACCCGCTGGTAGGTTGCCAATTCAAGAACCGTTCAAGGCTGGTTGCGCCGACACCACGAGTCGGTACATTAGCAATACGTGTAAAGCTCATGCGGTCATTTGGTTGGTAAATAAGCTTCAGGTAGGCAACAACGTCTTTGACTACTTTGCGGTCATAAAAACGTACGCCACCAACAATTTGATAGGGGACGCGGAGTTGCAGAAAGGCTCGTTCCAGTGTGTAGCTTTGGGCGTTAGTGCGGTATAACACGGCAAAGTCGCTAAACCGCCGGGCGCCGATAGCCACTTGCGCCGAAATACGGTCAGCCACTTGGCGAGCTTCTTCGGCCTCATCGTAACTACCATGAACCTGCACGGGAGCACCGGCCCCCTCGGCCGTCCACAGCTCCTTATCGGTCCGGTGGGTATTTTTACTAATCACCTGGTGGGCCGCATCCAAAATGTTCCCTGTACTGCGGTAGTTTTGCTCGAGTTTGACGACTTTCGCCCCTGGGAAATCACGCTCAAAGTTGAGGATATTCGTAAAATCAGCCCCGCGCCAGCTATAAATAGATTGCCAGTCGTCGCCCACTACACAAATATTTTGCTGGTCATTAACCAGCAGCTTCATGAGTTGGTACTGCGCGGCATTCGTGTCCTGATATTCATCAATCAAAATGTAGTCAAATTGCTGGCGCCATTTTGCCCGTATCTCTGGGGTGTCGCGGAGCAAGCGAACCGCCTCAATCAATAAATCGTCGAAATCGAGCGCTTGAGCTGTTTTACGCCGTGCTTCGTACTCGCGGTACACCTTAGCAACGTTCTTTTGAAACGGATAATGCGCCGACGCTTCGTATTCATCAGGGTCCTGCAGGGCATTTTTTGCCGATGAAATGGCGCCACTTACCGCTGATGGCTTCATGTCTTTTTCTGAAAGGGATAGTGTCTTCATCACCTGCTTAACCAGCCCCTGCCGATCATCCTCATCGTAAATGACGAAATTACGAGGAACGCCGATGGCTTGCCCGTCCATCCGTAACAGTCGCACACAAATACTGTGGAAGGTCCCCATCCAGGGCATAAAACTGCGATCATTTGGCTGCCTTAGGAGCTGCGAAAGCCGTTCGCGCATTTCGCGTGCTGCCTTATTCGTAAAAGTAACCGCCAGGATATGGCTCGGCCAAATGCCACGCTCGGCAATTAATAACGCAATACGGTGCGTCAATGTTTTTGTTTTGCCACTCCCCGCACCGGCCAAAATCAAAAGCGGCCCCGTTTCAACGAGGGCTGCTTCTTTCTGCGCCTCATTCAATTCCCCCAATAGGTCCATTGTTACCTATTATAGCGGAGCGAGGGCCTCCGCGGTAGAGCTAAAGTGTTGGCAATACGTAAATGTAGAAGGCAGCACCGGCACCAGCACCGAAGACAATAAGGAGGAAAATCCATAAAACAATCCACCAACTTGACCGCTTCTTTTCTGGATGTGCTAACGGCTGATGATACGCTTCGGTGTCGTAAATAGCGCCCGAGGCTTGTGTTGAGCTTGGCTGCTCTTGATACTGCTGGGTAATCGACGTTGGCCCTATGGGTTGTTCTTCAAGGGCAGCAATATGGCTTTCGGTCTGGTCTGGTGACTCGACTTTTTCTTTGGTTTCACCTGCTTCCATTGGTAGCTCAGCCGGTTCGGCTGGTGCTTCAGAGGCGGCATGAAGATCATCTGCATTTGACTCGTCGGCAGGGCTTTCGTTCAGTTCGGCACTTAAATCAAGCGGCAGGGCTGTCTCTTTTGGAGCTTCCGCTGGAGTTGCAGCGGGTACTTCTTCTGTCGCTTCATCATGTTGCTGATCCACCATGAAATCAAGGGGGTCAGGCATCGTGTGGGTATCGGGCTCCGATACATCTGATGAGTCGTTCTTATCACTTACTGATGGCGGTACTATTTCACCTGTTGGCTTGCTGTCGCCAAGTGGACGTTTTTCAACTTTTGCGTCCGGCAGGAAGGGTGATTCAAGTGGGGCTTGCCAGTCCACCCCGTCGGCTTCAGTGGGAGGAGTCGTTGAAGTGGTGACATCAGATGCGACAGAAGGAGAAGGAGTTGTTTGATCAGTGCTTGGCGCTTCAAGTGGGGCAACAATGGCCGGGCTTTGCCGCGTGCGCATATCGGACGACGGGTGAACCACGTCCATAAAACGCCCACTCGATCGGCGTGCTGCTGGCGCAACGACCGGTGTTTCACTTGATACTGGCACCTCTTCTTTTGGCGTTGCTACTGGTGTTTCGGAAACAGCCGAGTCATCAGATGACGACGGTGCTGTTGTTAATGCCCCGTTTACTGCTTTATCAAGTTCATCAAAGTCAAAATCAGACATTTTCCCCACCTACGCGTCTTTCTTCACACTTTTATATGCTTTTTCTACAATGGTCGAAAAGGCATGCTCGTCGAGGCTTGCGCCACCGACAAGGAGCCCGTCAATATCTTGCAGCGCCAAATAATCAGCGGCGCTATCGGCCGTCACGCTTCCGCCATACAAAACCTGTACATCATTGGCAACCCTTGCACCATACAAGTGTTTGAGTTGGCTCCGAATGGCAACAGCCGCCTCGATGACATCTGTTGGTAAGGCATTATTGCCGGTACCAATTGCCCAAACTGGTTCATAGGCAATGACCACTTCTGGTAATTCTTCGCTGGTAATATTTGCCAGACCCCCGATAAGTTGGTCATGTAATACGTCGCGTGTTTCGCCGGCAGTTCGCTCGCTAGCCGTCTCGCCAACACAAAGCACCGGACGAATGCCGTTACGGATAGCCGCCTGTACTTTGGCGCGCGTATCTTTATCTGACTCGTTAAAGACATGACGACGTTCCGAGTGGCCCACAAGGCCGTACTGAACAATACCGCGTAGCTGCGTGGCCGAGACTTCACCGGTAAAAGCACCGTGGTCACGCCAGTAAAAATTCTGGGCGGCTAGCCTGAACTGCCGATGATCAACTTGCAGGCTGAGTGTTTGGAGTGCCAACATCGTCGGCGCCAAAACCACCTCAACGTTACGGTGAACTTTCACAACCTTAGACAGCCGATGCAAATACAAACTTGACTCATGAACCCCAAGGTTCATTTTCCAGTTTCCGATGATGAGTTTTTTATCCCTAGCCATACTGCTTATACTTTGCCTTTAGTGTACCCTACTTAGGAGCATCCAGCAAACTTTCAACCCCTGGTAATTTTTCACCTGCCATAAGTTCCAGCGATGCGCCGCCGCCTGTCGAAACGTGCGTAAAGCTCTCGCCTGTGCCACCATCCCATTTCAGCACAAAATCGGCCGTATCCCCACCACCAATAATCGATGTCGTCTCGGGCTGTGAAGCTAAGGCTAAAGCCAACCGTGCAGACCCGTGGGCAAATTCAGGCAACTCGGCATACCCGAGCGTTCCGTTCCAGATGACCGTTTTGGCATTTTGGACGGCAGCTACCGTGTTGTCGATCGCTTCATCGCCAATATCAAGAATAATATCGTCTTCAGCCACGGCGCCAAGCTTCACGTTGTGGCGTTTGGCTGTTTCGGAAATCTCTTTAGCGACGGCAACATCCGCCGGCAACATAATAAAATCATCAGCGTGGCCATCAGACTTGTGGTGCGCCGCCGAATAAATACCATCGAGCACCGCCTCTTGCCCAGCTTCTACTTTACTGGCACCCACATGATAGCCTTTGTATTTTAGGAAGGTATTCGCCATCGCCCCGCCAATAATCACCCTGTCGGCAATTTTGACGAACCGTTCGATTACTGTAATTTTATCGCTTACCTTTGCGCCGCCCATAACAGCAACGAGCGGACGTTTCGGATGCTCCATAGCATTGGTAATCGTGACGTATTCACGCTCAAGCAGTAGCCCGGCGACACTTGGGGCATAGTGAGTAATAGCATCAGTGCTGGCATGCGCCCGATGAACCACGCCAAATCCATCTTGGACAAAATAACGTGCGCCCGTAGCAGTAGCGATTTTTTTAGCGAATGTTTCATCGTTCGCTTCTTCTTCAGAGTAAAAGCGAAGATTTTCCAGCAAAATAACTGCATCGGCTGGTGCTTTTTTCACCGCCTGGGCAACCTTATCACCAATACAATCGTCAACAAAAATAACTTCTTTTCCCAGTAATTTCGACAATCGCTCGGCAACCGGTTCAAGGCTCAAACTTTTATCTTTCCCTTCGGGGCGCCCAAGATGGCTCATAATCACCACCTTGCAGTGGTGGTCGAGGAGATACTGAATAGTCGGCAGGCTGGCACGGATACGCAAATCATCACTGATAGCACCGTCTTTACTTAACGGCACATTATAATCAGCCCGCACTAAAACGGTTTTATGATCAATCGAAACATCTTTGATAGTTCGTTTAAAGAAGCGCATACCCACCCTACTTGTTACTTGCTTATATTGTACTACGAAACAAGCTTATTCGAGAACGCGAACTTTGATTGTGTCGGTTGTACCAATCACACCAGGTTGCTGACCGCTGACAATAATGACCTTTACCGGGCCTTCTTCACCAAAGAAGCCTTCTGCCTTGAGTTCTTTTGCAAGGTCGAAACCAGCCTCTGGTGAGTCGGGGCGAACATAACTGCGGTTAGCGTAGCTTAAACCGAGTTGTTGAGCGACCTTTACCTCACTCGTAACGCTCACGATTGGCAGGTTAGGGCGGTGAACGGCAATGTTTGCAGCTGTTGCCCCTGATTTTGTTTCGGCAATAATCGCGTCCACTTTCAGCTGTTCAGCCAGTGAAACCGCTGCGGTACTAATTGCATCAAGTTGGAGGTTTTTCGCAATAATCTCGTGGATTGGCGCTACGGCGACGTGCTCTTGGGTGTAAAGAATCACTTTCTTCATTGCCGCAACTGTTTCCAGTGGGTAATTACCGTTGGCCGTTTCGTCAGAAAGCATGACCGTGTCGGCACCTTGCATAACGGCATTCGCAACGTCACTCACCTCTGCGCGAGTTGGCTCTGGGTTATCCACCATACTAGCCATCATCTGAGTTGCAACGATGCTTAATTTACCGTGCTTTCGGCAGAGCGCCAGCAGCTTTCGTTGGACAATTGGCACAATTTCGGCACCAGCTTCAACGGCGAGGTCACCACGAGCCACCATAATACCGTCGGTTGCTTTGACGATTTCTTCCATGACATCGTTTTTAATCGCTGCTTTGGTCTCGATTTTGGCAACAATTTGCGCTTGTGAGCCACCGGCCACCAAGATTTGGCGCAGATTGTTAATGTCATCTGCGCTTTGCACAAAGCTGAGAGCGACATAGTCGATATCTTGGGTGAGCCCGTATTCAATATCCTTCAGATCTTTGGGTGTCAAAATATCACCACCAAAGTCGGTGTCGGGGAGGTTAATACCCTTCTTGCTCATCAAAACGCCGTTGTTTTCAATGCGCAGCTTGATTGCTGTTTCTGAAGTAATTTCGATAACTGTTGTGCGAACCTTACCGTCAAAAATGTAAATTGGCTCGCCAACTTTTACTTTTTCGGCCAAGTTATACTGCACTGGCAACGTTGCCGACCCATCGTGTTCTTCAACACTGTGGTCAAGGATAATTTCATCACCTTTTTTGACTTCAAAACGGTTGTCCTGCAAAGCGCCGAGACGAATCTTTGGCCCCTGGAGGTCTTGCAAAATAGCGACTGGCTTACCGACTTTTTTGCTGGCTTCGCGAATCATTGGAATTTGCACTTCACGCTCTTCGTGAGTGCCGTGGCTAAAGTTAAGGCGAACGCCATTGACACCGGCAGCAAGCAAATCCTCAACCATTTCCGGTGTGTCGGTTGCTGGCCCGAGTGTTGCCAAAATCTTTGTTCGTTTAAAAATAACTGCCATCGTAATAGAACGCCCTTCTTGTTGTTATGCCTTTGGTCGGTTCTTTGGTGATCTCACGGAGAATCGAACTCCGATTGCCAGGATGAAAACCTGGTGTCCTAACCGTTAGACGATGAGACCATCAAAGGACAAACCAAAGGTGCAAAATTGTTTTTTACCTGGGGTATTGTAACAAAAAAACCTCTGTTTGGCTAGTGCTCTGAGTAACTTTTGGATAAATTTAAAGAAAATCACGACAAAAGAAAACTCCCAAATATGGGAGTGGGGGTCCCGCCAGGGCCCGAGCGATGTGCTCGGGCCCCAGCAGGGTTCGACGTCAGCGCTGGTTAGCGCGAGTCGGGTTCGTCACCGGCAGGGGTTATCTCGGTGACGATGGGGATGGGTTCGGTGAAGTACGTCCCCACCGGTACGATGCGCGTCGGCTTCGTGTTGGGCGAGTCCTCGTCGGTCACCGCGCGGCGACTGTCAAAGAGGCTCATGACAGACCCTCGCGGCTTCGCCTGGCATCCAGGCAGAACCGTCTGACCCGATGGTCATCGAGCCTGGTCTGGACGCGAAGCCAGGTCAGGCTCTCGAGCTTCAGATGAAGCCGGAAGAGCCCGAGCACCAGCAGCACGTGGGCCACCTCGTGGCGAGCCCATTGCTGGAGCTCGTCGCCCGGATTCTGCACATCGATTTGCTCTTCGAGCATCCGGAAGACTTCCCGCAGAATGAACGCTTTCCGATCTCGGATCCTGTTCTCTCTGGCGAGCCTTCCCGACAAGGTCGAGAGCTCCTTCGGCGAATATACGATCGGCCCGTAGAGCCGGTCGAGGTTCCGCACACGCTTGATGCACTCGTCCATGATGTCGTCGTCGACAGCCGGCTCGGATTTGGCTCGTTTGCCAACCTCGATCCGGTAGATCACGGGGTCTTCGTCCTTCCTCTTGGCGGTCGCTTCCACCAGTTGTAGGGTCACGCGACAGCCTCCTTGAACACGGGAGCGACGAACGTGAGTTCGCCGACAGCCGGACGTTCTTCGGCGGCCGCCTCGAGACAGTGCTCGATGGCGTCCGTGCGCGCGTTGAGCTCTTGCCACTCGCGATGCCGCTGCACACATGTGTGCATGGAATACGCGAATGTCTCGTGGCTCCGACGCTTGATGTCACCCAGGATGTTTGCCGGGTGCACCCCGGCGTCGACTACCAGGTAGTCGAGCAGCTCGAGGACGTCGTCGTCCGTCTCGCAGGTTTCCAGCATGGTGCGCTGGGCACAGCGAGAGGAGGAGTCGTTCTTCTTTGCCGCGTACGCGAACGTTTCCCGCAGGTGCTCCGTGAAGGGCACTGCGATCTCCGTCTGCGTCGTTTCGTTCTCGGTCAATTGAACCCCTTGTCAATTGTGTGTAGTCCGTGTGATGCTCCACCCCTAGAGGAGGGCGAAGTAGCTAGGCGACTGCATAGCCTACACATAAGTAACTAATATACCTCTATTGACTTTTATTGTCAAATATGGTGTTATTTAGTGGTAACTTATTATCAAATACGCTATATGTAGCGTATCCATAAGCACTACCCCCATAGAACCCTTTTTCCACCCCTATAAAGCTTGTGCTTTTGCTATATATATTGTATAAAGCATTGACATTTTATACATTTTGTGATAAATTAAGGACATCATTCACGGGTGCGGTGCGAGAGACCACGCCAGGGTGAGGAGGTCGTTAACAAGTCAGATCATTACAGTGCATGTCGAATGCACTGATTTGCTATTGGAAAAAGTCCTCCATCCAATGGAGTGACCCACTTCGTCATGAATACATCGTGGCTTAGTGGGTCGCTCCACGAACGTGGGCGCCCGGGTAATCAATCCAGTGTATACTGGGCGGATTTCCCGCCCACGAGAGACGGAGGAATTATGTCCACCTTCAACCAGTCCAGCCTCGAGAAGGGCCTGGCGACGTTCCTGAAGCTCCCTGCCCAGCAGAAGCGTCACGACATCGCCATTCGGCGCTTCAACGACGAGGTAGCCAAGGGTACCTCACAGCGCGTTGCTATCGAGCACGCGCTCGAGCAGTCCGTCAAGGGACTGACCAGCCCCAAGGAGAAGTTGTCCAAGGCACGAAAGGCTGCCGGCATCACCGCCGCCAGTCGCGCTGCCAATCTTGTTCCGCGGACTTCGCAGAATAAGACGACTCCCACGAAGAAGATCGTCGTCGACAAGGCGACCGATGACCACCTGGTACTCGTTGCCCTCGTTGGTGGTTTCATCGGCCTGCTGGTCGGTCTGGCGTTCTTTGGGCCGTTGATTTCCGTTTTCTACGGAAGCCACGGCATGCCGCAGCTTAGCAGCTTCGCCTACTGGGCGACTCTGCTGATCACCGCGGTACTCGTCGGCTCTGCAAGCTACTACTTCAGGGCTCGATACCTTCGTCATCAGCTGATGGCATCCGACTCACGTCCCGCCTAAGGAGGCGATCATGGAAGCACTCACGCGCAAGCAGCGCCGATCCGGGTTTACGACCCTGATCTTCCTGCTTCTCGCCGTCGCTCTCGCCATCGTCCCCCTGGTGGGGATGAGTGGCGGAAATGCCACTGCGAGCAACACACCGAAGCCCACCCCTTCGGCGACACCTTCGGGTACGCCGACGGCGACCTGCGATCCTGCCTACAAGCAGGTGAGCGTTGGCCACTCCGGTGGCAAGGTCGACGATGGTTTTGCAACCTTCGGTGGAGACCTCATCAAGCAGGGAAGTCTGTCCGTTGCCCAAGTCAAACTCCTCGTGGAGTACGCTGGGCACAGAGCTGACGACCTCGCGAAATGGGCCTACCCCGCAGGGCTGATCACCGATCCCAACAAGTGGCAGTCGCTCGTCTCGAACGGCTGCCTCTCCCAGGAAGGGCAGAAGTTGCTCGACCAGTGGGAAGGTGTCCTGGTTTCAACAAACACCAAGCTCGCGGTCTCCGATGCGCCCAGTGATGGGTACAACTCAGGCGTGAGTGACAGCGGCGTTTATGGCGTCGATGGACTCCAGGGGGTGGTCGGCAACCGCAAGGCAATTCAGATCACCCTGCCCAACGGAACCACCTACTGGATCATGATCCGGTGCGGTAACCCCGTGTTCAAGGGCAAGCCTCATCTGCCCACGGTGCCGACGAACAACCCGAGGTGCCAGTGGAATGCCACTTTGCCCCCGGAATCGCCGGAATGCCTCAAGCCCAAGGGCGACAGCATCAATAACACCTGGACGCCCCTCGGTCTCGATCCGCAGACAAACGGTACGGTATCGCAGGAGCAGAAGGCATCTGGTCAGACCAGCGGAAACGTGACTGACCATACGGTGCCTTCGAACACCACGTCGGGGTCCACGACCCCTGACATGGGCAGTCACAATGGCACCACCAGCAGCACCGGAAGCACCGCTCCCGGTGCATCGCCTGGTGGTGACAGCCAGTCCACAGGGACGCCCACCAGTGCTCCGCAGGATCCGACCGGGTCCAGCAACACTGGTGGCACCAGTGGCCAGACCTGCGTTCCGACGCCGGCCGTGCCGACCTGCCCCTAACCACCCACCCCGAATGGGCGGACCGCCTCAAAACG
>DATMTU010000175.1:0-28506 GCA_035564035.1 Dongiaceae bacterium
AGCTTATCCGTAAATATCGCCTGTGGCTCAACCGCCATAAATCAAACAATGGCGAAGAACTGGCCATGATTACCCAGTCGTACCACTTAATTGCCCTGCGCGGTTTTCTGAAATATTTCTCGCGGCGCGATATTCCGTCGCTCAGCCCCGATAAAATTGAACTGCCGAAGACCCATCGCAAACAAGTGACTTTTCTCCATTTCGATGAGGTAAAACGGTTGCTCGATGAGGTTGATACAAATGATGAAGCCGGCCTTCGCGACCGGGCTATCCTTGAGCTTCTCTTCTCCAGCGGCCTACGTGTGTCAGAATTAGTCAACCTCAACCGCGACCACATTAACACCAAACGCCGCGAATTTATGGTACGCGGAAAAGGCCAAAAGGACCGCCCGGTATTCATTAGCCAAGCCGCTGCCGATTGGGTTGAACAATACCTTGCTTCGCGGCAAGATACCCTCATTCCCCTCTTTATTAGCTACAGCAAAAACGTCGAGCCCGATACCAGCGGCGATTTCCGTCGCCTGTCGGCCCGCAGCATCCAACGCATGATCAGTAAATACGCCCGCCTCGCCGGTATCACCAAACATGTCAGCCCCCACACCATGCGCCACAGCTTCGCCACCGACCTTTTAATGAACGGTGCCGACCTCCGCAGCGTGCAAAGCATGCTGGGCCACAGCAACATTTCAACCACACAAATCTATACCCACGTGACCGATGCGCATCTTAAAGACGTGTATGAGCAGTTCCATAGCGAATCGAGCTAGTCTATAAGCTGAAGCTGGTCCCTTACTTTAGCACGACATCTGCAGCCCGAGTCGAACCAGGCGTAGAGACCCTAGTGAGGCCCGGCGCGAAGCCGTCTGCAAAAGTAAGGGAGCGGTTTCTGCTTATAGGGCTGGGTACTTTATGGAGTGCAGCTACCCGCAAAATATTGCGTATCCGTCACAGCAAAGTCCTTACAGAAGTTGCCACTGACACTAATAGTTGCATCTGGGTACGGGAAGCTCGTATCGTAAAGGTCAACGCGGCTTTGGACACGACGGAAGAGGTCGTTGGCGCGGCCGGTTGAGTCGATTTGCGGTTGGACGTCTTTGAATTTCACAATGCTTGAAGGTGACGGTGTTCCATTGGAAAGGATGACTTGGAAGTGGGTGGCGTTGTAATACGGTGTGAGGCGCAGGAACGACGTACGATCGCCCCCGTTAATCGGGTCTGGGAGCGTGAGCGACATTGAACAAGCATACCCGCCTGATGCAACACTCGATTGGCATTTGACTGGGAATGGCGTCATACCGGCTGTACCTGGTGACGGCAATGGTGATGAGTTGCTGGCACGGAAATCACGGCCGGTAAATGAATCGCTGGTGACACCCCCCTTGCTTGGGTAAAGGAAAACTGTGTTCGCGTTGCTTTGACCATTATTCGTCGCGTCAAAATCACTTTCCGTAAACCCATTGCTACCGAATTGAACCAGCTGCGTGCGCATAACCGATGGCGTGTTGGATTGCCAGGACGATTGTTGCAAGAGCGGCTGCGATGCGCCAAGGTTGCTTAATACAATCGACCCGTCAGTATTGGTAATATCTTCACGGCTAAACCAGTTAATCGTGACGGTATTAAACGTGCCGTCGCTAATCATAGGCACCAGTTGCGATTGGCCCGCCGATAACGTCCCAATATAATCAGGTGTTTTCAGAGAGACCAGCACACAGGTGTACGCTTGATCGAGTGCCGTATCGGCACCCGTTACGGATTGCTGCACTTTAATTTCACCTGGGTTCGTTCCGCTCCCCCCCGATACATCACTCGCACCAATCACGCCGGTTTTTAGGATACTCACATTACATGTGTTTTGCGAAATAGCGTCACTTAAACTAGCGCAAGCAGCCTGCGAAACGTTACATTGCTGCTGGTAATACAAAAGCGCCCGCTTGGCATCTTCAACGCCCGCTTGGGCCGAGTCGTAAGCACTTTGCGAGAGGTCGTTATTACTTGCCTGCTGTTGGTCGTTCATCATCAAGCGCAAGAACCCGACAGTAATGACTGTAATAATCAACATCGCGAAGATAACCACAAAGAGTGATACCGCCCCTGATTGTCGGCGTTGTTTCTTTTGGTAACTGCTCATGCTTTTCATTATACCTAGTTAACCCTATTCCCCGCCCGTAAGACAAGACTAAATTGTTCAACATTACAGTAAGTGACGTCTGAATTGGCGCTTCCTGGCGGCAAACAGGCTGTTTGGGTGTTATTCATGGCGCTAATATTGCCTGTTCCCAGGACGTAAGTTAAAGCATAAAGCCGTTCATTCGTTGCCGGGTCGTAAGCTGTGTCATTTGGCCCTGTTGTCGTCGAAAGCGTCAGCTGTTCAATACCGAGCGAGTGGTCGCCAGAAGGAATAAGCTCTTGAGACTGAGCGACATCGGCGGTACGAATATACGGGTAACTCAACGCGCCCGTTCCGTCCTCCTGGCAATAAATCTTACCGGCGTCGGGGACTTTTACTAAATGAAGCTGCGTGCCCTTTGTCGTGTCGTTTTGGTTCCAGGTAAGGCCCGAGCCGTTAGGGAATGATTTTGCGTAGTTCCAGATGTATGAATAGGACCCGAGGCAGACACGCCCGCCATCTGTCCCTGTCACGTAATCCGTCGTCAGAGAGAATGCCTCAGATGCCGCTACCGTGCGGCTTATATCATCAGAGATCCCCCGTCCCGACTGGTTAATATCCTTAAGGGCCACGCCTTTGTTATAAATTGCCCCGACTTGAATAATCGTCATGGCAATGGCCAACAGTAAGACTGAAATAAAGGTCATCGCTAACATGAGCTCAATCAATGTGAAGCCCTTGTGTGTTTTATCCACGTGGTTCATACAGCCTCACAATCGTTCCTAAATTCATCGACACATTCAAACCCGGTGTATCCCAGCAGCCACGGATATGGAAGTCGATGTAGCCGGCATTTGCCCCAGTACTCGCCGACCGAACCCCTTCAATCCAAATACCATTGCTTGAGGTCATATTACCGGTTGCATCGTAAATTGTCTGGGCATAGGTATCGGGGTATTTAAAGATGGCGGAGTTAGTGACAAGTTTTGCGGCGTGCGTATCAAGGACAAAGCTCCCCGATGGCGGGGTACCGCATTTAACGCTTCCGAAGGTAGAAGCCGAGGCGTTTCCTGTTGTTTTAACCTGGTTAATAATCTTCGTGAATTCACCAGCTGGTCCGGTTGAAGGCGCTTGGCCGCTTTGGTACGCCGAAACGTATGAATCGTGCAAGAAACGCAGCGTTTCTGCTTGACTATCAATTTGCTGACGCACTAAAGTAATTTCCATTGACCGTTGCGAGGCCGCAGTCCCCTGGTTCATCAAGCTCAGTGACGTGACAACAATAAGGCTAAAGACGGTAATCGCAAACAACACTTCAATCAGCGTATCGCCACGGCGAAAGGCTTGTTTCATCACTGGACGGCGAGCTCCTAGCATTGCGTGGTTTGTCCTATCGAAGTGAGGTAATCATTGGAACGAACTTCGACCGCACTCGAGCCGCCAGCAAATGGCGCAACATAGATTGCAGAGCTGCCTTTGACAAACAGACCACCAGCGGCAACACAAATGGTACGCGCGCCTTGCCCAGGGATAGCGTTGCCAGCAACAAGTAAGTTAGTCAGGGTTGCGGGCGGGATAGCTGTTTTATCGGGAGAAATTTTATCACCCGAGAAAGTATACAGAAGACCGCTATCAGGTGACCGGAGGAATAACATACCGAGTTGGCGTGGCGTTGGTTGCGCTGATGCGCCTGTCCCAGAAACCGGCCAGGCAATCTGTGTCCCCCACTCCATCGTGTAGTTTTCGACATTCGTTGTATCAACACTGATGTTGTAATTATTTTTCAGCGACGTGATGTCATCCGGCTGTATAACAGTAGATTTTTGGTAAGCGAGGACATTATAAATAGCCACGTCACTTGCATCAATCCGCATATACTTGCCGATGATAAAACAGCCCGTTTGCCCTGGTAATTGATCACCATTTGCGACCGGGTTCGCGTTACTGTCGCACGAGAGCGTGTCACTCCGGCTATTTTGTACGCTGTTAAGGTCGGAGTATTGCTGCTGAACAAGTGATTTAAAGCTTTCCACCGCATCGCGATAACGTTGAATATTCAATGAAGCACCTGTTCCAGCGATCATCGCCAGGATTAAAATACCACTCACAGCCAAAAAGAGCATCGTTTCAATAATCGTGAAGCCGTGTGATGTACGAGTGCCCATACCTAGAGACAAGTATAGCACGAGGAGACGAGGAAAAAGCATGAAGCTCATGCTTTTTAGAGGCGACGACGTGCAATATCGAAGATATTGCGTAAGCGCCACCTAAAATCCTATAAGCCCCAGGTACCACTGCAGAATAGACCAGCCGGCAAACCAGGCAACCACCGTCCCGCCAATGAGCAGTGGGCCAAAAGGTACATGGTCGTTTCGCTTGAGCTTCTTCGATGCCAAGAGCGGAATAACAATCAGGCAGCCCATGAGGTTGGCCATAAACAGTGCCACGGCTGCCAACTGCCAATCAACCAGAAGAAGACCGAGTGCGGCACCAAGAACGACATCGCCAAAGCCAACCCACTTCCCTTTTGAAATAGCGTAGAGCACCGCATAAAGGCCGCCCAAAACACCAACCGCACCAATCGCCGTCAGAACCGTTGACCAGAACTCCTGCGTTTCAGCAGCCGAGACACCAACAATTGCCACCCCGATAGCACCAAGAATGATTGTTAGGACATCTGGCAATAAGAACCAGCGTAAGTCATACACGAACAACATGGCCATCACCACGCCGGCAGCCAGCCATAGAACAAAGTGAGCAATTTCCAGACCGCTATGCACCCCTCCCGGCCACAACAGATATGACAGCACAAAGAAAGCTACCATACCGAGTTCCATAAGCGGCTCAAACCAGCCGATTGGGTGATGGCAGGCACGACACTTCCCCTTTAATGAAACCCAGCTAACCAGTGGGATAAGATCATACCACTTTAGTTCATACCCACAGTGGAGGCACAGTGAGCGGTCGCTGTTGAGTTTTTTCCCGAGTAACTTTTTTAACCGGCTGTATTCTTTATGGTCATATGGCTCTTTGGCGGCTTTATCAGCCTGGAGTTGACGCGCCCGAAGCCGCCAGATGGTTGCCCCTGCAAAACTGCCAAAACACGCTCCCACAAGCACCAACGCCACATACACAACAATCTGATTCATAAGCACTATGATACCAGCTTACAGGGAAAAGAAGAAGCGCCCGTTTTGCCTGAGCGCTTCGCTGTATGCTTCTTCTGTTTACCAAGAACTATGAGTCTTGGCAGAATGAAGTGCCGCTACCACCTTCAAGGTAGGTAATGACGACAAATTGACGTGCCGTACCAGCAGCCAACTTCTGAGTTGCAGATCCTTGACTTGCTGCCCCAGTATCGCCACAGGTAGCACTTGGAACGACGATAATTTGACCCGAAGTCACAGGTATTGAAGCCGCGAAGTCCGCCACTGCGATGCTCGTTGTATTCGTTGAAACTGCTTTCGTGTAACCACCAGGAGCACCTGAATTATTCGGATCAGTAAGTTGAGCTGTGGTTGGAAAAGCACCCCTATTGTTTGCTGTGTAGTTTGAGACCGCTGTTGCAACTGACCCAACGTCAGTCTTACGCGCCGTATCGCGCTGGCCACTTTGTAGCGCTGGCAATGCGATGAATACCATCAAGAAGATCAGGCCGGCGATTGCCAAGACCAAGACCACCTCAATGATTGTGAATCCTTTATTAAAATGTTTTGTGTTCATTGGATTGTTTTCCCACCTTTCGATGAACCTTAAAACCGTTTACGCTTATACTACTCTACCGCTGCCCTGTTGTCTAGACATTTATGCCGCCGACCAGGCCGTAGATTGGGAACAGAATTGCCCCCACCATACCACCGGCAACAACGGCCAGGACTACCATCAGCACTGGCTCAATCGCAGTTGAAATAGTACGAATCTCTTCATCAAGCTCATCTTCATACACCTGAGCTACCTTACCAAGCATATCGTCGATTTTACCAGACTGTTCACCAATCTTAATCATCTGTGGTACTAATGGCGAGATATTTTCTTCTGGCTCAAGCGCAGACGACAGCGCTTTACCGCCTTGTACCTTCTCGGCAGCACGGTCAATACTCTTTTCGATGAGCGTGTTGTTAACGGCGTGCGAGGTTACCTTCAACATATCAAGCATGCTCACGCCGGTACTCAGCAGTGTTTGGCCAGTACGCGCAAACCGTGCCATGTACAGCTTTTGGAACATTTTGCCGAAAATCGGCACCTTTAGCTTAAAGGTATCCTTAAATTTGATACCGTTTTCGGTATGAAGATATTGGACAAAGAAATAGCCGCCAATCCCAACAATAATAAGCGCTAACCACCAGAATTGCTCGAGGAAGTTTGCCGTACTCACCATAATTTGCGTGAGGAGCGGTAGCTGCTTCCCAAGGTCGTGATACAGCTTTTGCACCTGTGGCACGACAGTGAAGAGCATGAAGGCCATCACACCAAAGATAACGACCAGTACGATGACCGGGTACGTTAAAGCACCGCGAATACGACTCGCAACGGCCGCATCCTTTTCCTGTTGAGTTGCAACGCGCTGCAATGACTCATCGAGCGTACCCGAAAGTTCGCCGGCGCTCACCAGTGCAAGAAAGACCTCATTAAAGACCCGTGGGTGTTTCGAGAACGATTCAGACAGCGAACGACCACCTTCAACCGATGCGGCGATATCTTGTACCACCGACTGCAACTGCTTATTTTGCGTCTGCTCCATAACTGTATTAAGGCTTTGGCTAAGTGGCAACCCAGCCCCGATCAGGGTAGCTAGCTGACGCGTAAAGACCACCTTATCTTTAGTGGTAATACGGCCAGTAATACGTGCCAAAAGGCTGCCATCGCCAATTTGCTCTTTAATATTGAGCGGTACGAAGCCCTGCTTCATCAACAGACGAGCGGCAGCTGTTTCAGAGTCGGCTTGAATTGTTGCCTTGGTAATTTTATTTGTCGATTGATCGCGCGCTTCGTAGGTGAATTTTTTCACGGTTTATTACCCTCTCATCAACCTTTCAAACTCAACCAGGTCAACGGCAAATTCACGGGCGTTGTCGTAGGTAATGGTACCGGCTTGCACCAGGCTAACGAGTGTGCGGTCCATGGTCTGCATGCCTTGGTCGGCACCAGTTTGGATAATCGCATCAAGCTGGTGGGACTTCCCTTCACGGATAATATTACGAACAGCCGGGTTAGCAACCAAAATTTCAGCTGCTGCCACGCGGCCACCACCAATAGATGGCACGAGACGCTGTGAACAGATTGCCATTAAAATGTTCGACAACTGGGCACGAATTTGCGGCTGTTGGTGCGGCGGGAAGACGTCGATCATACGGTCGATGGACTGTGCGGCACTGTTGGTGTGGAGGGTCGCAAACACCAAGTGCCCAGTTTCCGCAATCGTAATAGCGGCTGAGATGGTTTCAAGGTCACGCATCTCACCAATCAGCACGACATCTGGGTCTTGGCGAAGGCTCGAACGGAGCGCAGCGCTAAATGAGTAGGTGTCGTAGTGGACTTCACGCTGCACGACCACCGATTTTTTTGACTTGTGGGTAAACTCAATTGGGTCTTCAATGGTAATAATGTGTTGGGCGCGTTCGGTGTTAATTTTGTCCACCAACGCAGCCAGGGTTGTTGATTTACCCGAACCGGTTGGCCCAGTAACTAGTACGAGCCCACGTGGGTAGTTGGCAAAGTTCAGCACGACTTGTGGCAGCCCAAGCTCGACCACTGATTTAATTTCGTTAGGGATCAAACGGAGCGCGCCAGCCAGGTTGCCGCGTTCGTGGAAAGCGTTCACACGGAAACGGCCCAGGGTACCAAAGGCAAAGCTAAAGTCGAATTCTTTATCTTTTAACAGAATTTGGCGTTGGTCTTGGTCAAGGATAGCAAAAATAAGCGTTTCAACACCGGCTTCATCAAGCGGGTTAAAGCCGGCAACCGGGACCAACTGGCCGTCGATACGCAACATTGGCGGTAAGCCAACTTGTAAGTGGAGGTCGGACGCTTTGCGCTTCACGACTTCTTCCAGGAGTACTTCGATTCGTAGATTTTGGTTATTCATGCTTCCCTACCCTATTTTCTATGCTGTATCTGACGTGACACGGTTGACTTCTTCGATTGTGGTAATACCCGACAAGGCCTTTAAGTAGCCGTCTTGCCGCATGGTAATCATGCCCTGAGACACGGCCAGGCGCTGGATTTCCGAGCTGGTTGCCCGCTTTACGATGAGTTCTTGGATATCTGTGTTGACATCCATGACTTCGTAAATACCGGCACGACCACTGTACCCATGCGGTGTCTGAGGGGTATCAAAACCTCTGACTAAAGTATAAGCGCTTTGGCCCGCTAATGGTAGGTCTTTATAGCCTAAATCGGCCGAAACCCGCGCCACGTCTTCTTTTGTCTTTGGCAACAGGTGGCCGATAGTGGCCATAATGTTCTGGGTTTCAATAGGAGTTGACTGATACGTTTCGCGCTTTTTCGCCACTCGGCGCACCAGGCGCTGACCAATAATAGTGTTCACGGTGCTGGCAATCAAAAATGGCTCAATGCCCATGTCGAGGAGGCGCGGCAGCACCCCGGCGGCACTGTTGGTGTGAAGGGTGCTAAACACCAAGTGCCCGGTAAGCGCCGCCTGGACAGCCAAGTTGGCCGTTTCGGCATCACGGATCTCCCCTACCATCACCACATCGGGGTCCTGACGCAAAATCGAGCGAAGACCGCTGGCGAACGTCAGCCCAACCTCGGCATTTACCTGGATTTGATTCACGCCGTCCATCTTATACTCAACTGGGTCTTCCAGGGTTACAATGTTAACCGTGTCGTCTTTAATTTCTTTAATCAATGCGTATAAACTGGTCGACTTACCTGAACCGGTTGGACCAGAAGTCAGCACCATGCCATTCGGGCGCTTTACGCCATGGCGAATCACGCGCAGCGAACGGCCAGCATAGCCCATCTCTTCAAGGTCAAAGCTGTTACCCGATTTGTCGAGCAGACGAATGACAATCTGTTCGCCCCACACCACCGGGCTAATGGCAATACGAAGGTCAACTTCTTTGCCGGCAATCTTTACGGCAAACTGACCGTCTTGTGGAATGCGATGTTCATCGATTTTCAGGTCGGACAGAATCTTCACGCGGCTTACGAGTGCCGGTTCGATACTCTTTGGCAACTGCATAATTTCACGGAGCACACCATCCACGCGGACGCGGATTTTTAGCGCGTTTTCTAAGGGTTCAACATGGATATCGCTAGCACGGGACTTAATCGCATATTCCAAAATCTTACTCAAAGCTTGGCTAATCGGTGAGTCTTGAACGATCGTCTTAACATCATTAGCCTCTTCAGCTTTCTGTTCGGCCTGTGAAGCCTTAGCCGCTTGGTCGACACTGGAAAGGTCGGTTCGATACTGGTCCAAAACGTGGCGAATACCTGCTTCAGAAGCCATGAAGACCTTAAGTGGGCGCTGGATACGGTTTGCCAAAAAGTCGACCGCCTGGACGTTATTACCATCAAGCATCGCCACCGCGAGGCGGTTCTGCACTTCAGCGAGTGGCACCGCCATAAAGCGCTCGGCCGTATCTTCCGGAAGCAGCGCGAGAATGTTTTGGTCAATAAGCGTATTTGCCAAGTTAACGTACGGAACGCCCGATACTTGTGCGATGGCATGCGTTAAGAGCTCGTCGTCGATAATATCTTGGTCGGTCAGTAGGCTAAACAGCGGCTTGCTGGTTTTGGCCGCTTGGTCTTTTGCCATGGCGATGGTATCAGCCGAAACCAGCCCCTCATCAATAAGAAGGGAGACAAGCTTTTCCTGAATGTCATCGGTCAAAAGGGCCACGAACGCCTCCTGTTAATTACTGCTACTCGGTGTAATCTGCACCTCGACAGCCGGGTTGATTGCGTTGCTATTAAAGATTGCTGGATCTGGCGGCGTCACATCGGCAGTCATTTTTTCAACCGTTTTTACCTTAACTGCCTGATTGGCCGAACCGCCAAAAATGGCGCGAGTCACGAAGAAAGCTACCATCACGCTTACTGTCGCAATCAAGATAATCATAGCGATGTCGGTTTTTTTCATGGCTTTACCACCTTATCTTGTAGTTCAATCGTTTTTGCCGGTTCGTAGAAGGCCTTACCCGAAACAGTCATCAGCGGACCGTCACCCTTGATTTCAATGCGAACCGAAGTGACTTGAATGGTGCGAATAGAGCGTTCGAGGTTGGTTAACACCTGCTTCAGGGCAGTGTCGTTACCCCGTACGGCAAATTGGAACGTAATTGAATTGTCGGTCGCTGAGGCCGTTGTGCTAGCTGTGTCACCGCCCGTAAGCGTTTCCACGCCAACGACTGGGTCTACCTGGAGCGATTCAATACTCAACCCATCAATACCGGCCAACAGTTTGTTTTGCAGTGAGGCACCCAAAGCAAACGAGTTAGCATCAGAGGGCAATGCGTCGAGAATTACCTGAATAGCTTGGTCGTTCGGGTTGGCCTTAATGCTTCCAAGTGCCGCATTGGTATCAAGCACGCGAATTTGGTCTTCCAGTGAGCTGACGGTTGCGTTGTTGCTGTCGAGAGTGCTCACGGTATTCTGCTTAACGCCCAGTACTTTTTCGTTATACATGAGCTTTTGGAACATAAAGATGCTAACCACAAGCGCGGCACCAATCAATGCGGAGGCAACGGCAATCCACAGGAACATGGTGCGGTTCGCTTTGGCTATTTGGGTTCGCTTACGGATAGCGGCGTCATTTGGTTTCATTGTGTGGTGTCTCCTGCGCGCTGCGTGAAGATACTCTTTGGAATACCGAGGTACGAGTCGGTTACGTTCCCGTTAATATCGAGCTTCACGGTCGGACTTGTCGTGCTTGGTGAGAATAATTCTTGCGCATAGGTAAAGCTCAGAGTGAAACGCAGTACCTTCGTATTGGTCGTATCTGCCCCGTAGCTGACGTCGCTGGTGCTAATGTTGGAAGCCAACTTTACCGTTTGCTGTTGGCCATTTTGGGTAAATTGTACGACAGCATTATCAATGGTTTTCTTAAAGACTTCCATCGTGTCGTAGCTTGCGGTTTGCCCCTGGAGTTTAATGGTCATGCCATCGCTTGCGGTTGGGTCGTTGTTCACATCAATTTGCGAAATTTGCACGCTATCTGGCGCTGGTGGAATCACCGCCGAGAGCACATCAAACAGGCGCGAGTCCATATTTTTCTGTGAATTCAGCTCAGAAATTTTTGTCAGCTGGTTTTGAATGGTAAGAATCTTCGATAAATCTTGAACTTGCGCCAGTTTGTTGCTGCCGTCTTTAATTTCGTTATCCAAAATAGCGCTCCGGACGGTTTGCACGCCAAAGACATAGAGAATAAGCGCCACCACTACCCCGCCAGCGATAAAGCTCATAAGGATAGAGCCTGAAATAACCTGCGCACGAGTGCGTTGTGCCTTCAAGAGCTCTTGCTTGACATCAGGAATCAGATTGATTTCAATCATAGACGATTCCTCCGCTGCGCGAGGCCAATTACTGTTGCGAATTCAGAGGCAACCGTTGCTAATTGCTGTTGATCAGCCTGCGATACGCGCACTTTTTGCCAAGGGTTAGCCATTGATGCCGGCACGCCAGTTTTTGAGGCAACATAATCGCCAAACCCAGGAACAATTGCCCCATAGCCCGACAGCATAATGCCGCCAACTGGGGTGTTTGGATAACGGGTTTGGAAGAATTTGATCGACTTGGTGAGCTCGGTAGCAAAGTTATCCAATGTAGCCTCGATGGCACGGTATACTTGGCCTTCCAAGCGGTCGGGTGCAAGCCCGAATTTCAGGATAAACTGGCGGGCTTGGTCTTCTTGGACGTTGAGGTTCTGCACGGCTGCTTTCACCAGTGAGCGGACACCGGTTGGGATGGTACGCACGAGCCGCGGTGCTTCGCCAAAGGTAATAGCGAGGTCGGTCGAGAGTTCGCCGACATCAATAAGCAAACGGGCATCTGGTACACCGCTTGGCAATAACGAACGAATCATGGCCAATGGGTCTGGTTCGGCTGCTATAACGTTGAGGCCAAGGCTTTCGACAAACTCAAGGCGCTCTTCAGCGTAGGTATTCGCGGTACTGGCAATTAAGACCTCTTGCATCTTAACGTCATGCAGCGAGGTACCAAGCAGGGCCCAGTCTACTTTCGCTTCGTTAACCGCCATCGGGATGTATTGGTCAACCTGATACTTAATAGTGTTACGGAGCTCGTTTTCAGGCATGATGGGCACTTCAATAACTGTGGTAAAGGTTTTGTTTGACGGCAACCCAATGACGACATTTTTGGTTTTAATGCCGCTCTGCCCTACTGCGGTCATAATCACTTCGCCAAGCCGGCGCTGGCTTTCGGCCGAAGCTGAAGCGGTGGTTTTTTCATCAAGTGGTGCATACCCGAAGTGAACAAGATTCCAAGCATCCTGTCCAGACGGGGAAAGCTGTACTACTCGTACAGCATTTGTCCCGATGTCTAGTGCAAAGAAGTCGCCCACGCCGTGTCCTGCCATATTGTCCCTCATTATAGCGAAAGCGTAAGCGGAAAAGCAAGGTATTTGCGATAGAATCTTCCCTAGAATCGCGGCGGGAGTTCTTTGGTCGATGCATCAGGAACGCGAGCACTGCCCGGTGAGTAGCTAGTTGACCACAAGTAAGCATCTGCTCGAAGATTAAATACTTCTGATGGGTCACCTGATGCTGCACCAGTACCTGAGCCAGCTGTTCGTCGTAGGAATAAGTGGTTCACAATAACCGGGCCATTCACGCGAAGTGGCTGATTACACTGGTTGGCATTCGGTAGTGTTGCTTCAGTAATGCCGGCACCCGCTCCACAGGTATTCAAGCGGCCATCAACGCCTGTCCCTACCGCAACGAGCCATGAATCAATTTGCGTCACCGAGTCGGCCACAATAATGTTTTTGGCAATAATCACTACCTGTGGAATGTCGGCAAGCGCATGAAGCGTTGCATTAGTGTAGGTGATATTTTTTGTAATGACAATCGTTGCCGTTGGTGCATTAATAACCACCCACTTCCCTGCCGGTACCGGGCTGGTTGCCCCGAGGGTAATTGCCGCACCGGCAGCAGTCGTGTAGGTAGTTTTACTGGCTAGGCTATCGATATCGACGGCACCTGAGATTTTTGGCGTTGTCGAGGTAACCGGGAATCGGCTCGCTACCTGTGGTGAGGTGCCGCTGAGGGTATATTTACCAATTTGCGAGTCGGTACAAGAGCCGCCACTCTGATTGCTAAACGTCAACAAGCTAAATGGACAGAGTGACGGACTAGGGTTTGCCCCTCCAGCATAGCCAGCAGATGACGCCATACCTTCTACGACGCCCGTGACGAACATGCCATATTCAACCCATGAACCATACTGCTTTTGAGTACCAGCGACCGTTTTAACAGTTGGTGAGGTTATCACATCCGATGATGCCGGCACTGAAGCACCTGTACCCGCCTGAGCGCCTACCACTAAGTCCGAACCAAGAATCTGTACCTTTGGCTTCTTCGACACGATAAAACAATAGAGCTGCGAGTGGCGCCAATCAGGGCTACTTGATGAGTTACGCTTAATCGACATGGCATAGCAAAGATGTGTCCCTACCGGTACATCGCCAAGGCCGGCCACATCGACTGTATTGTATGGAACGGCCGCTCCATTTGAATATCCGCCCGCCTGAGTCCCCGAGCTAATATTGCTACAAGCTGCATTTGCACCATACGATACTGGTGCGAAATAAGCACATGGGTCGTTTGAGCTAATACCGCCACCTGTATTGTTAATAGCGACACCTGGTTTGTAAATAATCTTCGTAAGCTGCCACTGAATGTTCTTTTGTGACTTCGTTGGACCATTATTTGTTACTAGCCCATTGACAGATATATTAGGGACTCCGCCTTCCATCGCCTTATCGTTGGGTATATTCGTTATCGTTGGGATGAGCGAGTAGTTATACGGAACCGTTGCACAGCGGCCCGTACTTTGCCCGACTCCACCATTATTCCAGGTAGCTGGTTGCCACTCGACATCTTCACATAATGTATTGCCGACATCGTTTTCCGTCACGTCGTAGGTCGCATATCTCCTTGTTTCAGCAGTCCCAGACGGGTAGTCTCTAAAAAATAACTGACCATTCGCACCAGAAAACTGCCCCGCGCTCCAGCCTCCATTCCAATTATTCGAGAAGCCGGATTTACCTATAACAACGTTGATCTTCTTATCCATATCCTGCGGCCCGTTATTACGAAGGTCATGCCACCAATAGAGGCGGTTACCCGGCACAACATTCGTAATATTACCAGCCACATGAGCACCGGCGCTTGGCTTCACTGACGAGTTTGCAACGGCTTGAATATAAGATTGGCCATTAATAGACCACTGTGTTGCCTTCGATTGGTAGCAGAACCAGGCAACGTTGCTCCCAAACACATAGCCTTGCCTGAGACCCGGAGGAAGGCTATAGAACTTATCTGACGCATCCTTACGCGTCAGCCAGCGTCCTCCAGATTGATACGCATACGTTCCCCAGGTACCATCATCTTTGTAGACCGCACCGTGGCTTGGGTTTCCTGAGTAATCCTCCATCACCACAAACGCAATAACATATACAGTGTTAGAACAGGCCGCCTGGACAGATGCCCATGAAGTACCATCCCTGAAATAATCTGGCCGAAATGAACCATCAGAGTTAAACATCGCCCAACCAAAGCCTTTGTCACTGTACGGAGGCCCATAAGTACCGCCGCCGCTCCCGCCACTGGCGCCGCCACCGGTGCCGACACCGTCGGCATAAACCGCATTCGTTGATACAAAAGCAACCACGCACATAAAGATTCCGGCCGTAAGAGCCTGTAATCCGAAACTAAGGAGGCGACTACTCATCCTTCCCCTACTGCCCCGGCTGCGCCGGTGTCTTTGTTGGGTTAATCGCTTCAAGCGCGCTTGAATAGCCAGCAAATGACTGCGCATTCATCAGATTATTGTCAGGGTAAAGATGTTTATTGTGGAGTGTCTGTAATATCGCAAAGGTGTCACGTGCTGTCGCATAATCGTTGGCACCGATTGCTTGCCAGAAAAGTATCGTCTGACAGGTTGGGTCATCTTGGTAACCGCTCCGTGTTTTGATATCGCTCGTGAGCTTCTTGAGACCATCAGTGTCCAGTGTTGGCACCTGAGAGCCAGCGCGCAGTGTATATGTTGCTGCCGTGTTGTAAGTTGTTACTGTCGCATCATCACATACGATATGGGTTGAAGCAGTCTGTACTTGCCCGCTAGCAGGATTACTATTCCAGGTGAGCGTAAGCCTCCCTGACATAAACAGCCACATCACTGCACCAGCTACAAGCAATAAAATGATGATAACCGCACTAACACCAACAATTCTTTTCTTCATAGCCACATGCCCCCTTAAAGCCATGGTTATTCATAAGCGTATTGCTACTAGCATAATATAAACCGCCAAAAGGTACAACGCTGGTATACTAGGGGTATGAGTTTATCTATTGGTATTGTTGGGCTTCCAAATGTCGGGAAGTCCACCCTCTTTAACGCACTGACCGACAACGACATTCTGGCTGCTAACTACCCTTTCGCAACGATTGAGCCAAACACCGGTATTATTGCCGTCCCCGATGCACGGCTGGCAGTACTGCAAAAAATGTATGCGGCCGAAAAAGTTATTCCAGCGACAGTGACGTTTGTGGATATTGCCGGGTTGGTGGCTGGTGCCAGCAAGGGTGAAGGCTTGGGGAACAAGTTTTTAGCAAATATCCGTGAGTGTGACGCGATTGTGCACGTAGTGCGCGCATTCGAAAATGACGACGTCATCCACGTCAATAACAAGGTTGACCCGCATGGTGATATCGATATTATTAACACCGAGCTCATTTTGGCCGACCTCCAGTCGATTGAACGCCACCTGCCGAAAGTAGAGCGCGAAGCCAAGGCTAACCCGAGCGCTCGGGGCCAGATTGAAACGCTGAAGCAACTCCAGGCCGAACTTGAGGCTGGTAAGCTTGTTTCTGAGGTCGGCGGGGTGAATAAAGAAGTTATTCAAAGCTTGCAGCTTTTGACTGCAAAGCCGGTCATCTACCTCTTTAATGTTGACGAGTTCACCTTAAGCGACGACGACAAAAAGAAGAAGCTCGCTGCCCTGGCTGCACCAGCCGATGCGGTGTTTATTTGCGCCAAACTTGAAGAAGAATTACGCGGGTTAACCGACGAAGATGCCACCGAACTACTTGAAGCCTACGACGTCACTGAATCGGGGCTTTCGCAACTGGCACGTGTTGCCTACCATACGCTCGGGCTGCAAAGCTACCTAACCGCTGGGCCAAAAGAAGTCCGCGCCTGGACCATTAAACAAGGCGCCACCGCCCCGCAAGCTGCTGGCGTCATCCATACCGATTTTGAAAAAGGCTTTATTGCTGCCTCAATTGTTGATTACGACGACCTCGTTACTGCCGGCAGCGAACAAGCCGCTAAAGCCGCCGGTAAAGTCCGCACCGAAGGCCGCGACTACGTGATGCGCCCGAACGATGTGGTTGAGTTTCGATTTAACGTCAGTAAGTAGAACTCTTACAGGCTATCGCTAGCTTCAACCTGGGCAGCTTCTTGCTCAATAAGAGTCTCCCCTTCTTTTGCAAAGTCAGCATATAACTGAGCAACTTCTGCGGGTGTCGGAATATTGTAGGTCGCCTCACCCTTTGTATGAGCTGTTTTCTGAGCCATATAGTCCAGGTAGCCTCCAACAAGCTCTAGTGTCGACTCTTTAAAATATCCCTTCGCCGCCGTCTTTTTTACTGCACTCAATACCTTCTCATAGGCACCTTCATCGAGCACTTCGAGTACAGAGAAATTACTCGATACATCAGTAGGCTCATACCTAGAAAGAGGGTTTAAGAGAATATCGTTAAGATGTGTTTCTGCCGCTTCAACAGCCTCTTTATTGAGCTGAAAAGCGTAAGGCTCCCCGAGCTTGTCATAGAGTGCCGCTTGCTTCCTCAGATAGCTCGACCTGCGGCCTTTGGGTACGTTACGGTTATTAACATATAAACGATCTCTTAGCCGGTTGAGAATAGCTTCACGCCCAAGTAAGACATCTTGACCGAGAGTAGCGGGCTTATCGCTTTCACTAATTGTAACCTCCCAATGAAGCCGATAGCTGCTCTTCCCATGAGGTAGTAGTTTTGGGCGAATACCATAATTACCATCATCCGAGGATTCTGGGGCTAATAAGGTTGCAATACTATCATTCTGATAAAGAAATTCGCCCGGAACGAGTTGGCGACGGATATCCATCATCTTTTCAAAATCCCTCACCGAGGGGTCAAGCCTATCAAGGTTCGAAAGAATTAATTGATAAGACCGTAAGAATTCATCGTGACTCAGGCCTTCAACTGCTTCTAATGCCTTAATGGCGCTGTTAGCTTCGTCGTGTCGCCTCGCCGCAAACTCAGCGACCAGTGTATCAGTATACTCAGACCGCCGGCGTAAATCATAAGCGTAGTTTTCAAGGTAAGCCTCTTCAATGAGCGCTGGGCTCAGCTGATCGTAAACACCACGAGCTTGGGTTGATTCCGATTGATCCATATTTTTGTCTCCCTAAAGTACCTCCACTATAGGAGGTATCATTTAAATCGGCAAGCACAAGCTATTTTACCCGGTTTAGTAAGTAAAACCGCTCTCGATTCCCCTTTGCCCCTGCTACGTCACTATCGTGCTTATCTTGAATCACAAACAGGTCTTTCGACCACAGTTCAAAGTCTTTTAAAATTTGACGACGAACCGCATCATTTTTAATCACACCCTTGCTGGTTTGATACTTACCTGCTTCAAACTGGGGCTTTACCATGGCCATGATTTTCGTGTTGGGCCCTGCCGATGTTTTCGCAAGGTGCGGCAAAATGTCACGAAGGCTAATAAATGAGACGTCGATCACCATAATGTCTGGCGTTTCAGATGGAATAAAATCGCGAATATCTGTTTTTTCGTGAAGTTCGATACGCTCGTGGCCATGGAGGCTGGGATGAAGCTGGTCGGTACCAACATCAACGGCGTAGACTTTTTTAGCGCCGTGCTGCAGTGCATAATCGGTGAAACCACCTGTACTGCTGCCGACGTCAAGCACGACGGCATCCTTAAAATCAACCTTTAGAAGCTTGGCGACGCTGGCCAGTTTCAGCCCGGCACGGCTGACGTACTGTTCTTTCGTATTGAGCTTGATGTCAGAATTTTCGGTGACAAAATGCCCTGGTTTGGTAATTTCGCGACCATCAACCGTCACTTTGCCCAGTTTAATCCAGCTCTCGGCTTGCGAGCGGCTAATAACCAGCCCGCGAGCGGTAAGTTCGGCATCAAGGCGGCGTTTTAATGGTGCCGGCATTTTACTCAGTCCCTTCGAAGTCCCAAACTTTACGGACAACCTTTTGTTTTAAAGCATCATCCTTCTCCATAAGTTCAATGTGAGAAAGTTTTACATACTCACCTTCATCAAGGGCCTTGCCGTTCACATAGGTAACATGCGGGTTATACCCTTCCCAGGCGTACTGCGGGTCGCGAATAACGCCATCATAGCGCCGAATAATCTCACCCAATACCGCATGGAGGGTAATTAAAGTTGCGCCCGTTCCCAAGGCTATTACTCGACGCACCGGAACATCATTATTTGGGCCAAACTTATCTTCCGCACCACCAATAATCTCAAGTGGCGAGAAGCCCTCAACGGCACGACCTACCTCATCAAGAAATGTTTTCCTATGAAAATCTGGCAGCGTAAAATACTGCCAGACTGTCACGTGCCGAGGGGGGCTTTCGGTAAAGACTTGCCCCTCTTTCACGGGGTCGATGCTACTGGTGAAGAGTAGCTCGGACATATTAGTCCTTCTTTCGTTCGCGATAAGCACCGGTGTCAGTGTCGACTGAAATGACATCACCAGTCTTAATGAAGGCCGGAACCTTCACGACAAGACCGGTTTCAAGGGTTGCATCTTTCAGGACGCTACTTGTCGTATCACCCTTCACGACATCTTCGGTATAAGTAACCTCCAAGTAGAGGTTTTTTGGCAACTCAACGTTAATCACACGACCATCAAATTGCTGCAGCATGAGGTTGTCGCCCTCTTTAAGGTAGGCAGCTGCATCTTCACAAACATCGCTTGGCAGCTGGAATTGCTCGAAGCTTTCAGGATCCATAAAGTAGAAGTTGTCAGCATCTTTGTAGAGGTATTGTACCGTTTGGTAGGTCACCTCGGCCGAATCGATCTTTTCCTGACCTTTGTAGGTTTTTGGAATCACTGCACCATCAATAAGGTTCTTCAGGCGTACGTTAACAATGCTGCCGCCACGCCCCATCACCTTTTGGTTGTAGTCAGTCACCTTAAAAGGCTTGCCGTCGATTTGGACGACAACGCCTTTTTTGAGGTCAGTTGGTTGTAGTTGTGCCATTGCCCTACTCCGTTTCTTAGCCTTGAGCTACGAATGGAAGTAATGCAAGGTGACGCGCACGCTTAATTGCAACAGCCAGTTGACGTTGCTGCTTTGCGCTCAGGCCAGTCTTACCGATTGGTTCGATCTGCCCGTAAATGTTGACGTAACGCTGCAAGGTTTTGACGTCTTTGTAGTCAAAGTATGCAGGCGTATCTTTCTTCATGCGTTTTGCCATGGGTTATTCTCCTATGCTTTCTAGCGCCGAGGCAACTTAGAAAGGAATTTCACTTAAATCAATTGGTTTGTCGTCGATATCTTCAATAACGACGTCTTGAGAGGTGCTTTTTGCACTGCTTGAGCCAGCGCTGCGAGCACCAGAGTTGGCACCAGCACCATCGCTAGGACCATCAAGGAAGGTAACATCAGTTGCCACAACCTCGATACGAGATTGCTTTTTACCAGTTTCCTTATCGTCCCAGCTGTCTTGGCGAAGACGGCCCTGAACTAGAACGCGGCGGCCTTTTGCAAGGTACTGCATCACGAGTTCGCCGAGCTTCTCCCAGGCGGTGACGTTAAAGAAATCTGCAGCGTCTTCTTGGCCGCCACGGTCAACCGCAATACTAAAGCTTGCAATTGTTTTACCAGTGGTAGTCGTGCGCTGTTCTGGGTCGCGGGTGAGGCGCCCCATCAAGATAACTTGGTTAATGCTTCGTGCCATTTCTGTACTCCCCTCTACTCTCGTTTATTCTTTCGCGAAAATATCGCGCGGTGAAGCCCTAGGCTTCTTCTTTGCTTTCTTCTGAAGCGCTTTCGGCCTTCTTGGCTTGTTCTGCAAGTGCAGCGCGACCCTTAGGGTCAACTTTTACCAAGAGGTAACGAAGTACTTCGTCGGTGATGTTCAAGACGTTGCTAATCTTGAGCGGTGCGTCTGCTGGAAGTTCAACATCCATGTACACGTACACTGCAAATTCTTCACGCTTGATAGCATATTGAAGCTTCTTTTTGCCCCAGTTGTCTTCGCGGGTGATTTTACCACCGGCGCTGGTGACAATGTCGCGCACCTTTGACAGTGGCGCTTCCAGATCGGCTTCGAGGTCTGGGTGGATAAGAACGGTGAGTTCGTATTCCTTCACTAGTGTCTCCTTTTGGAATCGTGCTTAATTACCTACCGAGGCGCATAAGCGGATGCTTGCCCTTTTCCATGTGTCATCTCGCATATGAGCATGACGGCAAGCTTGAGTTAATAACAGTGGTAATTATACCGTAGATCGCCTACTTTCGCAAGTGTCTACCTCTTAAGTATGGCAGCAGAATGTGAGATTGTCATGAAATCTAGTAAGTAATCGTTAACTTACAATAGCCACCAGCCACCGACCCGGTAATTGGTGTTGTTGCCGGCACCCCTCGAGCACAGGCACCATCAAGTTGAGCAATCCAGGCAAGGACAATCGTCCGTGAAGGAATATCGTGTGAAAAAACCCATATACCACGCCCTTTTAGGATTGTTCCGCTGAGGTTATAGGTCACCACTGGTAAGCGGCCTACTGGTCGAGTAGTCAACACCCACCCAGAGAAAGCAGCATCGCTATACAGGACACCAGAATTACTACCATCCACCAAGATACACTCATTCGCCGCAAAGCCATCGGCAGCAGGATAATCATTTGACTTACCAAGACACGTCCCTGCAACAGGTGGAGTTTCTCCATTCACCCCAGAAAGACGAACTGCTTTTTCCCAGGCATCGGCAGTCGCAACAATTGCTGTATTTTTGGCATGTTGCTGGACACCGCTATAGGCCACGATAGTAATAGCTGCAAGGATCGCAATCACCACAACCACAATCAATAGCTCAACGATGGTAAAGCCTGCTTGTCTTACTCTCCACACCCTCATCATTAAGGCTAGTATACAAGAGGACTTAAGGTATTTCTAGCCTAGCTCTTCATCATCAGCGGTAGCACCACCGCCTGTTCCAAACACTTCATCGAGGCTGGAAACGAGCACATCTCGAGGGCGGGCTCCATCGGCTGGGCCAATAATCCCCTGCTCTTCCATTTCTTCAATCAGACGTGCGGCACGGGCATAGCCAACGCGCAAACGGCGTTGCAACAGGCTTGCCGAAGCTTTGCCGCTATCAACCACCACACGAACTGCGTCGGTAAACAAGTCGTCGTGGCCATCACTATTCGTATCAAAGTCCATCACTACGCCACCCTTACCGTTAAGCTGAACTGGCTGGCTGACGACTTCGTCGTTATATTGTGGCGGTGATTGCAAACGCAAGTGGTCGGTAATCTTCATAACTTCTTCGTCGGTCACCCACGCACCCTGGATACGCTTTGGCTTTGGCATAGCCGCTGTACTCATAAGCATATCACCTTGGCCAAGCAGTTTTTCGGCACCGATTTGGTCAAGGATAGTCCGAGAGTCAACCTGCGATGCTACTGTAAAGGCAATACGCGCCGGTACGTTAGCCTTAATAAGACCCGTAATGACGTCGACTGATGGACGCTGGGTTGCCAGTACCAAGTGGATACCGACGGCACGGGCTTTTTGTGCCAAACGAACGATAAGGGCTTCGACGTCGCGAGCGGCCACCATCATCAAGTCGGCCAACTCGTCGATGACAATCACGATATACGGCATGGCACCATTTTCATGCTGTTGTTCTGCGCCTTCTTCATCTTGCACGGTAATGGTCTTGCGGCCGTGTTGGATCATAGTGTTATACGTTTTAATATCACGTACCTTGTGTTCGGCCAGCAGCTTGTAGCGGCGCTCCATTTCGTTGACAGCCCACTTAAGCGCGCTAATCGTCTTCTCCGGCTCGTTAATAACTGGGGTAATGAGATGCGGGATGTCTTCGTACGGTGCCATTTCCACCTGCTTTGGGTCGACCAGAATCAGCTTCATTTCGCTTGGGCTGTTGCGATACAAAAGGCTCGAAAGCAAGGTGTTAATCATGACTGACTTACCGGAGCCAGTTTGACCGGCAATCAACAGGTGGGGCATTTTATTGAGCTCGCCCACTACCGCATCGCCGGCGATGTCTTTACCAATTGCGAAGCCGAGGGCCTCGGTATTACCAGTCCACTGTTTACTGGTAAGGATAGAGTGCAAACGAACATCAGCCGCCTTACGGTTTGGCACTTCAATACCAACCGCCTTTTGGCCAGGAATTGGCGCTTCGATACGGAGGCTTTGGGCAGCCAAGTTGAGGGCGATGTTAGTTTCCAACTGGGTAATACGGGTTAGCTTGACGCCACTTGGCGGACGAAGCGTGTACTGGGTTACTTTTGGCCCAATGTTGGCGCCTTCCATTTCAACAGAAATATTAAATTCACCCAAGGTGTCTTTAATAATTTGGGCGTTTTGCTGCACGTCGCCGGCATCGGCTGGCGATTGTTTTTTCTCGAGAAGGTCGAGGCTTGGCGATTTCCAGTTCGGGTCGCTGACGGTAACCAAAGCAGCACCTTCTTCGGCGACTTTGTCCTTGGTCACACTATTACGGAGCGAGCTAAGGTGCGATGATTTCTTGTCTTCGGCATCTAATGTAGGCACCCCGGCATTGAGTTTGAAATCAGCCATAGCGCCCTTTTTAGCTGGAGCATCAATCGCAGCGGCATTACGCATCACCTTAACGTTTTGCTCTTCATCACTGGTGTCGCGGCGGGTCATTTCCCACAGTTTCTTAATAATTGTGAATGGCGAGGTGCGCGTAATGAAGAGTGCGGTGAGCAAAACGAGAACGATATAGATAAACGCGGCCAAACCAGGGTTAGCAAGTTGGAGCATAGCACTGTTAACGGCGTCACCAACAAACCCGCCCGTCGTCTTGCCTTCGGCATTTTTCAGAAGACCAAATAACCCGGCAAACCAGATGAGTTCAACTGCTGTGGCGAATTTCATGACAAACGGAATACGATTTTCTTCGGCACGGAAAACTTCAACAGCAACATAGATGAACACAACCGGGACAACATACACCCCATACCCTATCGTTGCGACAGTTACCTGGTTAAGCCATTCAAGGACCGGGCCACCGAGGCCAAACCAACCAAGGATAATAAGCAGCGAAAAGACAATCAGAAGAACGGCACCAACCTGTGCCCAAAAGCCTTCTGGCAATACGTGTTGTGGCGCGGTATTGACGTGCTTCTTCTTACTTGCTGATCGTTTTTTTCTTTTAGCCATGTGCTTTTTATTATACGGGGTATTTCCCCTTATTGATTACTTATATTATAGCAAAATTTACCACATTTTGCAAGAGGCTTATGGTTGATCCCTTCTTTGTGCGTTTGCACGAATAAAGAGAGCCTGGCTTACTGCAGGCTCTCTTTATTCTTAGGATGTACCGCGAGTAATTAGTACCCGCGATTGTCGGTACGTACCCGTGGTTCAACGGTTTCCGTATCAGGGACCATTGGGGCTGGGAATTGTTTTGGTTCTGGGCTGCTGAAAGCAGGTTCAAGAATGACATCTTCACCGGCTTGCGCGTGTTGCTGGCGCGCACCGCTCCAATTACCACGCCGAGCACGGTTGTTCTGTGGACGACCCTGGCGGTTTGGCTGGCCTTCGCCATTTTGAGTGCGGTTTTCGCGGTTTTGCTGGTCGCCGTTACCTGGCTTGCCACTACCACCGATTTCGTTAATGACCGGGATGACAATTGGCGTACGGCGGGTTTGGTCATACAGCACGTGAGTTAGTTCGTCTTTAATTTCCTTCTTCACGACATCGAGGTCAACTTTACGGCCGCCAAAGGTACGAGCAACTTTTTGCTTGAGGTATTGGCGAATGATACCCATGAGTTCTTCGCTATCGCGCAGGTAAATAAACCCGCGGCTGATGATGTCAGGACTCGTCAGTAAACGACCACTCCCCTTTTGCACCGTCAAGACAACAACGAACATGCCTTCTTGGCTCATATGGATGCGGTCTTTCAAGACGACTTCGGAAACGATTTCACCAGAGTCATCGTACATAACACCGCCGACTGGCACGCGACCAGCTTTTTTCGCTTGGCCACCACTAATTTCAACCACGTCACCAGCGTCACAGACGAAGATGTTATCGTGTTTCACGCCACCATCTTTTTCGGCCAACTCGGCGTTGTGCACGAGCATGTGGAACTCACCGTGGATTGGCATATAGAAGGTTGGGTTGAGAGCGGTAATCAACTTCACGTGGTCGTCGTAGTAGCCGTGCCCTGAAAGGTGAAGTGGACCAATGCCGGTCAGGTGAGTTTTACCGTTTTGAATTACATCAGACCCTTCACGCATCAAACCATCAACAGTACGAACAACATACTTTTCGTTACCTGGGATTGGGTTTGAGCTAAAGACAACAACGTCAGTGTTCTTGATTTTAATAAACTTATGCGCACCGGTCGCCATACGGTTCAGGACGGCGCTAAATTCACCTTGTGAACCGGTACAGACAATGGTTACTTTTCCGTCAGGCAATTTGACCGCGTCTTCCATCTTCACGATAACGTCTTTTGGTACGGTAATTGTGTTGGTGCGAAGTGCGACTTCAACGTTTTGGATCATGCTGTAGCCGGCAAAAGCAACCTTACGACCGTGCTTTTTGGCTTCGTCGAGGATGAGCTGCATACGGTGAATCTGGCTTGAGAAACAGCTAATAATCAGGCGGTTTTGGTCGAATTTGTCCATCACTTCACCGATGCTTTGCTGGATTTCTGGCTCGCCGTGGTTGTGGGTACCTTCAGATTCACAGTTGGTTGATTCGTTCATCAGGAGGGTAATCCCCTCTTTGGTGGCAATTTCAGTCAGGCGATCAAGGTCGAATTTACGGCCGTCAACCGGATTTTCTTCAAATCGCCAGTCACCGGTATCAACTAGTACACCTTCTGGAGTGCGGATGACTACAGCGGTTGCGTCAGGGATTGAGTGGTTCACTCGAACCAATTCAATGCTGAAGTTGTCGCCCAGCTGCACTCGTTCGTGAGCTTCTGGGTCCATAATGTTATATTCCGGTTCGTAACCACTAGTGGCTTCTTCCATGTTCTTTTGGACCATGGCAAGGGTGAATTTCGAGCCGTAGATTGGCGCCGGAATCTGATGAATTAAGTGGCGGACAGCACCGATGTGGTCCAGGTGACCGTGGGTAAACACGATACCGCGAATTTTGTGCTTGTTTTCAAGCAAGTAGGAAATATCTGGCACAATGTAATTAATGCCTGGGTAATCAGAACCTGGGAACAGGAAGCCCATGTCGATAACGATAATGTCGTTGTCGTATTCAATAGCCATCATGTTTTTGCCGATACCCATTTCGCCGAGGCCGCCAATAGGAATCACGCGGAGGCGTGGACCTGGGGTACGCGGTTGTTTCTTTTGGTCGGCCATACTGAATTGACGGCCACCATAGCCGTTATATACCGACTTGTTAACAGGGACGTTAATAACGTGCTGGCTTGCACGAGCATTAACATCGTCGCTGGTGCGACGCTGCGCGCGGAATACTTCCCCGCGACGGGTCTGCGTGTTAGCAAGCACGGTGTTATTTTGCTTATTATTGCGGTTGCCGTTTTGGCCACCTTGGTTATTTTGACCGTTATGGCCATAGTTCGCACCACGATTCCGTGGATTTTTAGAGGCATCGTCTGCCTGTGGAGTTGCGAGTCTTCGTCCTCCCATAATGTGGTATTCTCCTTTTTATTAAAAGAGTTCTTTCGGGGGCTTCATGACTTTCTGACTGAAGCGGGATACACGAAAGCTTTCTTTTTCGTTAACATTTAATAATTTCTAATGAAGGGCGGGGTTCGGGCTGTTGATGCATCAACGTGACTGGATTTTCCCCTTTGGTAGTAAGGCCTATTATAGCAAACTATAGGGTAAACCGCAAGACAAGCGTTACTTATCCCCTGTTTCCATCTGCCGAATAACCTCTGGAACTTTAAGGAAATCGTCAATCAAAGTCTGGCGGAGCGACCCGTTGTACAGTGCAGCTGCCGGGTGAAATAGCGGCATCACCACAATTTTGTGGTCGCCAAAGACAATGCGTTTTGGTTGGCCGTGGATGGCGCTAATACTCATGCCGGGCAAAAAATACTCCATGCTGTGACGGCCCAGAGTAATGACAACTTTTGGGCTAATAATTTGGAGTTGCTTCAGAAGATACGGCCAGAAAGCAGCTTTTTCTTCAGGCAGCGGATCGCGATTATTTGGCGGGCGGTACTTCACGATATTGGTGATGTAAACGTCGGTGCGGTCCATACCGGCAGCGGCCAGCATTTCGTTGAGGAATTTTCCGGCAGCGCCAACAAACGGTTTACCCTGAAGGTCTTCGTTTTTACCCGGCGCCTCACCAATAAAGACGATATCGGCATCAGCCCGGCCATCACCCATTACTAACTGGGTCGCCTGAGATTTTAACTCGGGACAGATATTTTTACTGATAATTTCTTCGGCCAGTGCGTCAAGGCTGGCCTGCACTGATGCCTTGGCCATGCGGTTTATTTAAAAACTACGAAATAAAGCACAGCGGCAACGACGATGAGCACGACGAGGACACTGATAAGGATGATACTGGTTTTATTTGAGCGCTTTGCCGGCACGACCACTGGCTGAGCAGCTGGTGCTGGGTCAGTAGACGCAGGGGCCGTATCGGGTGAAGATGGCGCTGTTGAGGCCATTGGGTCTACCGGAGATGCTACTGGCGGTTCGGTATCAAGTGTGGGAGCCGAAACGTCAGGGGTTGCTGCTGAAACTTCAGGAGATGCTGCCATTTCAGGGGTGACTGGCGCAATTGGGGCTGCAGGCGCAATAGGCGCATCGGTTTCTGGGGTTGCTGATGGTTGCTGTGGGGTTGGAGTGTTTGGTTCCATGGATAATCCTTATCTAACTATAAGCTTTTTCCTAGTATACAACGATTTGCCTCGTTATGGTAATGGCCTATAATTGCACGACTTCGCCGCCAAGTTGCTTGCGGAAATGGGTGTCGTGCGAAATGTACAAAATGGCACCGCTGTAGCTTTTGAGGGCGTTTTCTAACTCTTCAATACTCGGAAGATCGAGGTGGTTGGTTGGCTCGTCGAGGACCAGAAGCGATGGACTATCGGCCAGCATATCAATCAGTTGCAGGCGAGCTTTTTGGCCACCGCTCAGCTGTCCAACGGGGATATTCGCATCACCGGCGGTGAATAAATAATCGGCCATCAGCTGGCGTACTTTGGTATCTCCCACCTTCAGGCCGCGTGATAAAAATATGTGTTCAATGGCTTCGGCCAAAGTTTTCGTGAGGATTTCCGAAGGTGTTTCTTGTTCGTAGACACCGACGCGGATTTTTTTATCAACGTCAATCACACCGCTAAAGACTGTGGGAGCGAATGGCTTTTGATGAACGGTAGCGAGCAGGGTTTTAATAAGCGTCGTTTTACCGGCACCGTTACGGCCGCGGATTTCGATGACTTCGCCTTCGCGAATTTGGAACGAGACGTTTTTGAAAAGTGGAGTTTCGCTGTAACCCAGCGATAGGTCGGCGATATTCACCAGTAAACGGCCGTAGCCCTCTTCGCCCGTCACGCCGTGGAGCTTAATATTTTTGGCTTTGTACTTTTGGTACTGTTCCCCTGTTTTGAGGCCCATGTCTTGCACCGATTCGCGGTCGACCCAAAAAGTTGGCTTTTCGGCTTTTTCCAGCTCGGCCAGTTCGGCACGCGATTGTTGCTCAAGCCGCTTAAACCGTTGGATGGTACTTGGTGAGCGTGATTTTTCCTTATAGCGTTGGTATTCAATAACCTTGGCCTTAAGGTTCACAATGCGGCGCTGGGTCAATTCATATTCGTTCATCGATGCGCCGGTGCTGCTGGAATTTTGGCGCAAATAATCGGCATAGTTACCTTTATAGCTAAGGATCTTTTGATCTTTTACCTCGAGAATACGATCAAC
>DATMTU010000176.1:0-2574 GCA_035564035.1 Dongiaceae bacterium
CTTTCAGGTATGACGACCAAAAACGCTCTAAAACTTCTCGATGTTATTAAGGGAATTGGTAAGAAATCTGCCTTTTTTGGTGGTACTCAAGGGACTGCTACAGGACTTAATACTTATGGGCAGACCGGTGATGCTGGTAAGGCTGTTGTCGAAGGACTAAAGGCTGGCTTAGCATCAGGAGCCGTTAACGGAGCGCTCAACTTCGGTGACTTATTGAAATACCGTAAGGCCGTGGCTCTTAATAACGCCGCTCAAGATGCCCGTAGCGCACCCGTCCTTGATAACTTAACCCCTGAACAAATTAAACAGTTTGGCCCTCAACCTATCAGTGTCCACGGCGCTCAGGATAACGGCGTAGGTATTGGTGTCCGTACCCCTCTTAAGGTAGGCGTAAAAGATGTCTCTGCAACCCACAATGTTCAGGTTCGCACGCCAACCGCTATGACAGCTCAGGACTACGTGAAGCGTCTCGACCAACTAGGAGCGTCTTACGACAAGGCGACCGCAAAACTGAAAGATATGCCACCAGCCCAACAAAAGATTTACCAAGCGGCAATCGACACCCACCACCAGAACCTACTCAATGAACTCGACAAAGCCTACCAGAATCCTCAAGTAGCTGAAGGCAGTAGTAAACTTACCCGAGTGGCCCAGCAAACTACCAAAGCTCCGAAAAACACCGGCGGAACGCCAAAGGGATTTATCAACACTGACGGTAACGTAAAAGCACCGAAGGGTATCTCAAACACACCAGAGGCTTCTTCAAGCAAGAATGGCACAATGTCACTTGATGAACTATCACAACGAGCTACTCAGCCAACAGCGACTAAGGTTCAAACCGCCAACCTGGATGCTACCAAGCCACAAGCTAAGGGCGGGGAAGTTACTATGAAGTTAAACTTCGAGAAAGACAAAACCCCTACCGAACCAACCACCGTTGCCCCAACTAGAAAAGAACCAACCAACGTCTTCACTAAAACCAGCCAAAAAGCTAAAACAAGCGGGCTGGCTGGGTCTATTAACCCTCGTGACGCTGCCGCTCGAGCTGGTAATATCGAACTGGCTAAACTCGCCGACCAACACGCTATCGACTCTGAACTGGCTGCTCACGACGCTCATGTCGCTGGTGAACGCCAAGCACAACTCGAACAAGCCTCTGGTCAATCCCATAATGACGTGATTAGGGCGGTCGAAAGCGGTAACACCAAAGGCAACGCTGCCGCCGAACACTTCGCCGCAAACACCCAAAAGGTTGGTAAAGAAGCCGTCAAAGAAGGGGTCTTCCCTGCGATGCGTCAAAACTACGTTCCTCGTAAGGGTCAATTCATGGAAAAGAGCGGCCGAGAAGCCTACGGTATTTCTAAAAGCTCCAGCTACACCAAGAAGCGTTCCGATGCTTTCCAGACCCACCAAGAGTTTAAGAATTACGTTCTTAGCAAGGGTGGAAAGGTAGAAGGTCGTACCCACGTTCTGCTGGAACACAATATGCGAACGGTCGGAACCAACACCGCCAATGCTCGCTTCGTTAATGGACTGGAAAAAACCCACATGGCTGATGGTCGTCCGGCTGCTATTCGAGAGACAACTGTCGTACCTGAGAACTTCCGTGATTACAAGGCAGGAATTGTTCAAGGACGCCTGGTTCACCCTGAAGCTGCTAAATTAGTTGATACCATTGTTCACCCGAACGGTCGCATGGCAGAAAACGGCCTGTATAAGGGAGTGAATAAAGTCGCTTCCACCAATAAGCGTTTTGTCACGGTCAACGGTGTTGTTCACGGTAAGAACTTCTTCCAAAGCTCAATGGGAATGAACGGACTCGTTAGAACGGTTACCGCAGGCTTTAAGGGCTACTCGCATGACCTCGCTCGCCAAGCTATTTCAGATGGTGTTCGTCTGTTCCGCCAAGGAGGAGAGAACCTTTACGATACTCTTACCACTGGGAAAGCTCGCTTTGGTAAAATTGGTCAGTTCTTCTCGGGAGTTCGTAATAAGATGGACAGAGCACTGTTTGAGGGATACGGTAACCGCATTGCGATGACCACCTACTCTAACATTAAGAAACAAGCTATTAAATCAGGGTTAAGCGAAAAGGAAGCTGGTCGCCAAGCCGCTCTTGCCGCTAATAAAACTGTTTTCTCCGTGCCACTTCACGAACAATCAACCTACTATAAAGACATTGGCCGCTTGATGTTTTTTGCCAAAGATTACTTCCAGTCTAGCATGAAGAACGGCGTCCACGCTTTAGGCTTCACTGATAAGGCTATGTCAAAGCAAGCACAACACTTCCAGCAAAAAACTGCTATCAAAGCCCTGGTACGGGCGGGTCTTTATAGTTTTGCCGCCGCTAACGCTATCAACTACGCCGTGACGGGTCATTCAACCCTTCAAAACAAGGGGCAGGATAAGTTCAGCCCAGTCTTCTACGTCGATAAAGCAACCGGTAAAGAATACCACATTACTAACTTCTTTGGTCAGGTTGGGGAAATGGCAAAACTGCTGACCGACCCAACTTCGATTGAAAACAAGTTCAACGGTATCGTCCGAACGGGTTCAGAGCTGATTTCTAACCAC
>DATMTU010000177.1:0-2373 GCA_035564035.1 Dongiaceae bacterium
CTGCTATTGCCGTTTGTCTAATTTCCTCGACCGGCTCTCCGTAAACAGGAATAAAAATATCCACCGAAATTGGCTTTTGGTGGACATACATTTTGACTGTGCGAGCTATCTTGGCTTCCTTTTCTTTCAGCACCTTGATAGCCGTTTTGCCTATCGGTGCGTTATAAAGGTCTGCCTGGGCGCTATGGTACTCGAAGTTACGTGGATCCATCCGCCCACTTAATATCGTCCAGAATGACAAAAGCCCCTGAACGATAAGCGCGATTTCGGCAACAAGCGCAAAAGTGTAGGGCAACGGGTCACCCCGGTAGGCTGGCTGCAAAAGGTAGCCGAGGTAAATAAAAGCGCCGATGGTGGCAATGGATAGAATTAAGGAGACAGTTGGCGACGTCAGCTGTTTTTCGATGCGATTAGCGGATTCCTCCAACTGTTTAGCATTGAGCCCCATGTACCTATTATATACCGAACGAGACAAAAGAAATTATGAGGAACGTTTACGAGAGCCGTTGTGCCAGAACCCACAAAACTCACAAACATATTGCTGTAAATCTTTCGAGGGTGCATTTAATTCAGCATCCAGCTGGCTGGCGTACTTCTTTTTCACTTTGTCGCCAACATGGCAATAGTCGCCAGGGTTTGGCTGGAGGGGGTTCGATGCGCTTCTTTTCTTATGCTTCACGCTGGCTATTTCGCTTAGTGGCCGCTCATTTCAAATACAATCTTGCGCGGAAGAGTGAAGCTTAGCCCAAGCAACATAACGATGAGGATAATTGCGTAAATCATCGTTGCCGCATAAGCCATACTGAAGTTATTGGCGGCAGCGGCTTTGGTTGCATCGGTAATGACCGAACCGAGTTTTTCGGCACCAGGTGCTGTTGTTGTACCTGATTGCAGGACCTTACAACTTTCCGGCGTTTCTGAGGCGTCTTTTTGCTTTGAGCGGTCGACGTAGCACGTTTTAATGTTAGCGATGATCGTATCTTGCACTGCAGAAGGAACATGTTCAGTGGTCAACTCAGTACGAATTGAGGCCTCGGCTTTATCGGTGAAACTCGTCGGTGCATTATTTGCCAGTTGGCCAAAGAAAATGACCCCCACGATAGCGATGCCAATTGCCCCACCAAGCTGCGAGATTGCGTTTAACGTACCACTTGCCGAGCCGGCGTGCTTCGTATCAACATCCTTCAGTGTGACCGAGAACATCAAGCCCATCACCAACCCCATGCCTAACCCGGTAAGAAATAGGCCCGATGCAAAGGCCCACGGCGAAACAGATAAGCCATAAGCTTGCATAGGCCACAGAATAAGTAAAAGCCCGAGTGCCATCGCGACGGTGCCGAGTGACATCGTGTAGCGGCCCAATGTCTTGGTAAGCTTTTGTGCCAGAAACCCAATACTCAAGCTAATCCCTACCGCCGTCGGGATGCCCGTAAGTGCAGCTTCAATCACGCTAAAGCCAAGCCCAATCTGGAGTACTAGTGTAAAGGTAAAGAAGAACCCAAGCATAATCATCTGAAAGATAATGTTAACTAACAGCCCAATGCGAAACGAATGAATACCTAACAGCGACGGCACGACAAGTGGCGACCCGTCTTTCTTGTCTTTTTTCATTTGCCACCACCAGAAAATAGCGAAGAATGGCAGTGACGCAATAATCATGGCGAATACCCAGGCTGGCCAATCAAGGTCACGGCCTTGAATAAGCGGATAGAGGAACAACCCTAGGGCAACAATAATTAAGAAAGTCCCAATAATATCCAGCTTGAGCGGGTGAGGCGATTTTCCGTCGGGAAGGTATTTAATGGCGGCAAAAAAAGCGAACAACCCGACAGGTATATTAATCAGGAAGATAGGACGCCAATCGAGCCCGGCAATGTTAGCCTGAATCAGAAGACCGCCAATAATCGGCCCTAAAGACGCCGCAAGGCCACCTAGGGCGCCAAATAGGCCCATTACCACACCACGTTCTTTTGGCGGGTACATCACCTGCATTAATGACATGACCTGCGGGACCATCAAAGCCGCCATACCACCCTGAACAAGGCGAGCGATAATCAAAACATTCGTATCCCATGCCACACCACTGAGCAGTGAAGCAATAGTAAACCCGGCAACACCGGTCATAAACAACTTTTTATACCCGATAATATCGCCCAATCGACCACCGGTAATCAGGAGTACAGCAAAGGCCAAGGCGTAACCAGCGGTGAGCCATTGGATTGCTGAGTAGCTCGCCCCAAGGTTTGTTTGGATCGAGGGAATGGCGATATTAACGATTGTATTATCGAGCAAGTCGATAACGAACGCCAGCGCCACGATAACGAGTGCAATGTTGCGTTCCCGAGCCGTAAATTTACTAGCATGATGATGAGC
>DATMTU010000178.1:0-1734 GCA_035564035.1 Dongiaceae bacterium
ATGAAGATTAAGAACTAGCTTGAGTGATAGTAATTTGGCGCTCGAACCCTTCACCTTCTGAAAAGGTTTTAATGTCTGAGTATTCAGCGGCGACTTGGTGCACAATCCGGCGATCAGCCGCATTAAGGCGCTCTACGTGGGTTGTCCCAGTTTTGCGAACTTCTTCAATCCACTCGCGAGCCTTCATAGCGAGGCGTTCGGCACGCTGCTTTTTATAATCAGCAATATCAAGGTTAACGCGGGTTAACGCGGCATTTTTGTTACGAAGAACAGTTGAAACGAGGAACTGTAAGCTGCGGAGCGTCTCCGCATTACGTCCAATCAAAAGGCTATTAATTTCTGTCGATGGTGCCGACAATTCAATCACATCATCTTGTACTGAAGCAGTTACTTCAACATTCACCCCAAAAAAGGTAAGTAAGTCTGCAACGTAAGTGCGAGCAAATTCTAAAGCTTCTTCTTGGTTCATGCATCCTCCTTGCTTTTTCGAGGAGTATCTTTGGCACTAATCCGTGTAATAGTTTCCTTCGAAACAACAGTCTCCGCTTCACGAGCCTCACGTGCGCGAGCTCGAGCAGTCGCTTTTTTGCCCGTCTGCTTTGGTTCAGCCGCCGCAAGTTTATCCATCTCTTCGGCATCACGCTTCAACAGGAAGTGTTGTTGAATAGCAGCGAAAAGGTTTGAGGTGACGTAGTAAAGGGCGAGTGCACCAGGCAAGCTCAGCATAATAAAGAACATCATAAACGGTAGGAACTTCATCATCTTACTCGTCATTACCGCATTCAGCTCAGACTGGTCTGGTTGTTTGCCTTCACCAGCTTCTGCTAAAACATCACGGAGCCGTTTATTAGTCGTTTGTGGTGAGGTTTGCTTGGAAACAATGTACTGCGTGTAGGCAGCAACAATCGCCAGTATAAACAGGAAGATATTCACGCCGCCAGATTGAATAGCATGCGAGGTAATGTCAATAAACCCAAGGAACATCTTATTGAAGCTATCAGGGTTTTTAATAATTTCTTTAACTGGCCCAAGGTTTTGCATGAACCCGTAAGCATAATGAGCAATTTCATCACGATGCGTGGTGAAGATTTGGATCACACGGAAAAGGGCGATGAAGATAGGAAGCTGAATAAGAAGAATAAGGATCGAGCGGAACGGCTTTACTTCATGCTTCTTGTAAAGCTCCAGCATTTGCATGCTTTCCAGTTGGCGGTTGCCTTTGGTTGCTTTTTTGATGCGCTTCAGTTCAGGCTGTAGCTTGCGCATTGCCTTTACTTGGTGGAGTTGCTTTACCACCAATGGCCACAATGCAAAACGGACGACGACCGTAAAGATAATAACTGCAATACCAAAATCGGCAAACGGAACAAAGCTATAAATAGCTAACAGCAGGTTAAAAATTGGCTGGACAACAATTAATTCAAAGATATTCACTCTCGGCCTCGCGGGTTGTTACTAGAGTATAGTATACCAGCTTGTATGCTATTTATACAGACGTGCTTTTTCAAAAAGTTGGGTGAGTTGCTCGTCGATTTGCGAGTAGGGCATAGTGCGTAGTTCAGCTGACGTACAAATAATAACGATGTCGTAAACACTATTTAGTTTTTCTATATGAGTGCGGATATATTCGTATAAGCGGCGGCGAATGCGGTTTCGCCCCACGGCCGATTTAATAACTTTTTTACTCACTACCACAGAAAACCGTGGGTGAGCGCGGTGTTTATTTTCAACCGA
>DATMTU010000179.1:0-3384 GCA_035564035.1 Dongiaceae bacterium
GTGTAATCTTCCGGTTGATTTATCTTTTACATAAAACTCTGATTCGCTTTTTTCCCGCTGACATCGACTACATACCCTCATAGGGAAATTGTAACACGTTTATGGTTTGCAGAACAAAGAACACCTATTGCTTCATGAGATCAACAATCTCCGGAAATTCTTCTTGCCAAAAATGTTTTCGATCAGGGAGCGTATGATAGTAGGCTGTTGGCACATCGCCCATAAACTTGTCTCGCTCGGTAATAGGCACGATTGGATCGTCTTCACTAAAGAAAAAATGAACTTCTTCGGCAGATTTCTCAAGGCCTTTTGCTGAAGTGAGCTTGAAGTTGCCAAGGCTTTCGCCTGTTTCGTCGTCATAAGGAGCGGCAACAAGAATAAGTTTCTCGACAGGTTGTTTAAGAGGATGCTCGTGGAGGTATTTGGCAAGAAAAATTGCCCCCATTGAATGGCCAATCAGCACGGCAGATTCATGGAGAAAAGGGAGGACCTTTTCGAAAACGATAGCCCACTCACTGTATTGGGCGTTTTGGCTGTTAGGCATTCTTGGCGTAATAATGTCGTCGTTTGGGAAATGGCGTTTTAACGTTCCTTTCCAGTCTGTATATGCGAGCAACTGGTCGTAGTTGACAGGACTATTTTTAAGGTTATCTAAAAATGCTTCGTAAGTTGGAAAAGTTGTTCCACCATGAATGACTAAAATTTGTTTCATATTTGCTATAATAAACCAGACGCGCGGATGGTGGAATTGGTAGACACGAGAGACTTAAAATCTCTTGGCTTCACGGCCGTGCGGGTTCAAGTCCCGCTCTGCGCACCAGTATTTATAATTCGTTGTACTCGCTCGTAAAGGGCGGGTACAATTTCTTTTTCAAACCAAGGGTTTACCGCTCGCCATCGAAAATTAAGTGGCGAGGGGTGGACGAGCGGAAAATAATCGGGCAGGTAGTCGTGATAACTGAATACCGTTTCGGTCAAATTTTTCCCAGCCTTCTTTCCTAAATAATATTTTTGAGCGTACAATCCTACCAAAATAATTAAATCGACGTTTGGCATTAACTTTAACAAGCGAGGATGCCACTGTTCGGCAAACCCTTTTCGCGGTGGGTTATCGCCATGGTTGCCTTTACCGGGATAGTAAAAGTCCATTGGGACGAGGGCGAAAATGTCCGGGTTGTAGAAAGTCTCTCGGTCAACACCCATCCACTTACGTAATGTATCACCGCTCATATCATTCCATGGTACGTTGCTGTGCTGCGCTTTACGGCCTGGTGCTTGCCCTACGATCATAATGCGTGCATTTTCAGATGCAGTGTAGACAGGCATGAATCCAAGCTGGCCCAGGTCGCTATTGGCTGGGTCTGCAATGATGTCGGCGCGAATATCGGCAAAACTATCTGCCATAGCTTCACTATAGCACCGCCGTATACTATACTGAGAGGTATAACCGTATAAGGAGTTTTGAAGATGGTAGCAGTGTGGATTATTCTTGCGATTGTCGTTGTTGTCGTTATCTTTTTGTGGGCAACCTACAACAGTCTAGTGACCTTACGAATTCGTGTGGACGAGGCCTGGAGTGATATTAACGTCCAGTTGAAACGTCGCCTTGATCTTATTCCAAACTTGGTAGAAACCGTGAAAGGCTATGCCAAACATGAGTCGAGTGTTTTTGAAGAAGTGACCCAAGCCCGTGCGCAAGTATTAGGGGCAAAGGGTGTCAAAGAAACGGCAGCTGCCGAGAACCAATTTGAGGGTGCTTTGAAGAGTCTGTTTGCCGTTGCGGAAGCTTACCCAGAGCTCAAAGCCAGCCAAAACTTCTCAGAACTCCAAGCTGAACTGGTTGATACCGAAGACAAAATTCAAGCATCACGTCGTTTCTACAACTCTGGGGTGACAAACCTTAACACAAGAATCCAAACCTTCCCGCACAACCTTGTTGCTGGTATGTTCCACTTTACAAGTCGTGAATTCTTCGACGTTGATGAGAGTGAACGCGAAGCAGCCAGCAAGCCAACTGAAGTAAAATTCTAGACAGACAAAAATAAGTCTATGTACGGAGCGATTGCCACTAATAAACGAAACACGGTCATTATTATGGCCGTCTTCGTTGGTATTATTACGGCTATCGGGTGGGTCATTAGTTACTTTTATGGCAGTACAAATATTACTTGGTGGGTACTTGCCGGAGCGCTTATTTACGCACTGATTCAATATTTTGCAGCTGGGTCATTAGCGGTTGCGGTGACCGGTGCTGAGCAAATTGAGAAACGTGATAACCCACGGCTTTATCGTACGGTTGAAAACCTATCTATTACTTTAGGGGTCCCAATGCCAAAGGTATACATTATTAACGACTCGGCACCAAACGCGTTTGCGACCGGGCGCAACCCACAGCATGCTATTGTTGCAGCAACGACAGGCTTGCTGGACATTATGGACGACCGAGAGCTTGATGCGGTTATGGCGCATGAAATGGGGCATGTTCAAAATTATGATATTCGTGTCAGTATGATTGCCTTTGGATTGGTGAGCGCAATTGGGCTTTTGTCTGACATTGTGCTACGTATGTTGTTTTTCGGTGGCGATCGCCGCGACAGCAATAACAATAACCCGCTCGTTCTTGTCATTGGCGTCATTGTTCTTATTTTGGCGCCACTTATTGCGGCTATTGTGCAGTTGGCGGTAAGTCGTCAGCGTGAATATTTAGCCGACGCAACTGGCGCAATGACCATTCGTGATTCGGATGCTATGGTGAGCGCGCTGCGAAAACTCGAACACTATGGTAAGCCGATGCGGAAACAAAGCTCGGCAACAGCGCAATTATTTATTAGTAACCCGCTGCGCCCTGGTTTTTTCTCGAAACTTTTCAGCACCCACCCGCCACTCGAAGATCGTATAAATAGGTTACAAAAAAATGCCGACAAATTCTAAAACACCGCGCACGAAGGCGACCCTAGTAAAACGTGTACAATCAAAACAGCGTAAGAAAAATGTTCCAGCACCGGTTTTGGTATCGTGGCCTAAACGGGTAATGCAAACGACAAAACAAAAAGTTGATACCTTTCTTGCGCGTCGCCCGCACCGCAGTTTTCGTCTGACGCGTCGCCGCGATTATGTTCGTCCTTTGCAATTGCCGGGTTATATTCGATTCACGAATGATGTATATCGCACCGTTTGGAAATATAAAAAGATCTTGCTGCCGCTCCTTATTGTGTATATTGTTTTTTACGCCATCTTAGTTGGAATAGGGTCGCAAGATACCTATGGGACAGTTGCGGATACGATTAAGCAAGCAGGGGGTAACCTTTTTTCTGGTGGGTTTGCTGCCGAGGCTGGCCAAGCAGGGATCCTTTTCTTATCAGTTGCTTCGACCGGCTTAACGAT
>DATMTU010000180.1:0-2060 GCA_035564035.1 Dongiaceae bacterium
GATAATGGCTCGGTTGATAATTCTCTTGAAATCCTCTCTATACTTGAGGTGCAGGACGAAAAAATTACCATACTTAAAAATCCTAAGAACCTAGGTTTTGCTGGTGGCGTAAACACTGGCATTCGCTACGCCATCGATAACAATTACGATGCGGTAGCTTTATTTAATAACGATGCTGTAGCCGACAAACATTGGTTAACTCAACTAGTTAATCGGTTGAATAATGATATCTCTATAGTGACTGGTCTCCTCCTTCATCGAAGCGGTCAAACCATCGACAGTACCGGCGACTACTACACATCCTGGGGAATTGCCTTCCCGAGGTCTCGCGGTATGAGCTCGAAAAATATTCCCGAGTCCGGTTTCGTATTCGGCTCCTCTGGTGGTGGATCGCTCTATAAGACTGACTTATTCAAAGAAATCGGCTTATTCGACGAGACCTTCTTCGCCTACTACGAAGATGCCGACATAAGCTTCCGTACGCAACTAGCTGGCCATGAGGTTTACTACACAAAAGATGCAGTGGCTTATCACAAACAGGGTGCGACAAGTAATAAAATCCCTGGTTTCACGATTTATCAAACCTTCAAAAACCTTCCACTCCTCTTTTGGAAAAATGTTCCAACAAAACTACTTTTCAAAGTCGGTTTTCGCTTCCTATTACTTTACCTGCTTATATTCGCTAATGCTATTAAAAAAAGGTCGGGTTGGCCAGCATTAAAAGGTGTTTTCGCTAGTATTGGCTATTTCTGGACCAGCGCCATATGGAAGCGTTTTAAAATTCAACACAACAAGAAAGTCAGTGCCGATTATATCTGGTCTATTCTCTACCACGATTTACCTCCGGAGCAGACTGGAATGCGGAAATTCCGTAAGCTCTTCACCGGTAAAGACTAGGTAAAAATGGTATACTACCACTAATGAAACTCATCTCCCTCCTCATCCCCGCCTACAACGAAGAGCCCGTCCTCGACAAGCTCATGCAGCGCCTTGCGAACCTTGCGAACAACGTCAAAGACTACGATTTTGAATTCCTCTTCGTTAACGATGGCAGTAAAGATAAAACGCTCGACATTATCAAGGATTACGCCGAAAAAGATGACCGCGTCAGCTATATTAACCTGTCTCGTAACTTCGGCAAAGAAATCGGTATGATTGCCGGGCTGGACCATGCACAGGGCGATGCAGTGGTTATTATTGATGCCGATCTGCAAGACCCGCCGGAACTCATCCCTGAGATGATTAAACTCTGGGAAGATGGCTACGATGATGTCTATGCGAAGCGTAAATCGCGTGAAGGCGAGACGTGGTTTAAAAAGTTCACCTCAAAAATGTACTACCGAACCCTTCAAAGGGTGACTCATGTCCCAATCCAAGAGGACACGGGTGATTTCCGCCTGCTTGACCGCCGCGTTGTTGAAGCAATCAAACAATTCCGCGACACGCAGCGTAATGCCAAGGCTATCTTTAGTTGGGTTGGCTTTCATAAAAAAGAAATCCTCTACGACCGCGATCCTCGCGCTGCCGGTGAAACTAAGTGGAATTATGTAAAATTAGTTAATTTAGCTATCGATGGAATTACCTCATTCACCACTGCGCCGCTCCGTATTTCAACCTATATCGGTGCCCTTGTATCGCTCTTCACCTTCCTCTATCTCCTCTTCCTCGTCATCCGCACTATATTCTTCGGCACCGACCTCGCCGGCTATCCATCGATGATGGCGGTTATTCTGTTTCTTGGTGGCGTCCAGTTGCTTTCGCTCGGTATCATTGGCGAATATGTCGGCCGTATTTTTAACGAAACCAAACAGCGCCCGCTGTATTTAGTTGAGGAATATCACAACGGCAAGCAGCAGCCTAAAAAACGCTCAGAAAAGTAGCTAGTCCAGTGATCGGATAATATCTTTTTCGGCCGATTCGCCCTTGAAAATAACCTTGTTATACCAAACAAAGTTCCATACCAGTGTAATAAAGGTTGCAAGAACCTTCGGTGCAAGAACCTTCGCAATCTCTTCAAGCGGACCGAATAACTTCCAAAGGAATTCGGGGAAAATATTTAC
>DATMTU010000181.1:0-7682 GCA_035564035.1 Dongiaceae bacterium
AATGGCATCAACGATTGAATAACTAAAGGCATGGCCAGTGTGCATCCCCGCACCACTTGGGTACGGAAACATGCCCGATACGTAAGTCTTTACCTTCGATCGGTCAACTTCAACTTCATTTGCCTTTTGTTCTTCCCAAATAGCCTGCCACTTGGGTTCGATCTCTGCCGGGTTATAACGCCTCATAATTGCACTATTATAGCAGATTCACCCCTATTGTGGACGAGTTGTCGCCAGTGATTCGAAAAATTGCTGCTTTTTTTTGAGCCAAGCCGGTGATTGGCGAACCAGTTTTTCCTCTTCGTCAGTTGCATGGAGCACGACCTTCACCGCTTCTTCAAGGTAAATGCCGCCCTGGGAACCTTTAAATAAAATTACTGCCCCTGGCTCCATAAATTTATGCACGTAAGCACCTGCCTCGAGCGCACTCTTGAAACTCACCACATGACACCCATTCGCCCGGGCGGCCGGTGCTAAGTATTTTTCAGCATCATCGCCGACAGTTATCACATGCGCGAGCTGAAGCGGGTCGCATAACTTTCCGACCTCTTCATGCGCTTTCGCTGACATATCCCCGAGCTCATTCATGCTCCCGAGAACCGCAATCTTTTGCGGTACACTCATTTGGTACAATGCACGGAGTGCCGACGCAACGGCCAGCGGACTTGAGTTATATGTATCATCAATAATGACCGTCTCATTGAGGCCTCGTAGGATATTCATGCGGCCATTCACTGGTCGGACCTTCTCTAGCCCCTTTACGACTGATTCAGGGGTCATACCAAGCTTTGCGCCAACTGCCGCAGCCGCCACTGCAGCACGGATACTATGTTCGCCAACAACGTGCAATGTTACCGAGACAGGCCGCGGCCAATCAGGCGTGACCAGTGAACCAGTGAACCCATCCCCGTAGGTGTAATCGTCGGTGCTAAACCGGTACTCCGCCGTCTCGGTTGTCCCATAAGTATTAAGATTCGGGTTGGTAATGTCGTTCGCATAGACCCCCGGGACGTCATCGCGGTTAATTAATACTGCCTTGCTAAAGTTCGCAGCCGATAGTTCTTCAGCCGCTACTGCGTCCATCGTTTTAAAAAATTCCATATGTTCCGGTGATACCGAAGACACAACGGCGATATCCGGCTTCAAATAGGTTCCGAAATGAGGAATCTGGCCTACCCCATCAGTCCCTAATTCCTGCACAATGACGTCAACGTCAGCCGGGCTATTTATGCGTTGGCGAATTGCCTTAAAAACTGCCATCCACTGGCCAAGGTTTCGAATACTGTCAGGAAACTCAACCCCTAGTATTGCCAAAGGTGCACTTAATTCGGCATTGTGATTACCTTCGTGGAGGCGGACGCGAAACATTTCGCTCAGCACGGTACCCACGGCAATTTTTGTACTCGTTTTCCCAACACTCCCAACAACAACCACTAGTTTTACCTCGGGGTGTTTCTTAAAGTACTTTCGGACTGCGCGTTCAAGTTTTAATTGGATATATTTTTTTATCATTATCTCTATTATGACACGGACTGAACTGTTTATGGACCCCACGGAAGCGAGCTGACACTTTGGCCGGTGTTATCACACCGAGGATTTGCGCTAAAGCTCTGGCGCGCCGCTTCACAGTACACATAAACAGGCGTCGTGGTTGTTCCCGATTGCGGTGACGTTGCAAAGTAGCTTGAGCAGTAGTAAAACGCGTAGTAGTAAACGTACGAGATAGAAGTTTGGTTATTGTTCCATCCTAGGTACCACCATTCAGTACTTGGCGCGCTATAAGTACCGCCGCCGCCCGGATAGACATTGGCACCGTTATTATTGCTCCCGTTACCCCCAAACCCATTGTCATAGTATTGCACCGTACCAGAGGTGCCCGACGGGCAAGAGTATGTCCAGGTTACCCAATAGCGATACCCGGCCGCCATCGATGTATCGCCGGTGTAGGCTGGTGCTGATGGTGTGCTAATTGGCCGTGTTATGTTTGATGACGTTCCTGTGACAACAGAACTGGTCGCGTTAGGGCCCACACAGCGTGCTTGCGTTTGGAAAGTATAGTTATACCCCTGTGATGCAGTGACGCTGGCCGTCGTCGCCGTGCTCCAACCCGGATAGCTAATGGTCACTGTCGAGTTTGTATTCCGTGCGCTCGAGCCAATGTTGTATTGTTTTGTCGTATTAGCCGGGCAGGTACCGCCACTCGCCGCACCTTGAGCAAGCGTGTTGCCCGACTGTAGCGAAGCGGCTGTTGCTACAGTACCGCTTGGTGCGCTAATCGTCGTAATGGCGTTTGCTGTGCCGGGCGCTCCTGCTTGCCCTGTTTGTTGCGGCGTAACACGGAAGTAGTATTGCGTTCCCGCACTTAAACCAGTCATGCTCGCCGAAACCCCCGTCGTCGTGGTAGTCGTTTCAGGGCTAAAGCTCGAGTTAAGACTTTGTTCGACAGTATAAGAGAGGGTGTTCTGGATGGTATTCCATGATAGGTTTATCTGGTTGTCCGACATCACCGTTGCCGCGAGGGCGACGGTACCAGAAGTGGTGAGTGCCTGGGTTCGTCGGCTGCTCACCGAAACGATTTGCCCCGTCTGCTCGCTTCGATATTGGATTGTCCACCCTAGACACGAGGAACCAGTTTGGCAATCTGAAGATCCGTCACCAACATAGGAGAATTGGTCCGTCGAATTACCTGATGATAACGACGTACAAATGAATGAGTTTGTAGCCGACGATGACGGTGCCTTCAAAACCCCCGGGTCAATACTTAATGTTGCTGCTGTTGTACTTGACGACGCGGTCATTGCCGGGCAACTTGGATATTCGCCGTTGAGGTCGTAATATTTTTCGAGTGATTCGGTAATGACCGAAATGTCTGCGGTACGTTGATTATCCCGTGCTTGCCGTTGGTACGACAAAAGACCGACGGTCACAATTGCTACCAAAATAGCAATAACGGTCACGACAATAATGAGTTCTACGAGAGTAAACCCTTGGCCGCGTTGCTGTTTCATCCCTTTTATCATGCCTATTCCCCTAGCCCTACTAATGTTGCGAGGACGCCGTTCCATTTCGGATCCTTAATTGCTGCCACACTCTCGTCGGGCACATTTGTTTTGCCTATACTCTTCCCACTGCTCAAATCGGCGACAAACTGCCATTGGCCCTTTAGTGCACCGAACAACAATACCCTGCCCGTCGGACCATTTGTCGTCGCTTTTTCAGTCACCATAAGGAGCGCCCCCGACACGTCACCCTTGTCTTGTTCTGTACGTTGTGCGCCGGTAATAGTCGCCGTGTCAATTGCTTGTGCCTGGTTTGATTGTTTATAGGTAGTCAAAAGGAGGTTGATTTTTTGATATTCATCTTTCGTCGCTGCCGTATCGGCACAGCCATACGTGACCGTTGCCGGTGCCTGCGTTTGAACGGTGACCTGACAAGCAGTGTTTGTCGTGGCATATGAGGCGCTCGTGGCCGACGAAGCCGATTCTGTCATACCCTGAGCCTTAAAGTAGGTAGCTGCTTGCTGCAAGACTGCCGCTGCATCAACCGTTGTTTTTGTGTCTTTTGCCGCATAGGCCACGACGCCTTTAACCGGTGTCACAACGGGGAACGACTCATCTGCTAACTTGACTGTAATACCAAACTGCCCAGCCGATGCTGGTTGTTCCGTTAATGACGAGACCGCACTTGGCGGGGTACTTTGAAGACCCTTGATAAGACTATCGGCAGTCGCCGCTGATTGCTGACTATGGCTCATCTGAGGTGACATCCCCCTTAACGCATAAAGAACAATAATCATAATCAGCGCACTTACCACAGCAATAGCAATAGTGAGCACGGTGTGCAACGGTCGTTTCCGACGATAAGACTCCTGCATAAGACCTCCTGTCTCTCCTTCTTGTCTATAACTATACCAGTTATGGTTGCATTGTCGATACACTTCACCAGCAAGCAATAAATTATACACAAGAAAATCACCCCATTCTGAGGTGATTCTTTTGCTGCTGCGCGCCCACCCGGGGCGGCTTCTGCTTTTAAGCTGTGTTTGTTTTTCACTGCGCGGGTCACCCCATGCGCATCAGCATACTGCCATTATGAAACAAGTTATTAAAAAGCACAAGCGTCACAACCAAGAGAACTATGGCTTTTTTACACAATATGTGGTTAGATAAGCCTGTTCAGAAGCACACGCGTCGCAGAAAGCACGTGTAGCGTATCTCTTCACCAAGTGATACTCTCCGTTCGCCCAAGTAACTCGCCAGCAGGTCGATCTGACAATAAAGTTATATAAAGGAACAAAGAGTAATCTATGTCACAAAACCTATTCATCGGCAGCCTTGCTTACGCAACCACCGACGATAGCCTAAAGGCCTTCTTCGAAACTATCGGCGAAGTTACCAGTGCTCGCGTTGTTACCGACCGCGAAACCGGTCGCTCACGTGGGTTTGGGTTCGTCGAATACGCTGACGAGGCAAACAACCAAAAAGCTGTTGACCAACTCAACGGCAAAGAGCTTGATGGCCGCGCTATCAACGTTGGTCTTGCTAAGCCAAAAGAAGACCGTCCACGTCGTGAGTTCAACAACAACGACCGCGGTAACGGCGGCGGAAACGCTTTCCGTCAACGAAGCTGGTAATCAGTTTCTTATAAAAAAGTCCTTCCTAGCGAAGGGCTTTTTTTATATGGTTTTATCGAAATAGTGGCGAGACGAGCCAGCCATGGTTGAGGCCTAGCCAGCCACTTATCAAGCCGAAGCCATTCAAGAGCCAAATCGTGGCAACAACGACAGCACCCGTCAAAGTAAGAAGCCCTGTCTGGGTCCACCATGACTGACGCCGCAGCCATTTGGTCCACATATCATACTGCGTCCGTAAAAAGTGAAGCAGCTTCTCGGCAAAAGTAAATTCTGTCGCCAAAATGGCAAGGCCCGCGAACACCACCAGCCACCCTGGCCCAGGGTATGGAATAAGCACCACGCCGACCAGGGTCACGACACCGCCAATAATACCAATCAGGGCTTTTTTCGTATGACGACGGAGTTTTTCCACTTCTTTATTTTAACATTTTAAGCAGGCCTGCCTCGTCGATAACCTGCGTCCCATACTGGGTCGCTTTTGCTAATTTGCTAGCACCCACTTTTCCGCCTGCAACTAAATAGGTTGTATCTTTTCCAACCGAAGTCTGGAAAGTCCCCCCATGCTCACGAATCCGATCAGCCGCTTCATCGCGCGAAAGCGACTCAAGCGTCCCAGTTACAACAAAACTCTTGCCTTCGAGAATACCCGTCTTCTTTTTATAGACCGGCCGAACCCCCAGTGATGTAAACTTCTCGAGTAGTTTTATATTGTCTTCGTCAGCAAACCATCCAAGGATCGATTCGGCAACAACTTTCCCTATCCCATCGACAGCCTCCAGTTGCTCCAATGTCGCGGCCGCTAATGCCTCGACCGAACCAAATTGATTTGCTAAGTCGAGCGCCGTTTGCGCCCCAACATGACGAATACCAAGGCCCAAAATAAACCGTTCAAGTGGCGGTGTTTTAGTTACTTGAATCGCGTCAACTAATTTATGGGCAGAGATTTCGGCAAAACGATCAAGCTTCACCACCTCTTCATACGTCAATGTGTAAATATCGGCAATATCCCGTACAAGCCCCGCATCAACCAAAGCAACGACGTTTTTCTCACCCAAGGTATCAATATCAAGCGCACCCTTACTGGCGTAATACTCAACAGCTCGTTTTAAAATAAAATCACCCGAAGTACCTTTCACCCGATACACGACATCATCGCCCTGGCGTTCGAATTCAAGCTCAGGGTACTGTTCGGCGAGTGCTTGGACGTAGTTGAATGGCTGCGCATTTTTCGGACGAAGCTCAGTCACGACACTATCTACCTGAGGGATAATATCGCCGGCCTTGAAGATAATCACCGTATCACCAATGCGAACATCCTTGCGCGCAATTTCATCGGCATTATGAAGACTTGCATGCTGTACGGTCGTGCCCGCCACCTGCACAGGATCAAAGACGGCAACCGGCGTCGCAGCGCCCGTCCGACCAATGCTAATAACGATATCTTTCACCACCGTTGTTGCCTGCTCGGCGGCATATTTATAAGCCACTGCTCCCCGCGGTTGTTTGCCAACAATACCCAAATCGGCAAACTGCGCGCGGTTGTTTACCTTAATCACGAGCCCGTCTGTATTAAATGGGAGGTCGTGACGTTTTTCGTCCCATTCATGGACAAACTGCATAACCCCCTCTAGGGAATCAAATACCGATGCCTGGCGGTTGCGGCGAAAACCAAGTGACGTCAGGGCTTCATAAGCCTGCATGTTGGTTGGAATTTCTGCCGGGTTGTCACGTATCAAATCATATGCCATAAAGGTTAAGGGGCGCTCGGCAACCAGCTTTGGATCAAGCTGGCGAATTGTTCCCGCTGCCAGGTTGCGAGGGTTTGCAAATTCCGGCTTCCCTGCCTCATGCTGCTTTTTATTGAGGGCTTCGAAGTGCTTTTTGAGCATGACGATTTCGCCGCGTACTTCGGTTCGGCCACGTAAGAATAGTTCAGTGGTTGAAGTATCGCGAAGACGGAGTGGCACACTCGTAATTGTCCGGACGTTGGCCGTCACATCCTCACCGACAAAACTATCACCACGAGTAACGGCTTGAACCAAGAGGCCATCTTCATAAATAAGCGCACAGGCTAATCCGTCCATTTTAATATCGGCAAAATATTCATGGCGGCGTCCTGGAAGCGCTTTATCCATACGCTCTACCCAAGCTTCGACATCAGCCACATCAAATACGTCGTTAAGACTTAGCATACGGGAACGGTGTGTGACTTTTTGAAAACCGCCAAGCAACTCACTGCCAACCCGCTGCGTGGGGCTATCTGGCGTAATGAGTGACGGATCATTGGCTTCGATTTGCTTCAGCTCGGCCATCAAACTGTCATACACCGCATCACTCACACTTGGATTATCCAGGACGTGATATTCATAGCTATACGTTGAAAGCAATGAGCGTAGTTCTTTGGCGCGTTCTGCCGGGTTAGGCTGTTTCATTATCGACGACCTTTCGATACAGCAAATAAATATAGGTTGACGCCCAAAGAGCCGTGAACGAACTCAAGAGAAGCACAATAACCGGAACTATTGGCAGCCACTCAACTTGCGGCCACAACGACTTTACCCATAAGTCAATCAAAATAAACGGGATGAGTACCACGGCCCATAATGCGGCAATAGCCAGAAGCATCCAGAGCCACCGCAATAATAACTTTATGCGTCGACCGAATACGATATCCCCTGCTGTTCGAAGAGCACGCCATGGGTACATACCAGGCAGCGTGACCATGACCATTGCGAATAAACTGCTCGTTATCCAATAAAGTGATAGCACGCCAAGCAGCGACGCGCCTACCCAAAAGAGCATCGCCTCAACACCCCCGGCAAGCAAGCCGGAGCTATTTGCTGCTGCATAGCCAATCATCGCAATACCAATAGGAAGGAGCTGCAATAAGACAACGAAAACGATAACCATCGTTGCGAAAAGTGGTGAACCCGAGCTATAAAGTCCATCGCGCATACGCACCTTATGGCCGGCAAGTAAATTACGCAGCAGCCATACCACAGTCAACCAGAGCATTAAGAAAAGAAGAACGGCAAAAATTTGCTGTGAC
>DATMTU010000182.1:0-2056 GCA_035564035.1 Dongiaceae bacterium
ATGCGCGACGGCCAGTTCCTACGGTACCGATAATTCTGGTTTGTGCCATTACCTTGGGGTGTACGACGGGTTCTGCCCCCGCTAGCACTTGATTCACAGTCAAGCGGCTCACTAATCTGCCTTCGTACACCGTGACCAGTCTAGCATGACACCCGACTGGCTGTCAACCCGAACTAGTGGAATCGAACCACTCTCTTTTGCCTTACGACAAACGGTGCCATTACCTTACCAGCAACCTGAGCCAGTTTGACTTGTCAAGTCTATCACACCGTGACGAGGCTGTCAAGTTCTTCCTGTGCCGCCGCTGTGGCCTCGGGTCCACCCACAGAGGCAATCATGGAGGGCAACAGATATGTTCTGTAGCCCAGCCTCTTGGCATCAAGGGCTGTCTGACGAACACAGTAGTCTCCTGCGATGCCGACAATATGTACCTCGTCAATACCCGCCTTCTGTAAAAACTCGTGAAGCGACTGCTCACTACTACTCGTGCCCTGGAATCCAGAGTAGTCTGGCTTGCCCTGTCCCTTTCGGAAGATTGGCATGGTATAGGCGTCGCGCGCTTCTGCCAATGTGGGGTGTAAATCTGCCCCCCTTGTTCCTGCCACGCAATGCACAGGCCACGAGTCTACGAAGTCGGGGGTAGCAGAAAAATGCCCACCATTGTTATCAGGAAGAGCATTATGCCAATCCTTGGTAAAGACAACTTCTGCATATGCGCCGCGTGTATGCTTGATGGTCCAGGCGACCGCTTCTGCCACGGCATTGCCACCAGCAACGGCCAAACTACCATCCTCGCAAAAGTCATTCTGCACATCGACTACGATTAGTGCAAGATGTCCAAGACTCATGATACCAACTTCCTGTCATAATATATCGAATTCTTCTTGTTGAATATCTCAACGGCAGCAGCAGAAGCCTCTAGAACTCTATCAGACCTGTCATTGCTCGTCAAGACAATATGTGGTAGCCCATACTTCTCTGCTACGTCAATCCAATACTTGTCGGGACTCTCACGATGGTCTCCACCATAACGTAGCGGGTCCTTTTCAAAGGGAATATTAGACTGAGTGATGACATATAGGTCTGCTTGATGATGCTTGGCATCTTGGATGAGATTTTCTGGTACCGGCCCCAAGTCGCTCTGCCAGTGAGGTTGCTCCCAATATCCAATTGTTGAATATAGGTCCGTATCTCGAACAATGAAAGGCTTATCGACTGCGAACTTTTCGGCATTTTCTTCTGCGGCAAACTGGCCATGCCAGATTTCGTGCATGGCCGTCAAGTCAACCACATCCTGTCCGGTACCCTCTAGATATGGTCGAGCCCATTCGAATAGCCATTCGCCTTGCAACAAACTGGCCAGAGTTTTGCTCAATGTCGTCTTACCCGTGCTCTCTGCTCCAAAGACCGTAATTGTTCTCCTCAGGTTGTGCTGGAATGATTCTGATACCTCTGCAAAGTTTCCTTGTAGATTGCCCCTGACATCTGTCGCCCTAGCACTCACCAACTCACGCTTTGGGTCGTACGGAATATAGCGAGCGCCAATAACTTCGGCCACTTTTGCACAATAGTCTTCCGAACCAATGACATAATCGAAATTATCATACTCGTCAATGCGAGATTTCCAGCGTTCCCAGAAACCATCAGACGCGGGGTTTTGGTCATCAATAGTCAGCCAGTCGGCCTCCCAACCTCTACCATTGATGACCTGATGTGCGAGCCATTGCCAACGCTGTTGTTGTAGAGGCTCGTCCGGGGCGGTATCCATGAGAACCCATCCCTCTTCACAAAATGACATTGCAAATTCGATAAGTCTCTCATGCCCCTTGGTAGGAGGCATAGCCTTCATCAAAACAAGTGCGTTACTCATAACTTCTCATTCTTTCCTGCTGACGTTCCCAGCGGCGACCGTCGTAATACATGTCATTTGGTACGTCGGGTTGCTTTCCACAGACAGGACAATCAATATACCAACTGTTGTGACCGCCAGTATAGTCCTTGTCTTCCTTGATATCATTAGGAGTTATCTCTAATACTGACTTGCAGCAGGGCGTAG
>DATMTU010000183.1:0-7222 GCA_035564035.1 Dongiaceae bacterium
GTAATTATAACTACGAATTCCAAATTGCCCCTCGGCGGTTTCGGAAAGAAGGGCATACATAGCCCGACAATTTGTATCCGTTGCTTTTACTTGTTCAACAGTTACCCCATCCCGTTCGGCCCGTCGAATCGCATGACGACCTTTTTGTGGAAGTGCCATAAGAATATCATCGAGAGACTGGCTAATATCGAGTGTAATTGTTGAAGGGTTGGGGATGATAGGCGCCGCTTTTTTAAGCCCGTGGCGTTCCACGGTCGAGCAACTTCCTCGATCAAGCTCGGGCTCAATGCGTATAGCGAAGACGCCAGCTTTCCTCGCAAGAGGCTTTATGGCTGCCAAAATATCAAAAAGGTGCTTTGTTGTGGTGACGTTTGGCCCTTTCGGCAAATACCAGAGTTTGCCAAGCGGTGGCGTTTTCTTCTCAAGTACCGTCACAGCAGTTGCGCCAACAATAAGAAAATGGGGAATGTAATGGGTGAGGCGTTTTATCTCGGCATACTCGAGACTTGAAAAAATATTACCGCCGTCAGGATTAGCAGTGATGAGCTTATCCCAACGGGTTATCTCATCCTCGGTTGCATAGCGCGCATTCATTACTCTCTATTGTACCGCACGGCAGTATGGGTTTTAAATTAAAACCGTCCATAGATAAAATACCCGCTCTCGAAAACGGGTATTTTTTATGAAGCGGAACTGTTAGGCTTCTGGTTGACCTTTTCGCGAAAGGTAGTCAATTTCCTTAATGATATCAAGCAGGGCTTCCGCCTTACGCTTTTCATCGGCAATGTTTTGCGCGGCGGCGTGCGCTGGGCCAATCAATGACGAATCGTCGGTGCTCCGAATAAGAAGTAGGTAAGTATCAAACTTCTCTTCGGCAGGAAGGTCGACACGATCGATAAGCGGGCGAAGTTCGTTTAAAGCTTCGCTTTTAATGCTGTCGAGTTTGTCGTCTGAAGCAGCTGGTACGCCAGGAAGTGGGGCGATAGTGCTTGGGTCGGTCGGTTGTGGCATTGGTGGAATAGCAGCTGCTGGAGTAACAGCAGGTGCTGGTGTTTCTTCAAATTGAAGACCGGCCGCCGGTTTTGCTTCTTCTGGTTCTTCAGGAAGAACGCCAGCCAGTGCCTTGGCCAATTCTTGGTCGTCACTAATTGGTTGCGTTGTATTTTCTTGCGGAGTAATGTCCATGCCCACCTCTAGATAAAACTTTTTATGCTTACTTAAAAATACTGTATCATAGATACAGATTGGTGGGAATACATATGACAGATATCCTTGATAACGCGAATGTTGTCGCGCAAAAAGATCCAGAGGGAGCGTTAAAAATTATTGCTTCGCAATTTGCGCAGGCTGAATTTAGTGCTGTTGTGGATGATGCAACACATGATAATCGAGACATCACGAGTGTTGTCGTGACTGGCATGGGCGGCTCTGCTTTAGCAGCCCTCATAGTGAAGGTATTGTTACAGTCAAGACTTTCGGTTCCATTTGATATTATTCGTGGCTATGACCTCCCTGCGTATGTATCTGAAAAAACCTTGGTGATTGCCAGTAGTTATTCGGGCAATACCGAAGAAACGTTGTCTGCATTACAACAGGCTGAAGCAAAAGGTGCGCAATTAGCCATTGTCGCGTCTGGCGGTGCCTTGATCAAAACGGCAAGCCAAAAGCATATTGCCCATGTGGTGTTGCCTTCGGGTGTGCAGCCACGGATGGCGATGATTTATAACTTGCGTGGCTTATTTGCATTGCTCCATAACTTTAGTGTTGTTGGTGAAGAATGGCTCACGCAACTTGAAGATTTATCACAGTGGCTTGGCCGCGAAACGTCTCAGTGGGTTCCTGAAGTTCCGACTGCCGATAATTACGCGAAGCAGTTGGCGCTCGAATCGGTCGGAAAGACACCGGTTTTTTATGGTAGCCCACTCACCGCACCTTTGGCCTATAAATGGAAAATTAGCTGGAACGAGACCGCGAAAAATACTGCTTTTTGGAACGAATTCCCCGAGTTTAATCACAACGAGTTTATGGGTTGGACATCACACCCTATCGAAAAGCCATTTGTTATTTTTGATCTGCAAAGCTCTTTCGACAAACCGCGCATTACCCAACGTTTCGCGTTAAGCGATCAGTTGCTGAGTGGTAAACGCCCGCACGCCCAAACAATCCAGTTAAAAGGCGACACGCTACTCGCGCAGCTTGTGTGGGGCGCTATTTTAGCCGACTTTGCTAGTACGTATACGGCAATTCTAAATGGTGTCGACCCGACGCCTGTGGTTTTGATCGAACGCTTAAAGCAAGAACTTGCTCACAACCCACAATAGGCTATTCGTATTGTCGCAATGCCGAAATAGGGTCTTTTCGTGCGGCTCGAAGTGCCGGGTAAAGTCCAAAAAGCGTTCCCACGACTAATGATGCAACCAGGGCCGCAGCAGCGATTTCCCATGTAAAGACGGGGTTGAAGGTAAGGAAGGTGCTAATCACGAAGGCCAGAGCGTAGCCAAGAATATAGCCGCCAATACCCCCGCCAATGCTGAAGGTAAGGGACTCAATAAGAAACTGCGCGATGATATCAGCATTACTTGCACCAAGTGCTTTGCGAATGCCAATCTCGCGCGTCCGTTCGGCGACGCTGACCAGCATAATATTCATAATGCCAATACCACCGACAATCAGCGAAATAGCGGCAATCGCTACCGACACACCAGCAATAGCAGTGAAGATACGACTCGTAGGTTGCGCAATTTGATTACCCGACAGAACACTAAAGTCTGCTTGGCCGAGGTGGTTTTTTAAGAGGTTTTTGTTTATATCGGTAATAACACTCGTGAGGTTGCTTACAGAATCACTCTGAACATTAATTTGTTGAAGGTGGGTTGACCCTTGGTTCAGTGCTCGGCCGCTGGCGAGCCCAATAACGACTGCATTATCAAAATCGACGTCGTTATAATTCACTGGGTCATTCACTCGTTTTAAAATGCCAATAATCGTAAATGGTTGGCCTTTAATCTTTACTGTCTTTCCAATTGACTGTTCGGTACCAAATATATTAACCGATAGTTGTGGGCCGATAACGGCAGTCGAAGGGTCGAGGGTGTTATCAAGGAATTGTCCGTCCTGGATGGCAAGTTTACTAATGGTCGCAAGGTCTGGAGTCGTGGCAACGATAGGCGTGTTCATTGGGCCGTTCGAGGTGCCCCCGACTGCACCGTGGAGTACCATAATCGGGGCAACGGCTTTCACGTGGTTAATTTGAGACACGGTATCGGTATCGGTATCGGTCAGAGTACTTGCGCTATAAAGAGAGCTCGTCAGGTTGGTAAGCTCATCGCTAAGGTTATTGGCGGTCGAACCGGGGCGAATCACGGCAATGTTGCCGCCAAGCGCATCAACCTGAGCACTGACAAGACTGTTAGCTCCGGCACTCAGCGCAAGAATTGTTGTTATACTTGCAACACCAATCATCACCCCAAGCATAGTCAAAAAACTACGTAGCCGATTACTCTTCATCGATTGCTTGGCGTTTTGCAGATGGTTCAAAAGGAGAAAACGCATTAGGCGGCCTTCGCTTTCTTTTTACGAGTAGTTTTGGATGCCTTTTTGCGCGGTGTCCCTAGGGGTTTCTTTTTCAGTGTTTCACGTGCCGGCATTGGCAGTCGGAAAGTGTCGGTATCAATGCGGCCATCGAGCATCGTAATCACCCGGCTGGCGTAGGTTGTGAGGTTAGGGTTGTGGGTGACCATAATAATCGTGTTGCCCTTTTTATACAGGTCGGAAAGTTCCTCCATAATAATGTGGCTGGCGTGCGAATCGAGGTTGCCGGTTGGTTCGTCGGCCAAAATAATCGAGGGTTCATTAACTAAAGCACGAGCAATCGCGACGCGCTGCATCTGCCCGCCCGATAGCTGGTGGGGCATATAAAATTCGCGCTCACCAAGGTGAAAATCGTGTAAAATTTTGCTGGCTTTTTTAATGCGCGCCAACTTTGGCATACCTTTATAAATAAGTGGCAGGGCAACGTTATCAATAATATTGAGGCGTGATACTAAATTGAAACTTTGAAAAACAAACCCAATATCTTGGCTGCGAATGTGTGCCTGGCGCTGCTTGCTGAGCGTGGCGATAGGCCGACCGTCGAGTTCGTACTCGCCCTCGATATCGCTATCAAGCAAGCCAAGAATATTGAGGAGCGTCGTTTTGCCGCAACCACTCGGACCCATGATTGCGATAAACTCACCCTTATCAATGGTGAGGTCGACACCGTCGAGTGCGTAATGCTCAGCATCGCCAACGCCGAAACGTTTCTTAAGGTCTTTGAGGACAATGACAGGTGGGGTTGGGGTATCGGCCATAGTCCCTCTATTATGAGATGAATTTGACCAGTAGGCAACAGATGTTGTGGAGTGGAAATCACAATAGTCTATAATTAGGTGGCCTGGAGGGGTGGCCGAGTGGTTGAAGGCGCACGCTTGGAAAGCGTGTGTATGCAGCAATGTGTACCGTGAGTTCGAATCTCATCTCCTCCGCCAATAGACACCACATATAGCGTTGTAAAAAACAAACATAACGCTATATTTATATTTTAAGGGGTGAGCGTAAGCGGTATGGGTATGTGGTGAAAAAAACCCTGTTTGAAACCTTGTCAAACCATATGTAGGGGCTTATAGTCTTCAGTAAGCACTACATGAGTGGTGATGTAAAAACAGACAGTTTGCAAGGGAGGTTTCTGTGACGCTCCAGGAGCGCTTTTCTTGCACCCGTGCCACGAAGCGGCTATACGGGGCCAAACACCTGGGGAGGTGTGCAACAAAACAATACATATATAAAGAGCGCCGGGGAAATAGGGGAACATGAACAATATCTCAGTGGTCAAACGAGACGGCACCCGTGAGCCATTTGACGCGAACAAAATTAACTTGGCACTCGTTAAGGCAAGTGAAGGCTTGGACGACCAGATTTCTAAGGTAGTCGAAGTTGCGTCACAACTACAGCTGACATTATTTGATGGCATCACCTCAGAACAACTCGACGAAGCCGTCATTCAAACCGCACTACAAAACGTCAAAGACGACCCTGACTACGACAAAATTGCGGCTCGTTTGCTTCTCAAGACTTTATATAAGAATATTCTTGGCGATTACGACACTTTCGAAGACCTCAAGAAGCTCCACGAAAAAGCTTTTGCTGGGTACTTGAAGGACGGCGTTAAAGATGGGCTTCTCGACAAGCGTTTGACTGACGGTCGTTTTGACCTTACGAAGCTTGCCAAAGCACTGAACCCTGCAAAAGATGACCTTTCTAAGTACCTTGGGGTCATTACCAACAAAAACCGCTACGCACTCCGTAAAGGCAGCGGCGAACCAATTGAGGTTCCTCAATACACCCACATGCGTATTGCTATGGGGTTGGCAATTAATGCCGAAAACCCTACCGAAGCAGCGCTCGATTTCTACACTCACATGAGTAACCTCGATTACGTTCCTGGTGGTTCAACCCGTGTGAACGCCGGCGGTGCTTTCCCGCAACTTTCAAACTGTTTCCTTATGAATGTCGATGACGATATGGAGTCAATTGCCCGGAGTGTTCGCGACACGATGTTTATCGCAAAGGGGACCGGTGGTATTGGTATTGGCTTTACGAAACTGCGTGCAGCGGGAAGCCCGGTGAAGACGACTAACACCGAAAGTACCGGCCCAATCCCATTCATGAAAATGATCGACACTGCTTTGTTTGCCGTTAGTCGTAAGGGTAAAAAAGCCGGGGCGGCTGCTATGTACATGGAAAACTGGCACCTCAACTTTCCACAATTCCTCGACCTTAAGGCCAACTCGGGTGACCCCTACCTGCGTACCCGTTTTGCCGACACTGCAACCTTCATTAGTGATGAATTTATGCGCCGCGTTGAAAAGGACACCGATTGGTACTTGTTTGACCCAGCTGAAGTGATGGACCTCACCGAGCTGTACGGTGACGAATTCTCGAAGCGTTACAACGAATATGTTAAGTTGGCTGAAGCCGGAAAGATCCGTCGCTTCGAAAAGATTTCTGCCCGTGAGCAATTCCGCGCTATTTTGATTCAGCTGCAAGCAACCAGCCACCCATGGCTCACCTGGAAGGACACTATTAACGTTCGCGCATTGAACAACAATACTGGTACCATCCACCTTTCAAACCTCTGTACCGAAATTACCTTGCCGCAAGATAACGACAACATTGCCGTCTGTAACTTGGTGAGTATTAATTTGTCGGCACACCTGAATGAAGACAAGACGTGGGACTGGGATCGCCTGGCAGAAAGTTCTCGGAGCGCTATTCGCCAACTCGATAACCTGGTTGATATCACTGAACTTCCTGTCCCTCAGGCTATGAACGCCAACCGCACTACCCGCGCCCTCGGCCTCGGCTTTATGGGCTTCACCGATGTCATTGAAAAGCTTGGCTACAGCTACGAGTCTGAAGAAGCTTACGACCTCATCGACCAACTGTCGGAATACATTAGTTACTACGCCATTGACGAATCGGCTGAACTGGCTAAGAAACTTGGCAGTTACCCAGCCTTTAAGGGAAGTGGCTGGAGCAAGGGTATCTTGCCTATCGACACTATTGACCAATTGGCTGAAAACCGTAAGGTGAAGGTAAATATTAACCGCAAAGCGCGTCTTGATTGGGACAAGCTCCGTACAAAGGTGAAGAAGGGGATGCGTAACGCAACCTTGATGGCAATTGCGCCAACCGCAAACATTGCGCACATTGCCGGTACGACCCCTGGTCTTGACCCACAATTCTCACAGATCTTTAGCCGCTCAACTTTGAACGGTAAGTTCCTTGAAGTCAACGCGAACCTAGTGAAAGACCTCAAGACACTTGGTATTTGGGATGAAGTGAAAGACGACCTGTTGATTAACCAAGGTGACATCCAAGAGATCGAAGCAATTCCACAAAACTTGAAAGACATCTACAAGACCAGCTTCCAACTGTCACCGTACTCGTTCATTGAAGTTGCTGCCCGTGCACAAAAGTGGGTCGACCAAGCGATTAGCCGTAACATGTACCTCGAAACTCGCGACATCGACGAATACGAGAAGATTTACACCGAAGCGTGGAAGCGTGGTTTGAAAACGACCTACTACCTGCACGTCAAGCCTCGCCACCAGTCAGAGCAAACAACGGTGAAGTCAAACAAGGCCGAGAAAATTCAAAAGCAAAGCTCGGGCAAAGTAGATCG
>DATMTU010000184.1:0-39027 GCA_035564035.1 Dongiaceae bacterium
CTCTCCTTTTATGCCGTCAGAGGAGACTATCCAGTGTATCCGAGAGACCACTCTGTGTATTTGGAGACTCGAAGAGACTCTGGAGTAGTTTAGTGGTGCCGTAGACGATTCCTCCCATAACGGCTACCTTGGTTACGTCACCCCATGAGAAGGGGAGTCCTGCTATGTTTCTGTTCCAGAACTGCCACTCTAGGGTTTGACAGGGGGCACTCTCTTTCCGGATAATGTCCATGTGCTGCTCTAAAGTCATTCCGTTATCGAGGAGAGGTGACTTTTGGGTAGGGGTATGCATAGAGGGTCTTCCTTTGTGTGTGTAGGAAAGAGCCTCCTTTTTCTTTACTTAAGGGGGAAGCTCAGGGGAGTAATAAGTGTCTCACTTTTATTGGGATCTGATTTTATGACACTTTCTACCAGGACTCTTTTATGGCCACACTGGCTAGCCTCTTTGGGGGCTTAGGTAAAGCGCTGGTGATTGACCAGGCGTTAGTCCGTCGACTGCACAATTACCGTGTAGCTTTTGTCAATCGCAATGAGGCTCACATTGCTTTTTTTGGAGGTAACCTTTTGGGGGTACACCCTGTGCGGTTTCGTACCTCAGACCGCCAGCTGTGGTTTGACTCTGTCGTAAAGATGGATGAGCTGGAGGTCAAAGATGGGCTACTGGAATGCCCTGCGATTGACCCCTCCTTTAAGGTCAGTTCGGATACCTTTAACGAGAGCTGCATTTGGCTCATGCATGCGCTTTGGGTCAGTAAGCTGCCTGAGGGGATTCGGATAAGTGCTGCGACGGATGTCGCCTTGATTCTACAGTACAAGCTCATTTCGAGTCTCATGGCCCACTACTTCCCCTACGATGCTGATGAGGCGACTGCCATTGCCACTTATGCTGAGCTTTCGCGTAAGTTTGCTTTGAAGCAGTATGGGAGCTGGGGTAAGCTGTTGGAAGCTCGTGCGGAAGACATTGTGGGGGCTTCGTCTATTCACGCTAAAACCTGGCGTGCGTATGATGATGACAAAGCTGTCGTGTACATGATCAATGATATTCAGGGTCGTCTGCGTGAGACCGTGAATAGTCTTTGTGAAGTCTTTTACCGGGTAAAAGAATCGGGTAAGAAGTTTGCTTTAGTGTCTTCAACCATCGAGCATGATGGCCTTCAGGTCGTGCGTGACAAGACCTCGAACTACCAGACCTATACCCGATACTTAAAAGAGATTCTGGGTGACCAGACCTCCTTTATCCGCGGTGAGCTGACTGGGATTGTTTGTGATGCCATGCACACCATGCCACCTAAGCTGTTTGAAGAAGTCCTAGTATGGCTGTGTGTGAACCACACGAGTAAACACCCGGAGGTCGATCAGTTAGTCGATGGGGTACTTAATCACGCCTACGACTACGTGACGCATTCGCGTGAATTGAATGCTAACCGGGTCGACATTGGTTTGCTGATTGCCAGGCTGCGTGCTTTGTACATGGCAAGCCGTATGGCAGACCCCGCATTGATTACCTGTAAGCTACTAGCTGACAAAGTCGTCTCACAGGCGGTTAAGACGAAGAACCCTTCTATCCTAGCTAGTCTTAGGACGGGGACGGAACTCTACGTCGTGTTACGGAGCTTCGCCCGCAGCTACTACCTCTAATCCATCGAGTAGGTACCGTTAAGATCATGAAAGACATACTACGCCGATGGTTCGGTTCGTTGATCATTTCGCTGAAAGGCCCCTTCAAAACGGAAATTACGTACGAAGAGCCTCAGGATGCACGGACATTTTTTAAACCGGATAACTTAACCATTGATGTCCATGTGGGCATTGAGTGCGTGCGAGTCATTTACCGTACCACCTATGCGAGGTGGTGGGTGCCGGATGAAATGAGTACCGTGTACGAAGTGCAGGGTCATGCACCGCCCGAAATTGCAGAAGGGCTTGATAGTCGTCTTTTAGAGAAGGTGACCTACCCTCTTTTGTGCAATAAGTTTTTGGAATGGACGCCCTTCCCTTTCTACTACGCAGCCAGTGCTTACCTGGCTCGCTTGGATTAACGCCTATGTCACAGGGGGACACTGTGTCGTATCGTCGCAAACCTGAGCGGCGTGTGAGTTATACCACGCTACGCTTAGAGATGCTCCTGCCCCTGCCGTATGTCTCGGCAGAAGAACTCCGCATGGACATCATTGTCTTGGAGTTAGTCCTTTGGGAGCGCTACGGGGTCAAAGACCCTTGGGTGCGTGCTGGCCGAAAACATTTGGTCGGCACTACCCATTCGCTTTACTGGAAACAGATGGTTGAACCCTTTCGTGTTTTCTCGCCGGTGATGGACTGTGCTTCTGACAACCCCTATCAGGCGGCGAATAATTACATTAAAGGATTGGCTCTCTGTACACGAGCGATCGTGCCCGATAAAGAGCGTTTGAAGGACATTGTGTTACGTAAGAAGCCGATACGCATCGTGGCATAGCGGTATAAGCGCATAGGAGCCCCTCTGACGGCGTTCCGTCAGAGGGGCGCTATGTCGCATCAGTAATAGCCGTTCGGCCTGTAGAGGCTCCCGAAGGGGCTTCTAGAAGGGTAAGGATTTCCCTGGTTCATGGAGATACTCCTATCCATCGGCTTGTAAGGCTTCACGGTATCTAGCTGCCGCTTCTTTCGTTCTTCAGCGGAAGACCGCAAGAGGTCATCCATACTGAAGTGCTCACGTGTTTCAAACGACATTCTACCTAAGAGTGTCTTGAGCTTGTGTTCCATCTTGAACTGAAGGATGGGATCACGACAGTTCTCTAATGCCGTCGTGAGTGTATCGATCTGCTCCATCAATTCTTCCTGAACACGGCGCTCTTCCATGACCTCTTCGGTGACCTGTTCGCCTCGTCGACTCATACTCGATAACGCGTAGCCGGGAGGGATACCATATTCCGACAGATTATGGCCATAGGTAAGGAGCCAGTGTGCCATCAACCAGGCAATCACATGATCGTCATGACCGCCAGGTGGATGATCCACACGACCGTTACGAATGGTCAGTTCAAGGATCTCCGTGATGAGCTTCTTATCGTGCACCAAGTGACCGGCGTTCTTTGCTGATTCCTGCAAAACCACTTCCGTAATAAACGGACGGGAGTTCTTATCTGTGAAGAATCCGAAATCGGTTTTGTAACCGTCGTAGAACCGATCGTTACGATACGTCACAGAACGCTGGATCTCCTTCCAATCTTCCTGGCGCTCGTCCTTTTCCTCAACGACCATATTGAACATGCGCTTAAACGGATCGATCCCGTATTTCGGGAAGAGCGTTAAGAGAATGTCGATGATGGCCTGACCGGAACTCTTCCGCTCGATGATCAATGTGGTATTCGGATACTTGACCATGAACTCACAGAAGTAGGTACCGAGCCGCAACAGATTGGTTTCTGTATACGTACCAGCACCTGCTGTACTGAGATCTTTGGCGTCAGTCATTACGAACGACACACCGTCACCAGGGCCTGCATCCGAGGTATCCAAACCTAAGATGTAATGGCCGGAAGCCATTCGATCATCGAAGCCGTCTTTTGGGATGTACCATCGGAAGAGGTAACCATCACGGCTTCTCTCTGTCCAAAGAACTTCACGCTCCGAGTTGCGGATGATTTCGTTAAGCTCGATCGTCAATGGTGAATGTTGCGAGCCTGAAGTCCACCGATTGAAGAAGTCGCGATCGGCTTTATCACCCTTTGATTTTGTCATGGCTAAGGTTTCAGCCATCCATTGATCGGTGTAACCCAGCTGCCGATGTGACATGGTGATATTAACCAACACCGATCGTTCGGTCGCATCACCAATTTCAATACCACGTGAACCGTTCTGTTTGATGAGTTCGATGAGCGCAGCTTTACTACCGGCATCATAGAACGTATCCGTCCAGTCGGCACCCGAGTTAATCAGCTCATGCATGAATGAGCCATCACGATCGTCTTTCTTACCTGCTGTCGTCGTGAAAATGTTTCCGTATGGGCGTCCATTACGCTCAGCCTCACGGCGTACAGCCACGCCAGCAGCCAGCGCCGCAGGGACAGCATCACCAATGAACGGTGTGAACGGACCTTCGTCGAATTGGTTAACAGGTGCTGTACCACCACGACCCTGATTACTAGAAGCCGATTCGGAGTTCTGACCGACCATCGCGATGTAGCGGTTACCGTATTCATTACAAGTCAACTCGAACTTGTTATCCGCATCATCCGGCGTCATCGGTACGAGATATTTAGGTAGATAATCTCGTGCACGTTTAAGTCGATTAATGTTATCTTTACGAAGTTTGTCGTTCAAGGTAAAGAGCGCAATCTTCGAGTTTGCTGAACCGATATACAACAACCAAATCATCATGATATCCACCGACGTCGACTTACCGGTCTGACGTGGTTGAATCAGTGCGCAATCGATGTTGTTGAAGAAAAGCCAGTACACCGCCATGTTACCGCGATTGGCGATGAACTGAATAGGCTCAATGCCTGCTTGTGGAGGAACACGGGCCACTTCACGAACAAAGTACCAGAAGTTACTCAAGCATTCCACAGCGACCATGGATTTCTGGTCGAGTGTCAGTGTCTTGCTGTACGGATCGACACCTTGAAGTCGTGGATCAATCAAGGCCAGAGGAAAAAGACAGTTCTGAACCCCCATCTCGTGGAGAACCCTGACAAGATGTAGAAAGGAACTGTTGGAGGTTGAATAATCAACTAAAGCAGTCGGGTAGCGCTGCCAATCGGAAGCATGGAGCAGCATAAAGGCGTACCTGTAATGGTCTATAATTATTTACAGGATAAATAAAGGCATAAATCCCCACTCCCAAACGGGAGTGGGGTCTATGTTTATCGTTACGCTGGTTGCACCACTTCTGCCGGAAGAGCAGCCACACCCAATACCTGGTCGCCTGTAGAGCTTCGATAGAAGAACTCCAGATACAACAAACCACCCTGCGGAATGTAGTTTCCGATTGGTCCAATCGTTGTATTCCACTGACTGACCGGTATTGTTACAGGCGCCGCACCAGGGAAGATGAGGTTGACCATGTTGGGTACCGGCGGTGTTGTCTCCGCCTGCTGATTGTACAACGGCAGCAAGTTGTTGTAGAGGAGATCCAGCCACTGCTGTTCGTTGGTGCAACCACAGCTGATATCCAACTTCCAGTTGTTGACCGACTGATAAGTGAATACTGCAGCTTGCGCCGTACCAGAACCGTACTGCGGGTTTTGATTGACGGCGTACTGTGTCGTCCAGAGCGGCAGCATCGCGCTGGTACCCGGTTGCAACAGCGACACCCAAATCGTTGTAACGAAGGTGAAGTTGTTATACCGAACAGGATCCACCTGCGAAAGATTGACCTTGAGCACCAGCTGCTGGGTTTGACCATACAGCAACCCATTGAAGACAGCTGAACCTGGGTTGGGGTTGACAAACGGCGTAACGTAGTAGTACTGCTGCCGATCGAGATCGGACAAATAGTACTCCATCGTGTACCCGTAGGTCGCGTTGACCCAGCGTGGGAACGCATACAGCTTCGGCGAGTACGCACCATTGACGTTGGTTGTTTGGATCTTGTATGCTTGAGGCACCTTCTGATTCGGCGCTTGACTTGTGCCGTAAACCGCTTCATTAGAGGCTGGCTGATAGAAGAGCACCAGATCAGCCTGCTGGCCGATAGTTGTCGCCACAAACGAATGGAGACCCGCTAGCTGGAAGATGGTACCATCCACAGCATGCTGCATCGACGTACCGTCGGAGTAGTTCACCTGACCCATCATGGGTAGCGAATCCACTGGCATGTTCACCGGAATCTCAATGAGACTCTGATCAGTTTGCGACAAGAAGTCCGATACCAACTCGATGGAGGTGATGTACTTCATAGCCGCATTCAGCTGACGAATGTAGCTACCGTTCTTGACAATGAGTTGATCTACGGATACCGGACCTGCATCCGCATCATAGAAGACCAGTGTTACAACTTGGCCATCCGTGAGTGCTTGCATCGTAGAACCTGGCGCAGGTGCCAGGCATGCTGCACCGTTCGAATCGGTCGTAGGTACCATCGGAATAGTTTCACCGATAAGGTTACCCGCTTGGTCGTAGTATTGCGAGATTACCTGACCGGTCGCCGCAGAATCATCCGTACCCAAGAACACCTTATACCCCACAATGGTGTTGGAGTACATATGCAGGCGACCATCAGGCGCCAGTGAATATGGCATCAGGGTATTGTTGTAGAACATCCGAAACGATTCGGATTGCGTACCTGGACCCTGGCCCAAAAGGATATCTGCCGGAGTAAGAATGTTACCCACACCCGGATTAGGAAGCGGTGTCCAGGTAGTGTAGTAGGTCGACGGATTGATCGCTTGTGCGTACTGCCAACCGGCCACCGGGTCGTATGAAAGGTCGCCCACGTTGGGGACGATAGTGCCCGAACTGTTCGGGCCGTAAATCTGGCCCAAGCCCCAGATCTTAAACCCGCGATTCGGGTCGACTTGGATCGTGCTCGGGTTGGGTGCGCTGGGTGCAGGCATAGTACCTTCGTCCTTAGCAGATGACAAAACAAAGAAAAGAGAGAACCCCCATCCTCACGGACAGGGGTTCCCCTTGGAGGCATACGATGCGCTAGTACGTAGCAACGCAATCAGGACGTGTGCCATTATCGTTTTTGATCAAGCCCTGCTGGATCATCACGATATCGTTCGGCGCGGCATCACCACCCGTCGGACAACCGTACACAATGCGAACCACCTTCTCGATATCTTCGCGACTACCGGTATCCTGATTCACACCGTACGGATCTTCCATGGGTATACGGAACGGTTTGGCTTGGTAGACGCCACCGTTGTAAGGTGTGGTACCGTGCCCATCTGTCAGAGAAATACTTCCTTGTTCTGTTGAAACAACTTCTTCTTTTGGACAGATAATGCCACGCTCCTGTGCCACAATGGCACCCTGGATAGCTTTCTCACGACGCGTGAGCATGTACGCACCATCACCGATACCTGGGATCTTTACCCCGCCTTCGTTCATGATGCGTAACACAGACATGACGTCATTGAGGCACTTACCGATCTTGTCTTTCGCTGTGATTTCGTTTCGAGGATCTACTGAGTCAATACCGAAGGTCAGCGCCTTGGTAAATGCCTTGACAAGACTAGTTGCTTTCTCTGCACCCAAATCCAACAGTTTGCAGAGTATGGCTTCCTCGGAACCGTTCTCACCTACCAAATGCAGCAGTTGCTCGGCCATTCCACGCTTCATCCACTCCAGATCGCCAGACTCACCAATCCGATCAAATGTCACGCCCTCTTCCCTAAGGAGTGCGACAAAGATCATGATGTCATTGACCTCTTCACCCGTCTCTTGGGCGGGTGTCTTTCCTTCCTTGTCGGAATAGAGACCAAAGAGATTAGCGCGAACGAAAGCGGTGGCTAATTCATCGGCTTCTTCTGCCGCCTTGATCAGCAAGTACTCGTTAAGCAACATGAAACTTTCTCCTTCACAGTACGTACGCACCGTTCTTAGACTGGCGTCACAGGTAAGCCGCTAGCCGTTATCACCACGTACGTACTGAGATCAAGTTGACCACCTAAGAAAGCGCGGTTCACGGCTTGCAGGAATTTGTACTGATAAGCACCTACCTGCACGGCAGTCGCCCACGGATGTGGAACCACATCCACATGGAGCGAGTCGATGTTGTTGTAGATCGGATCCATCTGCAAAATGGTGTTGTAGCTTGCAAGTGCGTTCTTCACATCCGTGTCTGAATACAACCCGGAGAAGTTTGTCATCGAGATGGCACCACTGACGACATCCGACAAGATCTTCGTGAAGAATGGGCTATACACCTTGTACAACGAAGTAATCTGATCAGGTACAGACTCAACCGTATCAGGCAACTTCATCGAAAGGTACGCACTCACCGCCGCATCGATGACCAAACTCGCACTACGCATGGCGTAAGTCGTTGTATCCACCTGATCCCTCAGAGGAACAATGATCTCCTCCACGATGTACGGAGAGCCGTTAGGTAGATTACCGGGTAAGGTTGGTGCACCACCCCCTTCATCAAACGCTAACTCACTTTGCAAGTATACTTTACCGCCTGCTACAATACGCGTGACTTTATCATCACGAATATTGAAAACGTTGTTGCGGCTAAGCACGTTGTACTGAATGTAACCTGAATCAATGACGTTACCAGGTCCCGACCTTGAGTCCTGAAATCCTGTACAACGCACAGCGATGTTTTGCGGCTGTGATGGATCGCCAGCTACGAACGACAGGTTGCAAATAGAGATCTGTGGCCATTCGACAAAGAAGTCGACATTTGGAACTAACGAGTTGCCATTGAGCCAAACATCCACCACACCAGGCTGAATGTTTAACGGCCCAGTACCTTCGACGTTACCAGGATAGTCCACCTGACCCTGAACATCAAAGATGATGGTACCATCAGTTGCACTCTGTGTGAACTCGTACGCCAAGAACATGTCATCGCCAACAACCGCAATGAAGTAGTCAGCGGTATTTACCACAAACGTACCGACAGTACCATCTGTTGACACCGTATAGAAATCCGTGTTACCCGTGATGTCCGCCCACGCGTTCGAGATCTGTCCGTTGATGTTGTTACTGAAGTAGACGCGTTGACCGATAGCGGGGTTCAGCGCTATGACGGATGGCGCCTGGTAGATGACTACACCGCTGTCAGTACCACCTGTACCAATGATGGCCTCGATCAGATAACAACCCGCATTAACCGGATAATAGATCGCACCGGCTGTGTGGTTGTACATTCCGATCAATTTGCGATTGGTATCGTACTCGAACACCGTGGATGTGTTCTGCAATCCAATCGGAAGCGGAACGCCAGGGCCTTGACCTAGCTGTTGTATCAACAATGGCGTATTAGCCGTCAGTTTACTGATAGCGTTGTAGCCGTATGCTGCCTGTACCTCGTCCTGAGTAACTTCGGTCAAGTAACTAGCGTCCATGATCTCAACGTACGGAGAACTTTCAAGCGTTGCCGCTTGCCAATTCGGTACGTTGGAATGGAGCCCGGAGAGTGCCTCCAGAATCTCAGCATCCGTTGGCAACTTATACAGCTCGAAGATGCGATTGTTTTCGTAGGTCAAAGGACGACCTGCGAATCCACCATTACGAACGAACATCCGAATGACCAGGTTGTCCACGTTCCACATTTGATCGTTGGCAAACACTTCTACGTAATTAACAGGAATGGCGTAATCCTGCTGAGTTAACTGACGCAGTGCGTTGTCATTGTTCTTGTGAAAGTAAATCGCTTCGTACTTCAAACCGTTCGGATTGACAACGTAGAGATCGATATCATCACGGTAGTCAATGGTGTTTCGCATCGGCAGTGGCTGATGCAGAATGTACTTGCTGAGCGAATCCACCGTACTTTGGAAGGTAGAGAGACTGTTCACAGGAAAATCAATGACAGCACGCACCGAAGCATCGTAAACAAACTCTACCGTATCGCCCGCGGCGATGTTACTCGGCGGCACCGAATCAACGTAATAGCCGTTGTGGAACCACTGGAACGAACCCGGCATGTTTTGATAGGCGGCGGCTGTATTTTGGAGCCCCACGGCCCCGGTGGAGCTCGTGACCCGAAGGCCAGCAGTGTACACTCCGACCGGGGCCGCAGCACCAGATCCCCCGTTGAGCCACGCATTGGAGTAAAGCCTTACAAAAAGGTTATTTACGCCAAAGTTTTCGAACGGTTGCTGATCTTTTACTGCGACGATCAGGTTGCCGTCGATATAGGAAAGGACCCACGCTTCGAAGCGTGGGACCATCCAGCCTTTTCGGTTGTACAGGCACGCAACCATTTTCTGGTTACGCATGATCTCCGTGAACGAATGCCAAACATTCGTGCCGGGTTCTAGGTTAATCATGTCCGGGTCTACAGGACCCAATTGGAAGACATGGTAGGTATCGCTCGATGTGGGAAGATTCACGATATCCCACATCAGAAGAAACGTACCTACCGCACCTTGAGACGGTGTGATGCGCGCCGGTTCAACGATGAACTGGAGATCCTGAAACGGATTGCACCACACCTTACTCAGTGCATCGTTGACCAGTATTGAACTCACGATTACACCTCAATGAATCGACCGACAGCCAGGGCGAATTGTGTATCTTCGTCACCGCGTTTGATCTTGAGTGCCTGATCTGCGAACACCGACCGTTTGACACCCTTGTTTGTAAACGCTGTAAAGAGAATCGCGTAGAACGCTGGTGGATACTCCAGAGCTACGGCGATGACCTCGCGTGCATGCGCACCCCACCAATGACCCACGATCATCTGGTAGACCAGTGCCGGTGTGAACTTGTCGAAGCGGGATGTATCGACAGCTTCGCGCAGTGCAGTCACATAACCGTTGATGTCCATCGGTGCTTCGGTGATGCGGTCGATGTACTCCAGAACCTTCGTTGCTGGAATCTGCGTGACGCGTGCTACCTGCTGGCTAATCTTGAGCTTCTCACTCCCATCGACATCCTCCCTATTGAGGAAGAGACAATAGAAGTAATAGCCTGTTACCGCCGTTACGCCGACGTGTTCGAAGGGGGATAGGTTAAGGCGCGAAACCACCACACCCGAAAGCCAGCGGATGAATACAGTCGGCGCCACATGTCCCAGATGCTTGAAATCGTTTGCGTAGCCGCACACCCAACGATGCGCTAGACGGGCATACAACTTGAAGAAATCCCAGTCAGCCTGCTGACCAGAGGCAGCCAGAATCGGACTACCCTGTCCAGCCGATTTAGTAAAAGCTCGTGTATCCACCACGACGTCCGGACAGCCTGAATTCCAGCTGCGCGGATCCATGATCATGGGGTGCGTGTAAGGAGGTATTGACTTAACGTATGGGGGAACTTCGAATACGCCTTCAACAGGCGTTTCCGATGATGTCCTCACGAGAGTCAGCTCAGCTTCAATGAGGGCGCGAGCAAGCTCCGCACGAATTCCTGCCACATTGTAACCTTGGCAAGGTGTGGTTGCATAGGGAGTCGTAAACACAGCACGTCCTTCTTGATGAAGAGTGGGGAAAGTGAGGTACTAGGCGAGATACCTAGGCCCCAAGAGGCCCATACATCACTATGATGTGCAGTACCGCTTTAACCTGCTATACCATTATTCACGTCCAGGAGCCTCTCGATGAGCACCATCGTCAACGCTGCCCCTCAAGCAAACTTGCAGGGTATCCAGAATCTCGGCTCGACGGCTTCTCAGGCCGTGGCTGAAACTCTGCCGCAGTTCCTTCCGCATGTCTTTTTCTTCGCCCAGAAGGGTCAGCTGACTCCGGCACTGTTGAGTGGCGATACGTTCTCGCAGCTGTATGGCTCCAAGACGCTCGACCCCACGCAGCCGTACTACTACCACCCGAACGCGCTGATCGCCAACATTTTCGCGAATGGTGGATCTATCCTGGCGCAGCGCCTCGTCCCCGATGATGCACCGGCACCGGCGGGTGTGCAGATCGCCATCGACCTGCTTGCTACCACCGTCCCTGTATCCGGTACGGGCTCCGCTTCAGGTACGGTAAACAACGTTCCTGGTTACGTCGGTAAGATCGTGGCTCTGTCTCTGCCGGTTAGCGGTCTCGGTACGGGTGGTGCCACCACATCCGGTAGCATGTCCACTTCCGGCGGCGTCCAGTCGGTTGTCTATCCGCTCTTCGACATCCAGACTTCCAGTCAGGGCTCGGATGGCAATAACCAGGGCTTCGCCATTTCGGCTCCGACGACTAAGTCGGTGGTTTCTGCCAACCCGGTAGCAAGTGCGGCTGTTGATGCATTCATCTACAACTTCCGCCAGGTGAGCCGTACTTCGGCCAATGTGACCGGCCTGACAGTTCCGGCATTCTCCGGTGACCAGTACGTACCGTTCACGCTGGCGCCGTCGTCGTATGACGCCGATCTCAACACCGACTTTGCGATGGTCAATCAGATCATCCAGGCGTATGGTACGCCGGATAACCCCGGTTTCGTACCGCAACCGGGTAACTTCGGTGCGCTGCATGCCTACCAGGCCAACATCGATAACGTCCTGACCATGATCTTTGCGGCAGAATACGCCGCTGGTGGTACGGGTGTACACATCACCGGTACGCCTACTATCCAACAGATGGTTCAGTCGGTTCAGCTTCCGAACGGCGCCATGCCGGGCGACAAATATCAGGTCAACCTCTTCGGTGCAACGGATATCGAAGGTAATCCGTACCTGACCTTCAGCCTGCTCGGCTCCAGCCAGGGTGGTATCATCCTTACCGACAACTACGTCCAGTATGCCGTGGGCGGTGGTGATGGTACGATGAATTTCACCACGCTGGACAATCTGGTTCAGCAGCAGCTTCTGGGCTACGGTTCGTCGGTGTACAACTTCACTGACATGGCCATGTGGCCGCAGTCGTGGTTCATCGACTCGGGCTACAGCATCACGACCAAAGAAGCGGCTGGTACTCTTCTGGGTGTCCGCAAGGACATCGGTGTGATCGTTGCAACTCAGGACGTGAGTCAGCCGCAGAACACTGCAGCCGAGGATTCTTCGCTGGCGGTTGCATTGTCGGCTTCGCTTAGCCAGTACGTTGAAAGCCAGGTGTACGGTACGCCTGTCTGCCGCGCTGCGGTTGTCGGTCAGTCGGGTTACCTGATCAGCTCCGTCTACAAGGGTCTGCTCCCGCTCACGATTGACGTGGCTGGTAAGATGGCTGCGTACATGGGCGCTGGTAATGGTTACTGGACTTCGGGTAAGGACTTCTCGGTTACTCCGCTCAACAAGTGCACTATCTTCCGTGGCGTCAACGCCACGAGTAAGACGGCGCAGGCGTACGCGGCCGATTGGACCAACAACCTGGTGTGGGCGCAGAACTACGATCGTAGCTCGATCTTCTACCCGGCCTTCCAGACAGTCTTCGATGATGACACCTCGACGTTGAACTCGCTCAAGACGGTGGCTGCATGCATCGAGTTGGAGAAGGTGTGCTTCCGTAGCTGGCGTGACCTGACCGGTCGCGACGACCTGACGCCGGCACAGCTGATTAAGCAGTCGAACCTGTCGATCACCAACCAGTGCCCCTCGGCGAAGTTCGATGGTAAGTTCACGGTGACCCCGAAGACTTACTTCAGTTCGGCGGACGCAGCGCGCAACTACAGCTGGACGTGCGACGTGACTTTGGGTGCGAACCCGATGTACACGGTCGGTACCTTCACGATCAGTGCTGCGAACATGAGTGCGCTTTCGGCGAAGAGCTCGGGTTAACCCCCGAGCTTTCTCGAAGAATCAGTAACTCGACTCTCTGTCACTCATTCTTATCGGAGCTACATTCATGGCACGTCTTGCAAACACGCTGCTTGGTGGTCAAGCAGGCCCGGCTACGTACGCGGAGGGCCCCATGGTGGACCCGCGTCAGGGCCCACAAAATGGTTTCCAGATCGACGTCGGTGCGTACGTATCGAACGCCGCTTACGTCAAACGCAATCTCATCGTCCTTCTCCTCGAAGTCCCTGCAGGTTTCGGCGATCTCGACCCCTCGGGTACGATGGCAGGTACGCTCAAAGTCGCCTTTGAGCAGCACGCTCAGTCGTGGGAAGGCCTCAACCAGACCCTGACTGCTGAATTCAACGAAACGCCGATTGGCGGTGCGGGTGAACAGCAGCAAGATCTGACCAACATGACTCGCAACCGTAGCGAACCGGCGATCACCTTGCCGGAGAAGTACGGTAAGCCGTTCAGCTACATGTTCCGTTTGTGGATGAACGGAATCATGATGGATCCGATCTCGAAGTTCCCGGATGTGGTTACGACCACTAACAAGCCGACGGACTTGCTGCCGGATTACATGGCCTGTTCGGCGATCTTCATTGAGCCTGACCCGACGCACACCTACCCGGTGGAAGCGTGGCTGTTGACCAACATGATGCCGCAGAGTTCCGGCGACATCACAGGACGTCGTGATCTGACTCAGGCCCACGAAGTGCCACAGCTGTCGATTACCTTTACGGGTATTCAGCAGGTCGGTGCGGGTGTGATGCAGTTCGCTCAGCAGCTCATGGATCAGATCAACCTGACGGGCGCCAACCCGAATGCTCGTCCGGCGTTCCTGAATGCCATCGATGCTGACGTGGCGGCTCAGCAGGTCGGTTACGGTGACGCTATCGCTGCTGCAGATGCGACAGCCGTGCCGGTACCGGATCCGAATGGTTTCCAGGGTCAGTAACAAGGCAAAAAAAAAAGAGGGGGCGAAAGCCCCCTCTTTTATTCCGCAAGTTCGTCGATGCGTTCCACAACCAGATCATCCGTGCATCCATTGACAACTTCGAAGCGGATGGTGTCACCCACTTTAATGTCGGGTGGCAATACAGCTGATGTTTTACCATCACCACCCACGCGGTTGAATGGAATGTAATCTGGTCTGGATACCATGAATTGCCCGTTCATGAAATGGAATCGATGCCATTTCGTGTTCGCTGGAGGCGTTGAAGGAATCACGAACGTCTTCTCTGCGATAGGCGCTTCCAACCTGGTCCGCAGCCCGTTGACAACAAACCACAATTTTTCAGCACCATCAAAAGCTGGCGGTTCGCGAAGCTCAGGTCTGACCATTGAATCGTTTTCAGGGAGAAAAGCGAAACATTGGCCACGCACCAGGTGACCGGTCTGAATTCGCGAATAAGGTATCTCGGGGCCGCCTTCCTTAATTTCGTTCAACGAAAATGAAAGACGAGTTGCGAGAACGTAACGATCCTGGCGAAGCTGAAGCTCGTGTACAGTCTCGTACGGTCTACCATTCTCCTTAAGAGGTTGGCAAGTAACGGTAATGTAACCGTTAATCGTATCCATAGGGGTGTCCTGTCAAACGATCGTAGGTCTTGTCCGCTTCTCCCTGGAAGTAGGTGAGAGCCTTCTTGAGGTTATCACCCGCCTGGCCAGGGCAGCCACCTACTTCAATATCGGCTTTCACCGACTGGTAAATCTTGCTCGCATCGAAGACAATCTTCCGATACGCTTCAATGGTCTTACTGTGGACGATCTTCAACGACAGGCTGTTCAGCGTGTTGATCGCACCGTTCATCTTACCGATGTTAACCATGGTGTCTCTCCTTAAAGAGAAGGGGTAGAAGTCAGGAGAGTTATATGGGTTTGAAACCGAGTGGAATCACGAGTTCTTGCGAATGGAAATTGACCCTGGCGTCTCTATCATCTTTCCGATGTAGCCATCCACTTCTTCGCGTTCTGCTTCACTCAGCCGGTTGTATACCTGATCCAGTTGCTCTCTGAGAGACCGTCGTTTCTTTCGTTGCGCAGGATCACATTGCGCTAACTTAGCAACGAGAGTCTTCCACTCTTCAAGCGGGTTCATCGCTGCTGGCCGGTACGTCGTCTTCCGCGGGGCTGTAGTTGAACTGCGACCATTCTCCACCCACGATGTAGATGGCGATGTATTCTTCACCATTCTTTTTCTTACGGTAGATCGTTAGATCCGTACCAACCACTTCAACCTTACTGACACCGCTGAAAGCCACCCAACCCCTACTGGACTGTGAGTATTTCGTTTCTACGTAAATGCTACCAGGCTTAACGGTAATCGTCTTCGTACCGTCACCATTCTTTGTGACAACTACGGGCGATTCGTCTTTAACCGGCGTCTCTTCCATGGAAGAGACGGACGAATCGTTTTTCGGTCCACCTGCACCAGTAGCTTCATCAACAGAGGTTGTCACTTCCCTCTCCTTTTTCAGGATACGTTCGAAAAACTGATGGAGCATGAAACTTCTCCGAATAGAAAGGGGCTACCCCAAAGGATAGCCCCCTAGAACTGCGCAGGAAGCCTCAGGAGGCCACCGGCTCCTTACCCAGGGCCTTGGCAGCCAGGGTGTTCAGATGACTCGCAATGGCGCGCATAGCGCCCTTGGAGCTATCGATCGGTGCTTCGTAATAAGCCACATGGTGACCATACACCGTCTTGGTGGAATCTTTACCGTCGGGCACCTTGTGCTCGCGATAGAAGGTGCCACCGAAGGTTGCTGCGCCACCCTGGAACTCCACCGTGGTTTCGGTGATATTCGGGTGCTCTTCCATCAGCGGAATCGACACACGACCTTGCGCCAAACGTGTGGCACAGTTCATGTCACGATCGTACTGATCTTTCAGCTTGACGTGCTTCATGGTCAGGCCTTCCGGGAGATTCTCCTCGTAGGCATTTTCCATGCCGGTGATGAGGCCCGTATTCGTGCCCTTCATCATTCCCTGGAGCTTTCCGGCGAGAGCGATCACCCTCTGACTAACTTTGCCGTCAAACTCGTCTTTCGCTTCCGGGGTTTCTTTTTCTTTCGACATGACGCTTATTTCCTTTGTGTGACAATCATCGATGATGAAGACCTAGTCAGGATCTTCACTAGGATGATGTAGATTTCAAGAAACTTTGAAAGGAGCATAAAGCCCCTCCCGACCAGGGAGGGGCGATATGTTTACCAACTGTGGTACGCAGCCTTACGAGTCACCCAGCCAAGGTTTTCCATGGTTTCGTTGAGGAGTTGAACGGTCTGGCGATTCTCCATCGCCACGCCTTCTTTCTCCAGCTCGTCATCCTTGGCCTTAGCAATGGACTTCATGATGGCCTTGGTGACGGTAACATCTACAAACGACTCCAATGAAGGTGCGTTGTATTTGTCAGCCACCGCAATACCTGGCTCATTCACGTAATCCCACGTGATGATCTGCTGGATCTCTTTGGTTCGTACACCACGCCGGTCTTCATCCGCTGTCACTGCACGGATCGAAAACGATGCGTTTTCCGACGGGTTCTCGATAGTGGCTTGAAGCGTCGGGCCGTAAGGGCCAGAAGGTTTCACCAGTCCGATGATTGCAATGCAAGGATTGCCCTTAGCATCTTTGACGGCTGTGTAGTCGACACGCACTTCTTTGATGTGGTGAGACACCATGCGTTCATCCACTTCCAGCAATCGAATCATGTACTGGTTGAGTGTCATGTTATCCCGCTTGGGATGACCGTACTCACCACGCAACGCCCCTTTCGCTACGCGACGCATGAACGACGATGAAGCTTTAAACACTTCTTTCGCCGATCCTTCGTACGGGTAGAAAGCGCCTGCACTGTTGTAGAAGTTCAGTGCGCCTAATACCATCTCGTAGTACCCGTCGGCATCGGCTTTAAGTTTACCACACTTGTTTGTACCTTGCAGCGCTGTACAGCTGAAGGTTGCCTTGTTGCCGACCATGACACACTCCTTGAGGGTTAGAGCTTATTTCTTACTGACGCAGAATCTCTTCGATCGGTTCGACACGTTCGGAAGGGTTATCCAGTGCACTGGTGAAGCCTTCGTCGGCATAAGCACCGATGATTTTAGCGGTTGTGTTAGTGGCACCTAAAGCAACGCTTCGAAGTGGTACAACAGAAGGTGGGTTGGTGACCATGTCCTTCGGATCTTTGAAGACATGCCGGTAGTAGTTCATGAGATCCTTAGGATCGCGTGCTACCATCGAAATGATAAGCTCGATAATGGATCGTGAACCACCGAGACTCGCGCCGGCATGGTACTCCGCCGTATCGAAGATCTTGGCCAAATCCTCGTAATTCATAAACCAAGGCACACGTGCCTTAGCAATGAACTCATCGAAAATGGAATACACCAAGGGGGCATCTTGGATCAGTTCCGTACTACCGATGACCATGTCACCTTTTTCGTACTGGAACTCCAAGTAGCTATCATCGCCGTACTTCACTGTAGCGATATTAGCCGGACCCACACGCATCATCGCGTTAGCCATCGAGACCCCGTAGTAGAGATCGTCGACGACTAACGCAAAGACGGCGAGGACATAAGTTTCGAGACCTTGCACCATTAAACGTTTCTGCTTATAGCGTTCAGGTACGACTAACTTAATGTCCTTTGTGCAGATCACTGACCCGTCAGGCAACTCCTTAAGAGCCGCATGAATCTTGGAAGCATCCCGTTTGTATCTGGAAGCATCCATGGGTCAGTTCCTCCGTTACTTGGCGGGAGCCATGGTCAGCTGACCCATCATCCACTCCACCGTGATATCGATAGCAGCCAGAAGAGCCGCCTCCCGCATCGGCAGGTTCGGATGCGCACGCGTCTGTGCTTCCATAGCCTCCAGATACTTTTCTGCATCCGTGTGAGCCCAAAGCGTACGGCAGACAATCTTGCGCGTCGGAATGATGAGATCGTTCACATCATCCAAATGGATACGTGTAAGACGGAAAGCCAGGTTCGCATGGTAGACCGAACGCGGCACTACACACTCGTCATCATCCATGTTGTTGATGATCTGGGTCATCGACTCACGGAACGACTTCATGAGTGCATTGAACTTAGCGTAAGCCAGCTCACTCTTCAGGTGCTCAGCCACCGCGCGATAGGACGTCTCATTAGCCGTCTTTTCGGTCAGGAGCATCTGATAGTTTTCAGAACGACCTGCCACCACTGCGCCCATCAGAATCTCAGGCGTACCGCCATCAGCAAGCCATGCGTTGTACACATCGCCGTTGACAATCAAGTTGCCGTAGTCCGCATGACGCGACGGACGAGACAGGACGAGCACCTTCTGCTGCTGAAGTTCCTGGCGACGCCGCATGATACGCTGCACCTGCGCACCAGCCTGCGACAGGATCGTAGCCAAGTAGCTATTGAAGCTATCCAGCGACATGTTGATCGAGTCCGGCACATGCTGTGCCAACTGGTTAGCCAACAGCATAATCAGCATGGCGTCATCGATGCGATCATAGCTGATCGACAACTGGTCATCCAGAGTCGCGTAATGACCCGTGCCGAAGACTGTTTCGTAAACCTGCATCGCCCAGTCTTCACCGTGACGAGCCAAAAGCTCATCAATAGCCGAGTCTACACGACTCGATCCGGTGTGAAGTACTTCGTGAACGGTTTTTCCGTCAGGAAGCGGAATCACCGCTGTGAGACGAATGGACTGTCGCGGAATGGTGGTGTACTTCTCAGCCATCGCTACGATTTCATCGCAGTTCCAGATGGCATCGTAGAAGAACGGAACGATCGTGTAGGGATTCTGACCCTGAACGTTCGCTTGGTTGATAGCCTTCTGCGCTTCTTCTTGCACCAACTCGATCATCGGAATGACATCATTCCGTGTCCAGTTGAGATTGCGTGCTACCGATTCACTGACGGTTTCGATCAGCTCGTCCATGACGAGATCGTGTTCCGAAGCACCCTCGGCATTCTTCTGACGAGATGCACCGATGAAGTTCATCGGCGAAATTTCGTCGTCTGCACGATTGCTGTAGGGAACCTGATGACCCGAAGCCATCGAGGGGCTGATAGATGCATTGATGAGTGCCGTCAGCGGGCTTTCATCGATTGCCACCAGCCGGATGTTGTTCTCCGTGACCTGTTGTGCCAGGTCGTAGACGGCATTAGTAGTGGAGCGACTCAACATGGCGATTAGCCCTTCATGAACGGAATGAGAGAGGACTTCATGCGCGCGGCGACAGCCTGGCGCAGCTGGATCGGAGTCAGCGCCTCCTTGTCGAGGGTGTTCGCCACATCGTTACCAGAGATTTTCTGTACGACAGCCGAGGCCAATTCATTCACATTGGACAAGACCATCAGGTTGTCTTCCAGCGTCTGCTGGTCGTAGTTAAGCGCCATCGTACCGCTCCTCGTGGACGGATGCTAAAACGGAAATGCGCCGCCCCCACACGGGGGCGGCTCTATGCTTTCTAATCACCGAAGAAGAGATCGGCTGCCTGCTTACCGATCTCCTCCAAAAGGCGATTGGTCGTACCGATGAGCTGCGGGCTCAACACAATACGATTACTCACGCTCTGGTACGAGAAGGTAGCATCGACAGGCACACCGCTCTCCGTTTCCATCCCGTCAGGAAAGACCCGGCTAACGATACTCTTCATCTGGTTGCCTACTACGAGCTTGTCACCGACACCCATGGGTTCCAGTCCGGTAATGTAGACCTGGATCACTAGAGTGTTAGGTGCCAAAGGATCGCCCGAGAAACGCATGGTGTCATCCACACGCCCAGAGGTGAATTCCTCATGAAGCTCTGTCGACAAAGCGCGCCTCTGTCGATCCGAAGCTCGGGTAAGCTCCTTCAACGATTCAGTCATGCCTTCCAAGTCACCGTGATAGAAGACTTCAATCTTCTCTACGACACCCGACTTCTTGGCACGTGGATTTTGTCGAGTCAATCCTTGTAATGTTTCCAGTGAGTCCTCATTGAAGAGGCTGCCCGTGGAACCCACGGGATTCTCAATGGTACATAAAATACTCTCCGCCTCCACGGTGTCGCCTACCTTTACCAAACTGTGAACCGCTTGGTCGTAAGACAACATAATGGTTCGAGTCTTCGTTGTATTGGTCGCCAACTTGGCCGCCATACTTTCCGAAATCGTCGAAGAGTCTTCCAGAGTATCGACATTATCCACAAACATCACATTACCCAAGACACCTGCCTTCCACAATACTTGACCGGCGTTATACCGGTTGGGTTCAAAGAAGTTAGGATTGTAGGTAAGGATATCACCCGCCTTAATCGAGTCGCCGACCTTGTGTGTGGTTACGACTTCATGGGGTGTTGTTACACCGGCAGCTACGCCGAAGCGACGACCCAACTCAATCGTTTCTACACGACCGTCCTTGTACGTGACTTCCAAGGATTTATCCGTCAATCCGGTTACTTTTCCGTTACTCTCAGCCGCCTTGGCATAGAGGTCATCTGTGCGATGTGCAATGACTTCCTCGTAGCCTGTACGCAGCGGCGTGACTTGGTAGCCCACTCCGCTGATACCCGACGATTGCTGGATGCTGATGAAATTGCATCCGTGTTCACCATCCTGGCGCCCAAATTGCTTTGGGGATCAGACCATCTCACCACCCTTTAGGGTGCCTCCCATTTCGAATCTCAATCTAGAGATCCTACGAGCTTGCGCTCTGGCCGTTGAACGTTCTCTTTTTCAAGAGCTTCGCTGCGGATTATCCATGTAGGACTTCCCGCAATTAAAGAGGTTATTCGACGAGCATTACTGCTCGAAGGCGCCAGACTTCATCAGACGCGCTTTGGATCATCGAATGTCGCTGCTGGTGCTAACAACGCCGATGTACTTAACACACCCGCAGGGCCATCCAGCTTCTCATCATGACGACGTGTCATCCCTCTCAAAGAGACGAGGTTAGGATTGGCCGTCATGAAAGTCGTAATGGCCACATCTGCCGAATCCTTTGTGGCTTCCGAAATGACACCCACGTCATTCGGGTGAAAGCTACGTGTGCGTTTCACCATGGAGCGAGACGAACGACCACCTGTACCTGAATAGGTCAGCTCTTCCTTCTCTTTCAGGTTGTGCACCGGGTTGGATTCTTCAACAAGGCTTACTGCCGGATCCTGCATGATGGATTGCCACACCGCAAACGGCGGTAATTCAATCACGGTACCCATCATACCCGGACGACTCCGTTGTAGCCGAATCGCACGTACCAGCTCGGTATAGATCGCACCAGGAATTCGCTCGTAACCTGCCACACGCATGTACTGCATGTCGGTCTCTTCTGGGCTCCAATCGTACTTCAGGACGTCAGCAGCCTTAAACAACAGACCAATGAAATCCGTCGGATCGTGGAGGTCTTTCAGAATCTCTAGTGTAATCGGATCGATGAACATGTCATTCATCAAATCAATTTCACGCAGGAAACGTACGCCCAATCCTTCATCATCCAAGACGTTGAAATAGGTATCCTTGAGATCCAGTGAAGAAGCGGTGTAATGACGCAGCGTAGTGTCGTAGGCGTTAAGACCACTCAAGATCATCGACGCAACAGCATCTTTTCTGGAGAAGATATACGACTCGTCTTCAAACCGAATCGCGTATTCGTCTTTCTCCAAGTTCAACCGCATGTTAGCTGCTTGGTGCCGGTACGGCACACCCAAATGCTTAAGTAGTCCATGGAACCCAAGAAGGTAGCAAAGTACAATCGCCAATGGAAGCGTCTTACCGGAGATCTCTACCTCTACTACTTCCTGTGGCACTTTCTTGGCTTCGATCTCCAAGAAGTCTTGCATCGTACCTAATGGCTGCTGTGCTTTCGTACCGTCCTTGACATGATAAAGAATGTTATCTTCACCCATCAATACGTAGCCGTCACGACGCTCACCCACCAGTACCGTACCCTTCATCTCTACTTGAGCGAGAGTGGTCTTACCTTTGAGTAGGTTATCTCGTTTCGTGTAATCCCATACAAAGTTAATTCCTTTTGCGGTAAACGAGCGGTACTTTGAAGCAATAGTCGTGTAGTCTTTCGGTAGGATGACATCACCAATCATCACATCTGAAATGATCGGGTGTTCAACGAGCGGTGAAGCCAACATCCTGTTGAGTAGCCACATCGGATAGTTGTTGACAACCTTCTCGCCTCTGGAGACGTACACCTTTCCATAGTAGCTCGTGAGAGCCACCGTAGAAGCATTGACCTTCCGGAAGGGTACTTCTTTTCTTTGCTTCCTTTGACGGTACTGGACGCCACCCGCAAGCATCATGCCGTTTGGTTTGACCACCGGAACGCGAAACTTGATAGTGCTACGATTACCTTGAAGCGGTTCCAACCGCACCGTGTGTTCTTCGTAGTGATTACCGGCGTTGTGTACCGTGTCGATCTTGTATCCGGTAACAGCCACGCCCGCCTTCTGTACACCAAGGACAGCATTGCTGATGTCTTTGTGGAGCACATGGTGGATGTATTTGCTATCGAACTCATGCACGGTAGCACCCTGCATGGATTTATCGAACACCTCCGGCAGATCAGGCGCCTTGGGCTTACGCTCAAGCACCATCACTTTAGGATCAATCTTCGATTGCTGCTCCAGTGTCTCTTCTCCACCACGCGGCGAGGGAAGCGATTTGAAAGCTACAGCCATTTTCTGCGCACGACGATATTCCGCACCCGTCATCTGACCCAACTTCGCCAACTGCTCAGCACGCTGAAGAATACCTTCCTCCAGTGTAACCACATGCGGTGTGTAGGTCTTAATCTCAATGTGTGGTGCCTCGCTGACCCGTGGTGGATGCTCAGGTTCAGCCTCGGCATCCGGCGTATCTTCACTGAGGTCGGCATGCTCTAGAATCTTATCCAGAGCTTCCAAGTCTTTCTCCACCGCCTTATCGACATCGACCATGCTGACCGGTGTACCGACGGGTTTGTTCACATGAAGCGGTTCAACTAGAGGCGACTTAGTCAACTGCACAACCGCTTCAGCTAACTGCACATTCACCGGCCCGCCAATCTTTGTTACCTCTTCAGGCTTCTTCTCGGATTCTTCACCCGAGTTATCATCCGTCTGAGTGGCTACATTCATGGTTTCTACGACAGGGCTTGTGCCCATCTCCGTTCGGAGTTCGTAGAGAAACATGAGCATGCGCAAGAAACGTTTCTGCAGTTGTTGCGGAGAAACGGAATTTGCGTTACGACCGTCACCTTCAACTATCGGTTCTTCACCTTCTTCCGGTTCGTCGGCTTTACCCTTACGCCAGTTGTCCAGGTAGCCCAGATTCACCATCAGCCACTTACCTGATTCTTGCCAGATAAGATTGACGTTGTTGAGCACCTTTTCATCCAACTTCAAGAGAGAAGTTTCACGGTGATCACCCAGCCAGCGGAAGATATCCAAGATGAAGAGAGTTTCTGGATCATGAAGAATCTTCAACATGGAATTCGTCATGGTCTTCTCAACGCGCGCCATCTGCTGCCAGGTCGGAAAGACCTTAGGTAGACGGAGCATCAAGAAATGCTGACGATTCGGGAGTTCATTGTGAATCTCACCGATGGTTTTCCACAATGTGGCCTGGACATTACTCCATTCGTACCACTTAACGAACTGCTGAGTGGTCGAATAGCGATACAGATGCGGAAGGAGATCGTAGTTCTCCACCAGCACACTGTTGGAATTGTGCAATTGACGGTAGCGATCCATCAATACACGCATCCGACGGTTCTTGCGATAGAACGGACTCAAGAGTCGCTGTGCCGAATTAAAGATTCGTCGTGGGCGACCCTGGAGCGTCGCTAGCTCCATCACATTTTCTAGGAATACCGTACCCGATACATGTTTGATGATCGGGTCGTCTTGGCTGATGCAGAGGACGTTTGGATCGTTGGCGTTGGAATGCAATACCGCCGCCTGTGGCGGAGTAAGCAGCTCCACCGGACTCAACACAGGAGACAGCAGCTGGTTAAGTCTGCGTACACCGTGCTGACGGTAATAGGTAGGGTATTGAATCATGCGTGACTCCGTTTCGGAAGGTCAAGATCAACCATGGGTCGACCTGCTTTTGTTTTCCCTACGACCTTGTACTTAAGTCGCTCCCTCGGCTTACCTGTCATGTTGTGCGCTACCAAACCGACCGTGTGGGTATCGATAGACGCCTTGAAAGAGCCGCGCGGATCGATCCATGCAGTTTTGGTTCGAAGGTGATCTTTGACGTCCCTAAGCCCCTGGTCAGAATAACAAGCCTCGGCGCTGCAAGTATCGCCGTCGAAATCGGCACCGAGACCAGCAAGTCTGGGTGTAGGGAGACCTTGGCTGTCAATGTAACCTAAAGGTTTGAACTTAGGGAACTCAATAGCGACATGATCTTCACCAAGAGGTTCCCAATCCGGGCCCAGCTCTTTCGACATCTCCGACTCAATGGTCGTACGAACATAAAACGTTGTGGGATATGTAGACCCGATACCCGTGATGGGATAGCGCGTTACAAACCCGGCAAAGTCGTTCCATATCCGATAGCCTGAAAGGTAGATGAGTTCGCACAGATTGATCGGTGTTACATTTGCACGATCGAAGTGCGCAGGCAATTCATCGATATCAAAGAAGACACGGAAAGTTCCCTCTCCGCGGTAGATCAGTGCCAGGTAGTGACCCGCGATGATAACCGGTTTATGTCTGAGGGTTTGCTCGCGGTAACTATTGACGACTTTCTCCAACCCTTCCACAGTAGCCCATCGATCGTACTGATCAGCGGTCAGTTGAACCACGCCGCGTTTCAGAGTCTTAGGATCGATCAGTTGCGCTTGGTTCTCACCTACACTAAAGGCGTCACCGATGTAACTGGTGCGCAAAGTGTGGATGGTTACAGGGAAGATCGATTTGATCGCTTGGAACAAACCCAACACAGTGTCAGTAGCCCTAGGGCTATTTTTACCACCCAGATACTCCACACGCATGTTGTTCGTGGTCACGACGTTTCGTGTACCGTTGATAATGCGGCGTGAAGCCCAACGATTTTGGATGAAACCCTTCTTACCAGTCAACATGTTCTCGATAGTCTCGAAAAGCATGTTGAAGTAGTTTTGAAGAAGCGTCCTCGGTAGATCCAATGTAGCATCTTCTGCCACACCTTTCGTTGCAGGTATCGTCCGTGCTGTGCCGATGATCTTGGTGTAGATAGTGTTGATGTCATCCATCACGATACGACCGTTGTTATCGGTTTCAATATCACGAAGGCCTGCCGGCAACACCAGAATCTTATCCGTGATAGCACGATCACGGTACTTGTTCAAGAGTTCGACGCGCTGATTTCGAATCACAGACTTATTCGTCTGGAAATCGATCTCCTTAAAATGCGACATAAAAAAATGGTAACCGGTTTCCCCATCCAGCGCATCAGCCGACACAAAGTCCTTGAGCTTAGGATCCCACGTCGCATAGGTGCGCCCGGTAAGAATCCCTTCGTAGAGGGCTTTGAGTTTGACCAGCGCCCGATAGATGAAAGGGTGCAGGACAGTCGTCTTGAGCTCGATGTAAGAAAACCGTTTGAGTCGTTCTGGGGTACCGATACGGCCGAAGATGCTGATGGAGAAAAGACCGTCTTCGTGGAGATTACCGCCCACGGTTTCATAGACGTCCAGACTCTTCACAGGCTTCAGATGCTCAAGCCGCTCTTTACTGAGCTGAATGAGCGAGATGTTAAACGGAAGCATTTCGGTTCGCATGGCGCGGCCTTTGCTGGTTAACGTATGATGCGGCAATCTAGACTACCGATTGCCTCAAAAAGAATTAGGTTTGCGCCCCAGGAGTGCGTGATGACTAAGAAGAAAGGCGAATTCGAAATCGATGACGATTTCAACTTCGACGATTTCAACTTCAATGACAACATCCCCGGCATGGAACCTGCCAAGGATAACCGTAAGCCGATCACGAAGGTCGCGGGTGCGTTCCTGGAGGGCGTGAAAGATACCGCCGGTAGCGAACAGTTTGTTCGTCGTCTCGTATCGAACTCACTGCCTGCCGGTTACGGCAAAGCGATCAATACGACCTACGAAGGTCTCGGTACCTTAAGGGAACTATACGATAGCGGCGTACGCGAGTTCCAGCCTGCGGATACGGCCCTTCGCTCGATCACGGGTAAGCTTGTTCCGACGATGCGGAAAGTGCTTCCTAAAGGTTTAGCAGACAAACTGGATGCGTATTCCAAGGGCGGCTCCAGTAAATACCAGACACCTTCTCAAGGTCAGCTTGATGAGCAGACGATTGCTCAGTCTTTAGGTGATATCTTCAAGACGCAAGCGGCTGCGGATTACAAGAAAGGTCTCTACGATGAAGCGAAACAGGAAATTCGCGACTCGATTGACGACAAGAAGTTCAAGTTAGGCTTCAAGGAACAGCAGACGGCTACGCAGAGTCTGCAGCGTTTAGTCGCTTACCAGGATAGCGTAACGGCTAACTACCAGAAAAAGAATCTGGAACTTCAGTATCGCCAATACTTCGCTTTACGTGACATCAGTACGACCACTCGTACCGAGAGTCGCATTACTAATGAATTCCTGAAAGCCATCGCTAAAAACAGTGCGCTACCGGATATCGTTAAAGCGAAGAAAATGGAAGTCATGAAGTCGATGTTTGAACATCGACTGTTTGCCGGTGCTGCGAATGGTATCGGTAAATATGTTGGCAACTTCATGCCCGAACTGAAGAAACGCATTGTCATGAATGGCCGCAACGCTATTCAGGGATTTGTGCGCGGTCTTACTGATGCCCACGACATGGCCAGCATGGCTGACTCGATGGGCATGGGCATGGGCGAGCTAGGTGGTAATGTGGCTGGTGGATTGGCCGCTGACGAGCTTAGCTATCATGCTGGTAAGAAGATTCGTGGCTACACCGGTAAGATCAAAGGTGTTCGTGAATTCGGTAACTGGTTGGATGATCGGGCGAGTGGTGTACCTGAGAAGCTCAATATGTGGGGCCGTACGGCTTCTACGCGTACAGGCCTCTTGGGCTGGCTAGAGAATCTCGGTAAAACACTGGTTCAGACCTACTCGGAAGATACACGAGTGGGCGAGTCGCCGTTGAACAAATTGGATCAGGCGACACAATTCAACAACCATACGCAGAAATCCATCACGGAGGTCATTCCCGGTTACTTGGCACGGATCTTTCGTGAAATCAGTTGGATGCGTACGGGTTCGGATCCAGGTCTAACCGTGTACAATCTGGATCGTGGTACTTTTACCTCAGCACACCAAGCGCGATCTGATATCAGGACACGCATTCTCCACCCGACGCAGGTTCAATCGTTCCGTGAAGCATCGGAAAGAATGATCAATGCGATTGACGATAAAGGCGAACTAACTCCGACACAGCGTAAAGCGTTGCAGCGTCAACAGGTACTCGATGCTAATCAGGGTCGTTGGTTAGACCATGAAGCGTACATTCAACCGGGTTTCCACATCAACGGCGCTAGCTCTAAAGACCACGAAGCCATCGTTAAATTCCTGCGCAAGAAGTATAACGTACAGGAAGGTTCTACGAAGATCAATCGTAGTGTCGACAACAATGCGGACGCTCTCCGTAAGTCGCGTGAATCGTGGGAGGACATGCGTCGTCGCTTCCCGTCTCCTACCGACATGCTTCGTGTTTACGCCGAATCAGGTCAGTTGGATCTCCTTCGTGATGAGATCGGTCCTGACAGTAAAGTGATAAAGAAGGGATTCTTGACCAAGAACGGTCTTAACGACGTCGTGGATAGCGAATGGCTTTATCGTTTCATGACGGGTGATGACGGCCTGAATGGTTCTGGTGACTACGGTCCAATTCAATCGCCTCCCTCGGGCGGTGGTGGCGGCGGTTCTTCAGGTGGCGGCTATTACGATCTTCCCGAAGAACCTAAGGGCCCGTCTTCTGGCGGGAGGAAAACCGTCTACGCTCGTGCCGGCCGCGGTAAACGGTATTCCGTTAGTAGTCCGATCATCGACGTAAGTAAGTCTGGCGCTGCAACGATTCGTGGTAGCAAGAAAGGTCCTTCTAAAGCGGTTGCTGAAACATTGACGGTGGTGGATAACAAGACCGGTAAGAAGGTCATTGTTAAGAAGCCCCGTAAGGGTGGTTACCGCCATGCAAAGACAGGTAACTACATTCCAGCAACGCAAACGAAAGGCCCTGCGGTCTATACACCTCCCGAACCGGTTTGGCCGACGGTCGAAGGCGGTAACGACCAGATGTGGGATGAGATGTTGGAGCGTAACGAGAAGGCTACTGAAGCTGTTATCAATGCTGCCAATCGTGTCATCAAAACGTCTATGGGTCATGGTGCGGTAGGGACGCCTAAAGGGCCGGTGACACACGAAGCCTTCCAAGAGTCGCGTAAAGAGGATGAAGCGCGTTACCAGTCACACACGGACAACTTGGGTGAGATTATCACCAAGGCTATCGACGGAAGCACTGCCAAATTAGTCGAAACATTAGACGCAGGCCGTCTCTCTAAGGAAGGTGAAATCCAAAGTCATACGCTGGAGTCGATCGAGAAGCTAGTCCGTTACATCGCCAAGCGTGTATCTGGCGGTCCGGGTACTGGCATCGGTGAGTTGAAGGATGCTGACTTCCACATGGATGATGAAGAAGATACGTTAGGCGATTCCCCTGAAGCGCGTCTTGTGCGGCGGCTTAAGAAGTGGCGTAAACGTGGTCAGGCTGGCTTCCATTGGGGCAAAGAAAAAGCGAGTAAGGGCTTCCAGTGGGCAACCGGAAAAGCGAAAGGTTTCCTAACTTCCGGCGGTAGTGTTCTTGAACGCGCCTGGAAGTGGGGTAAAGATACCACCAAGGAAATGGGTGACCGTTTCTTGGATGCCGCCGGTGATCTCTACCAGAAAGGTGTTAATCATCCGGTGTTAGAGAAAGCTAAACTCTTGGCGGGTGAGTACTACGATGCTTCCGGTAAGGTAATCCGTCGCTGGTCGGACATCAAGGGTTCGGTGTACGACAAGGCGGGTAATGTCGTTGTCGATGCGAAGGACGTCATGCGTGGGTTCTACGACGTCCATGGAAGGAAAGTCATCCAGACAGTTACTGGTAAAGTCGCAGCACTGTTCTGGAAGGCCGCGTCGATGTTTTCTCCCTTTGCATGGATTCAGCGTGGTAAAGACCTTATCAAGGGTGTGGGTAACCGCCTCCGTGATATCGTTGATGCTCCGGTGGATATCTACGTGCGTGGTGAAGAGCATCCGCGTATGAAGGGTGTCATTATGGCGGCTGGAGGTTACTTCTCCGATCGCACTAAGAAGCCTGTCATGCGTCCCTCGCAAATTGATGGCATCATCCGCGATGATAAGGGCGACATTGTCATTGACCTACCTGATTTCGATAAGGGGTTGGTAAATGTCTTTGGTTTCCCGGTGGGCAGCCTTTCGCATGTCGCTAAGAGGTTAGCAATAGGTGCCTTCAAGTTCGCCAAGGAAAAGGTGATGAAGGTGGTCAACTTCGGAAAGAAGGTGGCCAAAGGCGCCTGGGATATGGCTAAGAACACCTATCATGGTGCAGTGAACATCGCTAAGCATGGTATTGGTACTCTCTTCGGTGCTTCGTCGGAAGAGGTTCGTCGTCAGACGGATATCCTTCAGCGGATCTACGATTTGCTGGATGATCGTCTACCTGGTAAGCGCCTTCGTTTAGGTAGTTATCAGGATGAGCTTAGCAAAGAGCACGCGTTCGAGTCTAACTCCAAGAAAGCCGATGCTGAATTCCACCAGAAAGGAAAGAATCCGCTTGCTGCTCTGGCGGCGTGGTTCAAATCCAAGTTCGGTGGTAAGAAGAAAGACGACGACGATAGCAGTGGTGGAAACTACTACGACTTCGGAAGTGAAGCCGAGAAGGGTGAGGAAGCCGCTAAGAAAGCTGGTAAAGCGAGCAAGATCGCTGAATGGATCGAAAAGAAGATACCTGGTGGTAAATGGATTACCAAGGCTGGTCGCGGTATCGGTAAAGTTGGTGGGGCGATCTGGCGCGGAGCTAAAGCACTTGATCCGACAGGTATCCTTTCAGGTTTAGGCTTCCTTGGTAGTAAAGCTAAGGGTCTGGGTGGTAAACTACTCGGAAAACTTGGTCGCTCCGGGATCGGCGGAAAGATGAAGGGCGGTGTTGCCAAACTGTGGGAGAAGCTACGTGGGCTCAAGAATTTGGGCCGTGGTGGCAAGCTCGCAGAAGGCCTTGGTGAAGGTGCCGAAGGACTCGGTGAAGCCGGTACAGGTCTTGCTGAAGCAGGTGCCATGGGCGCTGGTGAAGCAGGTGCTGGTGCATTGGCCACAACGGGTGCAGCGGCAGCTACGGGAGCTGAGGCGGCTTCTGTGGCCGGTCTTGGTGCAGAGGGTCTGGCGGCCGCAGGCGCAGGTGCTGAAGTCCTGGGAGGTATTGCGGCAGGTGCTGGTGCTCTCTTGAGTGCGCCGGTACTCTTGGGTGCAGCTGCCATCGCAGCATTGGGATACGGAGCCTACAAACTCTATCGCCATTTTAAGGATAAGATGGGTCCCCTTGAAACCTACCGCATGGCTCAGTACGGTGTGGATAAGGACTCGCCGGATAAATACAACAAGATCCGGCAGCTGGAGCAGCTCTTGGAACCGCATGTTTCATTGACAGGCGGCAAAGCCAAAATTCAGCCGAAGTCCGTCAATTTGGATGACATGCTCAAAATCTTCGACATCACCCAAACCGAAAAGGATAAGGTGATGCGTTTTGGTACTTGGTTTGTGAAGCGCTTCGAACCGGTATTCTTAACACACGAAACCATTCTGCGAACGATGTGTGACAAGACACCGATCGCTGATGTGGATTCGATGAAGAAAGAGCTGAAGATGAAGTACCTGGATAACACAGTGGTACCGGAAACGGTCTACAAGGTGGGTACTTCACCGTTTACCAAATGGAGTTGGTTCCATCACGTACCTGATCCGATTCACTCTTCTAGCAAGTTTGTGGAAGAGGCGGCCGGAGCTGCACGCGAAGCTTTGTTGAAAGAAGGCGTCAAAAAGGAAAGCGCTAAGGCCATGGCGGCCATCAAACCGGTCATGGGTAATGACAAAGGTCCCGGTACGGAGGCTGCTAAGAAGGAAAAGATCGCGCATGATCAGGCAGCCTGGGGCAGTAGCACAACGGTGCGTCCGGGTGCAAAAGGCCCTGGTGCTACATCGATATCCATCATCGATGCGCTGGCCATGTCGAAAGATCCTTCGGGTCTAACGGCTCTCCAAGCAGTCCGTATGAAGGCTTACGGTTTGATCAAGCTTGACATGGACAAGGTACGTAACATCTTCGACCTGGAAAGTGCTGTTCTCCAGAACGACATCGAAATCAAAGCTGGCGCTGGTGCTACCTACAAGGGTGATCCTGCAAAAGCTTTGGCTACATTCGGTGCGCGTTTTGGATGCCATGATGACAAGACGAAGGCTGCATGGACGAATTGGTTCACGGGTCGCTTCTTAGGCGTGTTGATTCAGTACGTGTCCTCGGTGCAGCAAGCAAGTGCTTCCGCTGTAAGGATGATGACGACAAGCACGCTCAATCCGGAAAACAGTCTTAAACCGGAACAGCTCCTCAAAATCGCCAACGATATTGTGGGTGCTAAGGGCAAAGTGAAGGGTACTCTTGTTTCGGTGTGGAATATCGTCGACAGTCCATGGCCGGATTACCAAATGAACGACGACAGCAGTTTGGCTCAACCCAACATCAATGCCTTGAAGGACTTGGTGAAGGAGATGGAGGCCAAGGCTCCGAAGTCGGATGGTAAAAAGAAGGAGGCTAAACCTGCAGCTGCTAGTAAGGGGCCGTCGGCTGCACCGAGTAAGGGTAAAGTCGCATCCAAACCCGGAAATGCAAAGTCGTCCATAAGCTCGTCCATTGATAGCAGCTACAATACCAACCGTGCTGCTAGTAAGACAGCCGCAGGTGCGTCGGTCAAGGCGAATCTGATTGGTGGCGGCGCGAGTGCTATGGCTGCGACATGGAAGGGAGGTAGGGATACCTTCGCCAGTAAGGGACCGACCACCGGCGGGTTTGTACCGGCCAGTTCGGTACCGTCACCACCGGTGGATCGGGGTAAAGCGATTGCGGCACTTCGTGACGCCATGACGCAGGGTGGTATCACTGATCCGGCAGCACAGGCGAATATCCTGGCTAACGTTCAAGCGGAATCGAACTTTAAGCCTAGGAGCGAGGTCATCAAGTACTCGGCGAGTCGCTTGTGTCAGGTTTTCCCATCCCACTTTAGCAGCCTAGCGGATGCACAACAGTGTGTCAATCAAGGCCCTGAAGCTGTGGCCAACCGTATCTACGGTGGGCGCATGGGCAATGGAAACGATGATGGGTATAAATACCGTGGTCGCGGTTACATTCAGATCACTGGTAAAGACGAATACGCACAGATGGCTAAGCTCACCGGTGTGGATTTGGTTAACAACCCTGATTTGGCAAACGATCCTGATGTAGCGGCAAAGATTGTCGTCGCTTACATGAAGAGTCGTCTGAGCCCGGATAAGATGAACGACATCACCGCCGTAACAAAGGCGGTGGGCCCAGCGGATATCCAGCGCCAACTGGCTATTCGTTCGAGCATGGCGAAGAACTTCCTGAAGGGCGGCGCAGGCGTACCTGGGTTTACACCGCACACCGGCGCAGATCAAGGTGCAGGTGGCCCGGCGGCGGTAGCCGATACAGGAGGTTTCAAACCCAACACGGGAGCTTCACCTGGTGCTACTGGGAAGCAGCCCACGGGAGGTTTTACGCCTAACTCCGGCGCTATGCCGGGTACTCAACCTCAAGGCGGTCCTCCGACCGCATTCGTTCCAGCCACGCCGCCACCTGCGCTCACGGCTCCCATGCCGATGGCTCCGGTGAGTGGTAGTGATGATGTTAAGGTGCAACGCCTTAACCAGAATCAGGTTGTCCAGCAAACGCTGGCCGATGTAAGCTCGCGCCGCGCGCAAGCCAATGCAACAGACAGTAGTGCGCAGATGATCGATCTGATGAGTAAACAGCTGGCTGCTCAAACTAGCATGGATAGTAGCTTGAAGTCGGTGGATACAAAACTGACTTCACTCTTGACCATGACGGGTAAGCAGTTAGACGCACTAGCGAAGGTAGGTAGCAGTGGCGGTAGCAACACTCCGGGTACGACAGTATCAAATGGTGTGAATAAACCGCTACAGAAGGCACCCAACCTCCCCGTGAGCGTCGACAGGCCGACACCAGCGCAGTTGGCTGGCTAGGGTATAGGTAGCCCCTCCCCGCAATGGGGAGGGGCTCTTATGCCGCTACAGAAGCGTTTTAATCTATGAACCCTTACCTTGAGGCTCTGCTATGTCGTACCGTACCACCGATTCATCCTGGGTGAAGCAGGCCTTCATGCAGCTGAAAGATCAGAGTGATACCACCGATCTCGATGCGCGCACCTACTCCACAGCTAACATGAAGTTTACCGATACTAGTTTGGGCGGTAACTACGTGATCAACCCTCTTCCGCAGTATTGCAAATACACCGATCCTACTCGCGGTGGTAAATACCCGCTGAAGCCAGATGTGGAGATGACAAGCCCATCGCACGGTATGGGCCGTTACTATTCTGAGGCCATCGATGATCACAATCAGATCATCACCATGCGCTTTGGTGTCGCACAGTTTAATTCGTTGTGGTCATTCTACAGCGCAGCAGTGAACGGTAAAGCCGCTTTGTTAGCGCGTACCGGTCGCGGCAGTCTGACTGCATTCGAAATTGGGCAAGCGGCAGCGTATACGGTCTCTAGTATCATTGGTGCCGTGCCGCTCTTTCTTTACCGTGCGTACCGTTTCTTCACCGCCAAACCAGTAACGAAGTACTACTACTTGAAGCCGGCGATGACCCTGTACTGGGATGCTGTGTCATCGATGCTCAACAGTCTGGCGGTGAACATGGGCATTGCGCCTTATGCGCAAACGGACGCACAATCCAAGTACTACAATGAAGGTGGTGTTACAGCAGACCCTTTTGTTAATGGTGCTGCAGCAAACGACAGTACACTCAATTCGCTGCTTCAGAACTATGCCAAAGCTATGCCTGGCATCTTCAAAGAAGACGGTCGTATTGATGTTTTCGTCATGGCTACCAAAGCACAACGATTGGCGGATGTCTACTACAAGAACATCCAAAACATCATGGAGACAAACACGTCTCAACAGGACATCACCAACGCACTGAAGGCTTTCGCTAACTCGCAATTAATCGCTGATTCGCCTAACTACTCCGGAATACAGGATTATCGGCAGGCATATTTCGGCATAGCGGCTTATGCTGGCGATAGTCAAACTACCCAAGACAGTAATAATTCGTCGAGTGGTAGTAACGGATCGAATAGTCAGGGTAGCGACGCGAGTGCGGGCGACGGTACGTCGGACGCGGAAAACATCGATCAATGGAAAATGTTCGGTGATAACGGTCTGCTTGCGCTTGCACAAGCTGAATTAGAGGACGGTGCTGCATTCGTTTCTTTCCGTGTGGATGCTACTGGCCCTGTTAGCGAATCGTTCAGCTCCACTATTGGCGAATCGGATATCTCGCAGAAGATCAATTCGATCTCTTCGCAGAATCGCCAAGCTTCTTTTGATGTGGCGGGTGGAGCCTTGACAGCAGGTATGGGCGCTGTCATTGAGGCGGCTAAGGGCTTCGTATCGGGTACGTTAGATGCTATCGGCCTGTCAGCTCTTTCAGGTTTGGCGGGTTCTGCATTCATCGATATCCCTGACACCTGGCAGAGTTCTGTAGCTAATCTACCGACCAGTAGTTACACCATCACTCTGCGTTGCCCTTACGGTAATAAGCTGGCGCGTTATATGTACCTCTACGTACCGCTTTGCATGTTACTGGCAGGTGCATTACCACTGGCAACTGGTCCGTCGTCGTATACGTCACCTTTCCTGTGTGAACTGTATAGCCGCTATCGTAGCCAGTGCCGGTTGGGCATGATCGATAGCATGCAAATCACACGTGGTGGCGGTAACCTTCCGTTCGGTGTGGAAGATGGCCCGCTTCAGATCGATATCTCGTTCAGCGTCAAGGACATGTCATCGATCCTTTACATGCCCATCTACCCATCGGTGAATCCGCTTACTGCTGTGGCGGGTACGCTTTTGGATGCGGCGGGTAATAACACAGGTGCCGGCGGTAATAACAACAACTCTGCGGCAGCCGGTGATTCAACGGCAGCAGCACTTTCATCGAACACGTATTCGGAAGATACGAGCTTTACCGATTACATGGCGGTGTTAGGCGGATTAAGTCTGAGAGATCAGGTTTACTCTACGCAGAAGTGGCGACTCAACATGGCCAAGCAAATGTTGGGCATTGAATCGTGGCGTTCACCAGGACGATTTATGTCCATTGGTATCGGTACTTTGCCGGGTCGCATCTTGAACGGTTTGGCGCGTATGACGAATCGTCCGTAAACAAACATATCGCCCCTCCCGGTTAGGGAGGGGCTTTATGCTCTAAATTGGATTGGGGAGCGCACTGGCAAAACGGAATACCGAGCCGTTAGCCGTCCCATACCCATCCACGGTTGCTGAAGGCGGGAAGTACAAATTGCTGTACATCTTAGGCGCGGTGGCAATGGGATCGGTACTCGGATAATCGCTTGCAATGGTAGCCATCGTCAGGTAGGTAGCTTCCGTCTTAAGGATGGTCAGTGCATCAGCTGATGCGCCTATCAACGCCAGAAGATTATTCACCATAACACCATTGCGATTGATCGTATCCCAATTTGGGTCAATTCCTGTAAGTACCGCAAGGAGTTCATTCAAGTATGGATTGTAGAACTGCGGTGCGTGGTTGGGCGGCATCTTGTAATTTTTGAGAATAAGCGGCACCGCATTCGGCACCGCCAATTCAATACACCAGCCTCCCGTCGGTTGACCCGATGGTTGGTTGTAGTTCAAGATGGCCGACAAGGCTACTAAATCGGCCGCTGCGCACGCCAGAGGTGCCACCGCTATCAATGCCGCGGTAATTGCCGCGGCGCTCATGGTGGCCACGACAGAGGTCAGGAGATTGGGTATGAGGTTAGAGAGACCCATGCCGATACAACTCACCATGGCACCCGCCAGCAATGAAGTGGTCGCACCCTCATCAACGACAGTAGCAAGACTCGCTCCCGGCCCCATCAATCCGTTCAAGAGCGCAACGAAGTTTTGCACATCGGATGGATTGTTAGCATTTGTGCGCGCAACAACACCACCAATCTGGACACTCACCAAATTGGCCGTCGCCGGATTAAGTCCGTTACCGGCAACGAGGTTGGCCAAAATATTCGCCGATACCGTAGAGAGGTAGGCTCGATTACCGCCGGTCAGATCGCCTACGCGCGTATTCATCTGCGCGCTATCGATCGAGAATACTGCAGCTACATCGGCAATAGCCGCCGCCATGGCGGCGAGTGCTTCTACATCGGAAGCAATCGTATCGAGAATACTTGAATCAAAATCGGAGAGAAGTCCCGCTAGGTTGTTGATGACGTTTTGTGGACTGGTGCCATAGGCATCAATCGCCACCAGTGCGTCATTAGGTCCCACATTAAAGACGGTGTCAGCCACCAACGAGGGTGTCGGAATAAGCGAAAGACTACCAGACATAGGGCACCTTAAGGAATTTTAAGCATCATACGGTATAAAAAAAAGACCCCCTAACGGAGGTCTTTGGTGGGATATTTCTCACGAAGCCGCTGAATAGCGTTCGTTAGAAAATCGATTTGATCGGTCTTATTCACGATTCGATACGGATTTTCACCGTAAACGTAGTAGTGATAGACAGGAAGGGTGTTGTGCAAAACCGCAGAGAGAAGATTGGGATGCTGCTCAATCTTGAACACCACTGCATCCTCAATAAGACCATCGAAGTTTTCAATGGGCACCTGCTCGTAGAGACAACCCTGTTGTTTAGCGGCGTACCCGTGTAACCTACGTAAGTCTTCGTGCTGGCATCCGGTACCTAAAAAATACCAGAATCCTTCTATGGAGGCGAAGTGTCCGTAGTGCGGATGCATGAATCCGATCGGTGCGAAATTGGAGAGCGCACGCCCTAAAGGCGTGCGTCCTTTCGACCATGCATTGACGTGGTCTAGCCCGTCTTTATGAGGATCAGGCTGTAGCGGTTGCTCGCTCATGAAGGAGGCCTTTACGAATCAGCGTGAGCTCACGAATGAACCAAGGCTGATCAGTGATCAACACCACCTCAGGCCCATAGTTCGTACGCTCGATGTTGTAACGAACGAACGGAAGCGATTTGGACATGACCAGAAGATCTTCCAATTCGGGGTTCTGTTCGATCTTGGAACGAACACCCTGCATAATCAGCCGCCGAAAATCCTTGGGAGGATATGGGTTGATAAGTGTTCGCAGCGCCATCTTCGGTAGCTGCGATGCAGAGGCTTGACACACCGTGTGGTTCTTACAGCCACCACGCACATAAACCCACCAGTTCTCCATGGTACGGAACTCCCCGCTATGTCCCAATACATGAAAACTAAGATGTGCAGTATTAGCTAGAAGCTTTCCCAGCTTCGTCATCCCGTTCACGCCAATACGAATGTGCCGCAACCCATCTTGGGACGGTACTATGTCAAGTTCGTTCATGTTGTGCTTCCCCATGTGTGTAACGGTCAGTGTACGGGACGCGTGACCGATGTGTGATGAATCTTCCGGTTACCCGGCCATTTTGTCACAATCTCATTGACCACCACCGAACCATCGTCTTTCTGAATTGCCATCATGATGCCTTCCGGTACCACATCTTCCAGCTCCAATGGCTTCTCAGGATTGTAGTTCAGCTCGAAACGGCTGATCGGCATTTCAATGGTGTGCGTCGTTGCACGCGATGGTGTCCACTGAATGGTAAGGTTAAACGCCACTGACATCGGGTTCAGAAACTTCAACCCTTTGACCAGGACGTTGAACGTCATGCGATCAGCCGCCAATTCTTTGTACAGATTACCACGTGCACTGCTCCGTGCACCGGAATCATTCGGAATGTGATTTGACGGCTCGTTCAAGTACCGTTTCATCAATTCATCCGCCCACCAAATGGTCACTTGATTTTCCATCAATGCGCGACGGAAAAGTTTCGCGAGTGGGTCACGTGTAAGAGAGACACCCTTGTCCGGGAGTGTCAGTAGCTTGCGGAAATCCAGGCTCATGTCTGATGCCCTTTCTTTGTGTTAATTAGTCGAATAAGAGAAACACCAATACTCCGTCCACCGCTGGCCTTCTTCAATGAGCCAGTCGTATTGACGTAAGTAGTATGCACGTTTTTTCTTTGTGTGCACGAGTGCATCGAGGAACTGTCTGCAAACCTTCACAAACTGTTCTTGAATGAGGCTGAGCGGTAAGGGACGATTTTGGTAACTAACCAAATAATCCTCTAACCGTACAGTAAGCAATTCTGTCGGCGGCTTCTTAGTAACCGCTTCGTTTTCCCGCATGGTACGCGTAGCATCGATCATTTCTACGAGTAATGCATCGATATCCGTCAGATACGATTCGTAGTGAATGGTCATGCGTTCTTCGAATGATACTTCTTGAACTCCTTTGGATTCGAGTACGTCCATCATCCATGACCAAATATCGACATGGGTGTCGTAGTAACCATCTTGAACTAACCGTTCTAAGAGGCGCCTCGCAAGCCA
>DATMTU010000185.1:0-1555 GCA_035564035.1 Dongiaceae bacterium
TGGATTAAGCCAACTCGCAGAGGCTTAAAAATAAACAAGCTGAAAGGCCACCTAAAACTCAAACCAATACCCCCTGTGGTGTGGCTCTCTGCCCCCACGAAAACAAAACCCGTCGTTATTTTGTAAAAGTAGTAACGATAAAATCAAAATACCCCTTTATGCTTGAAGCTCTTTCATAAAGGGGTTATTGTATTATTAAAGGAAATATACATGGATTTAAGCGAAATAACCCTGTTCCCAAAACAAGACGAATTTATTTTTAACGATTACAAGTTCTCTGGCTACGGCGGAGGCTTCGGGAACGGCAAGACCCTCTCGGGCTCGATTAAAGCCTATAACCACTGCCAGCAACAAGATGCCTTCTTTCTTATTGGGCGTCGCCACGCTACTGACTTGCGAGACTCTACTCAAAGGGACTTTTTGAACCTCTTTGGGCATTTGGGAAAGTGGTCGCCAGGCAATCAATCCTTTAAGTTTTATCAGAATGGTAAACCACTTTCTGAAATTATCTTCCGTCACCTTGATGACCTCCAATCTCTCACCAACATGAACCTCTCAGGCTTTTGGATTGACCAGGCCGAAGAAGTCTCTGAAGATGCTTTCGACTTCCTGGTAGGGCGTATTCGTCGTCCCGTGACCCGTCGTGAGGGATTTATTACCTTCAATATGAATGGACATGACTGGATTTGGCGTCGCTTCCTTAAAAAGATTGGTCGGGATGGCAAACCACTCGATAACGGGTCTGATTACCACCTGATTACCGCTTCAACCCTGGAGAACCAGAAAAACCTGCCAGAGGACTACATTAAGGCACTCTTGGCCCAGCCAGAAGACTACGTGAAGCGCTTTGTCTATGGGTCGTTTGATTCCTTCTCAGGGCAGATTTTTGATGAGTTTAACCCTTCGATTCATATTGTGCCACCCTTCCAGATTCCAAATACATGGGAGCGAGTTCGAGCGATTGACCACGGCCAGCAGCACGCTACCGGTTGTCTGTGGGGGGCGGTGGATTACTCGGGTAACCTGTTTATTTACCAGGAGTATAAGAAACCTGATGAAGTCGTTTCCAAGCACGTTAAAGCCATTAACGATATGAGCTTAATCCGCACGACCGACGGGACAATTACGCCCGACCTCTACGCGTATACGGTGATTGACCCTGCGACCCACCAGAAGACCCGTGAAAAAGACGGGTATCGCTTCTCGGTCGCCGATGAATACCTAGAAGCCGGAATCGCCACTATCCCAGCTCAAAACGACGTGATTGCCGGAATTAACCGTGTTAAAGAGTACATGCGAATCAACCCCGAGGCGTATCACCCAACCCTGAAAGTGGACGGTGAACCGCTTAAAGGAGCGCCCCGCCTATATATTTTCTCTACTTGTACTGCTTTAATTGAAGAAATCCAACAATATAGGTGGAAACAAGCCTTTGGTATGAACACTAATCCAGATTCTGACGAGATTAAAGAACGTCCCGTTAAGCGAAACGACGACCTGGTTGACCCGCTGCGTTATTTGATTATGTCCCGCCCACAAAACCCTTATTTGATGC
>DATMTU010000186.1:0-2184 GCA_035564035.1 Dongiaceae bacterium
GAAATCAACATTCATCACCGAACCGGTGGAATGCTCATTTCTAAGCTTTCAAACTTCAGAAGCAGTAGTGGTGGAGCCAAGCGGGATCGAACCGCTGACCTCCTGCGTGCAAGGCAGGCGCTCTCCCAGCTGAGCTATGGCCCCATACAAAATTGGTGGGTCTGGGCAGGTTCGAACTGCCGACCTCACCCTTATCAGGGGTGCGCTCTAACCAACTGAGCTACAGACCCAATTTCGGGCTGCTTCTTTTCGTCTTCTTCAATGAATCAAGCAATTCGTGTGGGAACTTATGGAGCAGCTGATGTCGTCGATTAAGGAGGTGATCCAGCCGCAGGTTCCCCTACGGCTACCTTGTTACGACTTCACCCCAGTCATGAATCACACCGTGGTAACCGTCCTCCCGAAGGTTAGACTAGCTACTTCTGGTGCAACCCACTCCCATGGTGTGACGGGCGGTGTGTACAAGGCCCGGGAACGTATTCACCGCGACATTCTGATTCGCGATTACTAGCGATTCCGACTTCACGCAGTCGAGTTGCAGACTGCGATCCGGACTACGATCGGTTTTGTGGGATTAGCTCCACCTCGCGGCTTGGCAACCCTTTGTACCGACCATTGTAGCACGTGTGTAGCCCAGGCCGTAAGGGCCATGATGACTTGACGTCATCCCCACCTTCCTCCGGTTTGTCACCGGCAGTCTCCTTAGAGTGCCCACCATTACGTGCTGGTAACTAAGGACAAGGGTTGCGCTCGTTACGGGACTTAACCCAACATCTCACGACACGAGCTGACGACAGCCATGCAGCACCTGTCTCAATGTTCCCGAAGGCACCAATCTATCTCTAGAAAGTTCATTGGATGTCAAGGCCTGGTAAGGTTCTTCGCGTTGCTTCGAATTAAACCACATGCTCCACCGCTTGTGCGGGCCCCCGTCAATTCATTTGAGTTTTAACCTTGCGGCCGTACTCCCCAGGCGGTCAACTTAATGCGTTAGCTGCGCCACTAAAAGCTCAAGGCTTCCAACGGCTAGTTGACATCGTTTACGGCGTGGACTACCAGGGTATCTAATCCTGTTTGCTCCCCACGCTTTCGCACCTCAGTGTCAGTATCAGTCCAGGTAGTCGCCTTCGCCACTGGTGTTCCTTCCTATATCTACGCATTTCACCGCTACACAGGAAATTCCACTACCCTCTACCATACTCTAGCTTGCCAGTTTTGGATGCAGTTCCCAGGTTGAGCCCGGGGATTTCACATTCAACTTAACAAACCACCTACGCGCGCTTTACGCCCAGTAATTCCGATTAACGCTTGCACCCTCTGTATTACCGCGGCTGCTGGCACAGAGTTAGCCGGTGCTTATTCTGTCGGTAACGTCAAAACACTAACGTATTAGGTTAATGCCCTTCCTCCCAACTTAAAGTGCTTTACAATCCGAAGACCTTCTTCACACACGCGGCATGGCTGGATCAGGCTTTCGCCCATTGTCCAATATTCCCCACTGCTGCCTCCCGTAGGAGTCTGGACCGTGTCTCAGTTCCAGTGTGACTGATCATCCTCTCAGACCAGTTACGGATCGTAGCCTTGGTGAGCCATTACCTCACCAACTAGCTAATCCGACCTAGGCTCATCTGATAGCGCAAGGCCCGAAGGTCCCCTGCTTTCTCCCGTAGGACGTATGCGGTATTAGCGTCCGTTTCCGAACGTTATCCCCCACTACCAGGCAGATTCCTAGGTATTACTCACCCGTCCGCCGCTCTCAAGAGAAGCAAGCTTCTCTCTACCGCTCGACTTGCATGTGTTAGGCCTGCCGCCAGCGTTCAATCTGAGCCATGATCAAACTCTTCAGTTCAAACATCTTTGGGTTTTTAAGAAACCCTAAACTTGGCTCAGCAATCGTTGGTTACATCTTTGATTTCTCGCGGAGTAACTTGTGATGCTGATAATCTTGTTGACTATCAGTCTGACTCCACAAGCACCCACACGAATTGCTTGATTCAGTTGTTAAAGAGCGGTTGGTTTAGCTTTCGCTGAACCGAGGCGCGCATTCTACAGCAGCCTCTGTTGCTGTCAAGCGGTTATTTTAAGATGTTTTCAAAGTTTCCTCTGTAACATCAACCACTTGCGCTTTCGATCTCTCGTTAGCGGGAGGCGAATTCTACAGCGTTACACGCTGCTGTCAACACC
>DATMTU010000187.1:0-5467 GCA_035564035.1 Dongiaceae bacterium
CTTGTGTAAAACTTGACAAAAAGCATAAGCTATGCTAATATAAAACCATACACAACGCGGTAGTTATATCGTATGTGAGGTAAAAACGAGGGTTTCCACGCCGAAAGGCACGTGGAAATCTTTTTATTAATGTGGATATCACCGCGACATGAGGAGCCCTAGGGGTGTCTCAAAGGGTGAGGGAGGAATCAATCCATGGCAGGTACTAAAGAAGGCGGCCGCAAAGCTGCTGCAAAAAACCTACAACGCGACCCTAGCTTCTACGCAAAGATTGGAAGCAAGGGTGGCAAAAACGGTCACACCGGCGGTTTCGCCGCTAACCCAGAGCTTGCTCGTATTGCAGGCGCCAAGGGTGGCCGCATTTCACGCCGCACTAAGACTGCTGCGTAAGTAAAGGCGTCAAACACCTTAACCTATAAAAGAACCCCGTTTATGCGGGGTTCTTTTTAGTCGTAACGCGGTTTTGTAGTGTATCGCGGCCTTTTGTTGTATAGCGCCGAAGCTCACACGACCGGGCCTCATTCACGCGCCACTGCGCCAGGCAGGCCGGGCATTCGTAGGTCGTCTGATTGATTTGGTAGCCGGTTGCCGTACATTGCGGGCAGGTGCTACGGGCATGGAGCCACTCGCGGTAGGTATCGAGATTATCTTCAATAGTGTCGTCATCTATGGCAATAGCATAGGTGCCTGCCAGCTCGCAAGCTGTATCCCAGGCGGCCCGCTCCATACCAAGCAGCTCAACATCGCGTTGGTAATCGTGGTGCCGAAGGAGCCCATGGGATAGTTCGTGGAGCAAAAGTTCGGGCGCGTGGGGGTCGGAGAGGGTATAGGTGACCATTTGATGATCTGGCGACCATGAAAATTGGTCCGACTCCTCGAAAGTAATCGTCGGGTAATCTACTTTAAGCGTGGTAAGTAGCGAGGGCATCGATGGCATAGTAATAACATCCGTAAATAACTGCTTGTTCGGGGTGTTTCGCCTGAACAAGTTTTGGGAGGGGAATATGGTCGGGAAGCTTTTCCTGTAAAATGCCCTTTAGATCTGCTTCGTACTGTGTAAAGTACGTTCCGATACTGCCCCCGATAATAATCACGTCGGGTTGGATAATAGGGATGAGCGCCAAAAAGCCGCGGCTGATACGATTGGCAATTTGGTGCCATACGCGCTTGCTTTTGATATCGCGGGCGTATTTTTTATAGGTCTTGAAGATAGCTTTACCAGAGGCGAAGCTTTCCCATTCGCGGACCACACCGTCGAATTCGACGAGTGAGCGGCCAGCTTCACTGTAACGGAGGCCGGGGTCGATCATACCGTTAGTAATGACGCCGCTCCCGATGCCGGTGCTAATGGTGACATAAAGACATGAGGCGGGGACTGTTTCAAGCTGCCGGGCTTCGGCCAACCCACCAAGGTTTGCGTCGTTCTCGATAAATAGCGGTGCTCCGCCTAGGATACCCTTGAACTCTTCTTTTGCGTTAAAATTACGCCACTTCAGATTGTTACACCAGACGGCGACGCCATCCTTGACGATGCCGGGGAGGGCGATAACGACTGCATCAACCTTTGCCGGGTCAAAAAGGGCAGTGAGATGAGTGGTAAGTGTATCGACGTATTCTGAAGCCTTTTGAGGAGTATCAAATTTGTGTTCAGCCACCATTTTACCGGATTCGTCAAAGCCGGCAATTAATGTTTTCGTTCCCCCAGTGTCCACCGCGATAATCATGTCCCCAGTGTAGCATGATGGGCGAGGGAGGAGAAGACGGAGTGCTCGGGAGGCGGTTCGCCTTCTCCTCCCTTGGCACACACCTACTACTGAGGTACAATAAGGATACTAACGGGAGAGAGAACCATGGCAGTACGTATAACACGAGCAGGGGTGGGGCTCACGATCGGTATTATTGTCCTTGCGGGCGCAGTGCTCGCTGGGGTACTTATCATGAAACAGCGAGGTGAAGTTGCCCGCAACGATGCGACAATGAAAATCGCCGAGCAAAAGCTGAAAGACGAGAGCAACCAAGGAGTGGCATTGAACCAGGGTAGTAATAGCCAGAATAGTAGTCAAAGCTCAGGCAACTCGAGTGATAACGGCTCTACCAATAGCTCGAACTCATCAAATAATGCAGCATCAAATACGGGTAATTCGAGCGCCAGTGCCGCAAATGGCGGCTCAAATGGTTCATCGGCGGCTGAATTGCCACAAACTGGCCCAGAAAACGCGTTTGCGCCAATTATCGTAGCCTTGCTCGTATTCGTCGGCGCTTCTTACTGGCGCTCACGACGTACCTTACTCGAGGCGTCATAATCCACCCTTGAACAACCATCCCGTCACTGGACGTATCTGTTCATCTGAGGTATAATAGAGGTAATCTATGAGGAAACCCCTCTCTTACGTGTGCGTTTAAAGCCCTGTGCTCTCGAAGCTGACGGCCCTAATGTACCGCGCTCCCAAGCGGAACGGAAGAAAATGGTTTTTCTCTAGGAAATACAACTAAGGAAGGAGTCTGAAAAGACTTATGGCAAAAGCCACAATAACAATGGATGAATTGCTCGCTTCAGAAGCGGCAAATCTTAAACAAGTCGCCCAGGGCGAAGTTATCGACGGTACCGTGCTTTCAGTACGCAAGCACGAAATCCTCATTGACCTCGGCCCACAAGGTGTTGGTCTCGTACCTCGCCGCGAGGTTGGGTTCTCACGCACACTTAAGGAAGGTGACGAAGTCACCGCAAGCATTGTCGACCCAGAACTCGACAACGGCTACGTGCTTCTTTCACTCCGAAAGGCAGCAAAGGACAAGGGTTGGGATGAAGTCATCGCCAAGCTGGAAAGCGGCGAGATTATCGACGTCAGCCCTTACGACGCAAACCGTGGTGGTCTGCTCGTTGAATACGAAGGTGTTCGCGGGTTCCTCCCAGTGTCACAGCTTTCCGCTGAACACTACCCACGCGTTGGCAGCAACGACAAGGATGAAATCCTGCAGCGCTTGAACGCGCTGATCAACCAAACTTTGAAGGTTCGTATCCTCGATGCAGACCGCAAGGCCAACAAGCTGATCTTCTCTGAAAAGGAAGCGGTAAAAGAAGGCTTGGCTGCTCGTTTCGAGAAGCTCAAGGTCGGTGACAGCGTTAAGGGTGTCGCAACTGGTGTTGTCGACTACGGTATCTTCGTCAACGTTGAAGGTATCGAAGGTTTGGTACACATCTCAGAAATTAGCTGGGAGCGTGTTAATAACCCATCTGACTACGTCAAGGTTGGTCAAACCATCGAAGCGAAAATCATCGCTATCGACAAAGATCGCCTCAGCCTCAGCATGAAGCAACTGACCGAAGACCCATGGCTCGGCGAAGTTGACCAATTCAAGCCTGGCGACGAAGTTGAAGGGACAGTCACTCGGATTACCCCATTTGGTGCATTCGTCCAAATCAGCCCAGCGGTTGAAGCCCTCGTTCACGTTTCAGAACTTGGCGAAGGTGACACTGCTGACCCTGAAAAAGTGTTCACTTTAAACGAACGCAAATCATTCGTTGTCCTCGACATCGAAAAAGAGAACCGCAAGATCTCACTCGGTCTTCCTGGCAGCAAGCCAAAGAAAACCACTAAGTAGTTGGTGAGCGGTAAATGGTAGGTAGCACTCGTTGTTACCTACCAAACACTACTTACTAACACAATCATCACCATAAAGAAGAAAGGAGCACGTCACATGGCTGAGAAAGTCTTATCGATTGCCAATTCAATTACTGTAGGCGAGCTGGCAGATGTGCTGAACCTTCCGGTGACAACCCTTATCGGCGAGCTGTTCAAAAACGGCATTGCGGCGACAATTAACCAGCGTATTGACTTTGAAACTGCCACGATTATCGTGGAAGAATTAGGGCTTGATGTTGAACTACAGAAAAAGGAAGTGGCTCACGCTGGTACCGAACGCCGCGAACGCGAGTTGTCTGCTCAAGCAGTGAGTCGTCCTCCAATCGTTGCCGTTATGGGCCACGTTGACCATGGAAAAACCAGTTTGCTCGACTCAATCCTTGGCCAAAAAGTCGTCGACGGTGAAGCTGGTGGTATTACCCAACACATTAGCGCTTACCAGACCGAACGTAACGGGCGTTCGATTACCTTACTCGACACCCCTGGCCACGAAGCCTTTGCTGCCCTTCGCCAGCACGGTGCCACTTTGACCGACGTGGTTATTATCGTCGTTGCCGCCGATGATGGCGTGAAACCGCAAACCATCGAAGCGATTCGTTTTGCCCGAACAGCAAACGCAAAGATTGTCGTTGCTATTAATAAAATCGACAAGGAAGCTGCTAACCCACAACTCGTAAAGACGCAGCTTGCTACCGAGCATAATCTCAATCCTGAAGAATGGGGCGGCGACACGGTTATGGTAGAAGTGAGCGCAAAAACTGGCCAAGGTGTCGACAAGTTGCTCGACATGGTGCTGCTTGTTGCTGATATGGAAGAACTCAAGGCAGATGTTGATACTCCTGCCGAAGGGTTAGTGATTGAGGCGCACATGGAGACTGGCCGCGGTGCGGTTGTGGGCCTTTTGGTAGAGCAAGGGATGCTCAAGCCGGGTTCATTCTTGGTTGCTGGTACAGCCTACGGTAAGGTTCGCACCCTGCAAGATTTTGCTGGCAAGGCAATTAAAGAGGCTGGCCCTTCAACGCCGGTCACTGTTTCTGGTTTCAAAGAGTTGCCACAATTTGGTGATGTTTTTGAAATCGTCAAAAATGAAAAAGAAGCTCGTGCCCGTGCTAACACTGTTCGCATGGAACGTGAAGCCAACGCTGCTAGTGCAAATGTGACAGGTGCCGACCTTTTGAAACTGATGACGCAAAAGCACAAAACTCAAGACTTCAACGTCATTATCAAAGCCGATGTGCAAGGGTCACTTACTTCTGTTATTGATAGTTTGAAGTTGATTGAAACCGGCGGGGAAGTATCGCTCCATGTCGTTGGTAGCGGTGTCGGTAATATTACTGAAAACGATGTGCGCCTGGCTGCCGATGGCAAAACGGTCATTTACGGTTTCAACGTTGAATTACCGCCAGCCGTGAAGCAACTGGCAACCCGTGAACGCGCCGAAGTCCGTTTGTACCGGGTTATTTATGAACTCCTTGATGATGCAAAAATGTCGATGGAGAAACTCCTCGCGCCTGAAGTGGTTGAAACTGAAGTAGGTATCCTTGAGGTCAAGGGTGTCTTCCGTACTATGAAAGACGAAGTGATTACGGGGGGTAAGGTCATTACCGGTAAAATTACTCCGGGGCTTTTGGTCCGTGTCAAACATGGCGATGAACTCTTGGGTGAAGCCGAAATAACTAACCTCCAACGCGAAAAAGTAGAGGTAAAGGAAGCCTTTGAAGGCGACATGTGCGGTTTGAGCCTCAAGACCCACAAAAAGATACAGCTGGAAATTGGGGATACCCTCGAATTCTTTACCCGCGAAGTTGTTGAACGACACCTAT
>DATMTU010000188.1:0-1758 GCA_035564035.1 Dongiaceae bacterium
CCATTCGCTCGCGGCGAACAATACTCTTTGTGACGAGCTCACCGTTCTTATCAACAGCAGCTTCACGGGAGCGAACACCCTTAAGCTTAGAGTCGTGTGGATTGATATCCTTCACTGGGCCGAAGATACGCTCACAGAACAATCCGTCGCGCTCTGGCTTTTGTGTACGGTAGTTAATTGTCTCAGGCTTCGTAACCTCACCGTAGCTCCACTTGAGGACATCCTCTGGGCTTGCTACTGCAAGACGTACGGCATCAAAATCTGCAATGCCTGAGGTAGCAATAACACGAGCCATGTTTACGCCTCCTCCTTAATTTCATCTACTTCATCAATATCTTGGATGCTCATCCCGTCTTCGTCATCAATGTCACCGATTTCATCAGCTTCATCAAGAACTGTTTCGACTGGCTCATCATCAAGCGCTGGAACAGTTTTGTCTTCTGGGCCGGCGTTCTCAATAAGGCTTTCAGCATCAACAAGTTCGCTTTCATCAACAAGATCAACACGAAGGCCAAGACCTTGAAGCTCTTTCACGAGGACGTTAAAGCTTTCAGGAAGCTTTGGTCCAGTGATGAGCTCGTCCTTGATGATTGCTTCGTATGCCTTAGCGCGGCCGTATACGTCGTCAGACTTGATGGTAAGCATCTCCTGAAGGGTTGCGGCTGCGCCGTATGCTTCAAGTGCCCACACCTCCATCTCACCGAAGCGCTGACCACCGTTCTGAGCCTTACCACCGAGTGGCTGCTGAGTCACCATAGTGTATGGACCAGTTGAACGTGCGTGGATCTTGTCGCTTACCATGTGGTGAAGCTTGATCATGTGCATCACACCAACAGTAGTACGCTCTTCAAATGCTTCGCCTGAGCGGCCGTCGAATAGCTGGCTTTTACCATCGCGGTCGAGGCCAGCCTTTTCAAGCTCGTCTTCGATAACGCTGTTTGGAATACCGTTGAATGGAGGAGTTGCTACCTTGTAGCCAAGAGCACGCGCTGCCATACCGATGTGAGTTTCAAATAGCTGACCAAGGTTCATACGACTTGGCACACCGAGCGGGTTTAAGACGATGTCCACTGGAGTACCGTCAGCCATGTATGGCATATCTTCCTGTGGAAGGATACGCGCTACAACGCCCTTGTTACCGTGGCGACCGGCAAGCTTGTCACCAACGCTAATCTTGCGAAGCTGTGCTACGAAGATCTGGATTTGCATAAGTACGCCGGCTTTAAGTTCGTGACCGTTTTCACGGCTGAAGATCTTAACACCAACAACCTTACCACCACCAGCGTTGTTCATACGCTGTGAAGTATCGCGAACATCCTTAGCTTTTTCACCGAAGATAGCACGGAGAAGACGCTCTTCAGAGCTGAGCTCTTGCTCACCCTTAGGAGTAATCTTACCAACGAGCACATCACCGGCAGCCACTTCGCTACCAACCTGAACGATACCGCTTTCGTCGAGGTGACGAAGACTGTCTTCGTTAACGTTTGGAATATCGCGAGTAACAATTTCTGGACCAAGCTTGGTTTCGCGGACTTCAACAGTGTAGTCTTTGATGTTAATGCTTGTAAGTGTGTCATCCTCAACGAGACGGCGGCTCAAAACAACCGCGTCGTCCATGTTGTAACCCGCCCAAGGCATGAAGGCTACGAGAAGGTCTTTACCGAGGGCGATTTCACCATCAGCGATTGACATGCCTTCAATAAGAATGTCGCCTTCTTTAACCTTGTCGCCGCGAGTTACGCGAACTTTTTGGTAGAT
>DATMTU010000189.1:0-16610 GCA_035564035.1 Dongiaceae bacterium
ATGCCAAAAAAGTAAAGGGGGCCAGTAGCGCATCAATGCACGAGACGGCTTCGCGCCACGTTTCACCAGGGCCTCTGCGCCTGGTTCAACTTGGGCTGCAGATGTCGTCGCACATTCGATGCGCCGCTGGCCTCCTTTACTTTTTTATTTGACTCCAGTAAAACCCTTATGCTACACTATTTGCAAACGCGTCTACCTTTGTGACGATTAAAAACAAAAAAAGAAAATCATGGACGAAATCAAAGCCAAACAGCAAGTAGTCGAGAAAATCAAAGAAGCCGGTAAAATACTGGTAACGGTATCCGACAACCCGTCGGTGGATGCCTTATCGGCAGCATTGGGGCTTACCTTACTCCTCGATAAGCAAGAGAAATACTCAACCGCTATCTTTAGCGGTGAAACGCCACCGGCGATTGCATTCCTTGAGCCAGAAAAAACTTTCGATGACACCACCGATAGTCTCCGCGACTTTATTATCGCTTTGAACAAAGAAAAAGCCGACCATCTTCGCTACAAGGTTGAAGGGGACGCGGTGAAAATCTTCATCACTCCTTACAAAACGACCATTACCGAAAAAGACCTCGAGTTTAGCCAAGGTGACTACAACGTCGAACTCGTGATTGCGCTAGGGGTTGATAACCAAGACAACCTTGACCGTGCCCTTGAAAATCACGGCCAAATTCTTCATGATGCAGCGATCATCACCTTAACCGCCGGTGACCAAACCAGTAACCTTGGCGGGATTGATTGGCATGACGCAAACGCCAGTAGTTTGAGCGAAATGGTTGCCGGCCTCGCCCAAGCAATGAAGGATGATAAAAAGAAGTCAATTATTGATGGCCCGATTGCAACAGCACTTTTGACAGGTATTGTTGCTGAAACAGACCGCTTTAGTAACGAACACACCACTTCTGGTGCCATGACCGTTGCTGCGACATTGATGTCGGCCGGTGCTGACCAACAACTGATTGCCACGGAGCTGCAAAATGCTCGCGAAATCGGTACGCCGCAAGCAGATGAACCTACCCCAGATGCTACCAATACGCCTGAGGATACGAATGACGAAGCGACAATCAGTGCTGATGGCACAATGACCATTAAGCAAGAGCCGAAAGACTCGATTGCCATTGACCATAGCGGTGAAACGCTTGCTGACCTTGATAAGCGTGTGCGCGGTGAAGAAAAGGCAAGAGAAAAGGTTGTCGAAGAACTTGAAGCAGCAGACAAGCCGGATGCAAAATCAGAGGTAGGCGATACGCTCGCCTCAGTGATAAAGGCAACCCAAGATGCGCCACTTGATACCCCTGCGACCCACGCGGCTTATGCCGTTGAAGACGAGATGACAAACGAACCAGCCTTTGGCGGCACCTTAAATGCAACAACCGATCAAGCCGAAGACGATGCTCGCCGCGAAGAAGCGAGCGACCAGAATAAAACGATTCTCTCACATGCTTACCTAAGTAACCCCGAATCAGCAACTCCTGCTGAGAGCGCATCAAGCGGATTTCCCGGTACACCATCGGCTGCGCCAGGTTCTGTTGGGGTGAACGATATGCCAACCGACGAAGGAGTGCATTCATCATATGCACCAGAAGCAGGCGAAATGGCTGCCGGCACTTATGCGCTTGGTGGCGAAAAAGTCATTCAACCGTTGGGTGATCAAGGTGCGGCAACAGGTTCTCCAAGCTTGCCGCCACTATCACCTGAAGCTGCTGCGCCTTTGAGTGTACCGCCAACTCCTACCGACTTAGGCCTTCCATTGCCACCTCCAATCCCTGACTTTTCTCAAGGCATGACACCACCACCAGCTATTCCACTGCCGCCAACTGAACAGCCAGCTATCTTGGGCGATATCCTTGCCCCAGAGTCAACTACTGTCGATAATACCGCCAATGCCATGCCTGAAGCGGGAAGTGCCTATGCGCCAGAAGCACCAGCTCCTGCGGTACCGCCAGTTGATTCAGGCACGGTGCCACCGGCGCCATCACCGACAGACCCTGGACAGTTTAAAATCCCTGGTCAGCAATAGCACAGCTTCAATACCGAAAATACCAAAAGCTCCGACGTCGTGCGGAGCTTTTGGTATAATGGCCAGGATGGATAAACAAACTTTGCTTCCGGAAAATGGCGCCGTTTTAGTTGATAAGCCGGCTGGTATCACCAGTTTCGGTGTAGTGGCGCGTATTCGCCGTCGGCTATCCGAGCAAATTGGCAAAAAAGCCAAGGTTGGCCATACTGGGACGTTAGACCCATTTGCAACAGGCTTGATGATTATCGTGACGGGTAAAGAATGCCGCAACGCGATGCAGTATTCAAAACTCGACAAAGTTTATGAAGCAACAATCCGCCTCGGCCAGACGAGTACGACCGGTGACCCAGAAGGTGAATTAACGGCCATTTCAGGCGACCAGCCCACTTTAGCTGAAGTACAGACAGCATTAGAGCAGTTTCAAGGTGAGATCACCCAGACACCGCCAATGTTCAGCGCCATTAAGATTAATGGTCGCCGTGCTTATGATCTAGCCCGCAAAGGTGAAACCGTGGAAATCCCTCAACGCACGGTCACCATCTATTCACTGCAAATTCTCGACTATGCCTACCCCGATATTCGCATTCGTGTTCACGTCAGCAGTGGCACTTACATTCGCACACTCGCCGAGGATATCGGCAAGGCGCTGCGAACCGGTGCTTATTGTGCTGAGCTTCGACGGACAAAGGTGGGGGAGTGGGATATTGCAGGAGCCCTGCCCATTGAGTCCTAGTAAACGGCCTTAGCGGATGACGCGAGGGTCGATGTCATCATAGTTGATGTTGACGCGACTATCGGCGTAGCGTGCATGGAGCTTCTTGTGAATATCAATTGCCGGTACCAGGTTGTCGCCCATTTTGCGGATGATTTCAGGGTCTGACAGGCTACGCGTAAGGTTGAAGTAGGTCTTCTTGAGGCCATCTTCGGCGTTTGCACGATAGCGAGGATCAGTTTCGGCATCGCTATTTGCCAAGATAGCGTCAAAGCGATCTGCGTAATCGACGATTGCGCCATTCTTCATGCCAGGGAAGTCTTCTGCTGCAGTACTACCCAGCATTGCTGCAATACTCGCGTCCATACGCTGTTCTGTTGCGCCAGCAAGACTTGGATCTGCTTGAAGGTCGAAGGCACCCTTTGTTTTCATGACGGTTTCCTTACGGTGGAGCATTGCGGTTACATCGTCTTGGTTGAAGTTTGCTGATCGACGGATCTTACGGATAAGTGGAATCTGAGCCTCATCGCCAGCTACTTCAAGTGCGGCAGCGATAATGTCATCAGATTCCGGCGGAGAGACCCCATCGAGTCGATTTTGCAGAACAACTTTCGTGACGTAGTCTTTAAGTGTCTTGCCATCACGTGTTGCACGCTCTTCGAGTAGTCGAATGTTTGAGCCTCGAGCTTCGCTGACAATCTTCTCAAGTGTCGAGAGAGCCCCTGCTTCAGCACGGACATCGCCGTATGGATCAACGCTTTGTGCTGTGCGGAGTAAGTCTTGGGCGCGTGTCGTGCCGGCAGTGAATGCTTCAGCAATATTCTTCTTTTGAATATTTTGTGCTGCTTGAGCACCCTGGCTCTCGGCAGCTAATTGTTCGACATCATCAACCATTGAGGTCATAAGGGTACTTAACTCACCGGTGCGAACAAGCTTACCGGACTTGTATTCTTCGACCATTTTGGTAACCTGTGTTTCGGCTACTTGGTCGCTCAGTTTCGCAGCTTCGGCGCGAATGGTTGCGAGGTGAAGGTCTGAACCAACGGCCAGCTTCTCGGCCTTTATAAACTCAGCAGTAAGCGACTTCGAGGTTTCGGCACCCAAACGGCTTTCCTCAAGCCTTATGCTACTAATATTAAGGTCGGTACCAAGCGTACGGCGTTGCTGGTCAAATAGCTCCTGAACACGATGTTGTGCTGCCTCAGCGAGTTCCTTGCTCGACTGTGCTGTTTGTGCTGCCATTGACAAGCCACTAGTTGGCGTTGCTTTAAGGCTGTCGATAACAGCAGTGTAGGTATTCTGTGAAGCCTCGGCCTTTAGTTTGCTATTTTCAAGGGTAATCGAAGCAGCGTGTAAACGAGTTCCTTGGGTTGCACGCTGGGTTTGATAGAAGTCGGCCTTGAGGCTTTCACTAGCCTCAAGGCGTGATTTTGCAACCTCAAGTTGGTATCCGTTGCTGTGAAGCGCGCTCCCACCAACACGGTTTGCAAGCCGTTCGTTTTTTAACACATTGTTATAGAAGGTATCGGTACGTGCCTGGGCGGTATCGGCCGCAGCCTTTTGGGCACGAGCATCCATTGAAGCCTCGTAGATGATTGAACCTTGGGTTCGTCGAGCAGCGTCAACATGAGCTGCGTGGTGGCTATGGGTTGCGTTCTTCTTATCCTCAAAAGTTGCTTTCTGAACAGCCATATCGTACTTGTAGCCACCCTTTCGATTCGGCTTCGTGTAAAGGCGGCTATTTTCATAATTCGTCTGTGTTGCCGTTTCGGCGTTGCCCGTGCGGTCGGCACGTCGTCGCTTACGTTGGTCAAGATAGCGAGCTGATTTTCGTATCACATTACCTTTACCAAGCTTGCCTGGGTCACCGTTAAATTTATTGCCGCTAATACCGCGTCCCCGGTGTAAATCGGCATGGCTCTTTGACCAGTTACGCGTGCGGTCGATAATACCCTTGTTAGGGTTGTTAACAAGCTTGGCGATGTTACCAAGTAGGCTACCGCTAAACTTCAGCAATAGTGGTGTAATGACTAATGGGGCAACCTGGACGATCATGCCAAGGATAATCATGTTAATTGAGGTTGCGTTCTTGATGATAATGGCACCAGCTAGTTGTGAACCACCAAAGACAACAGAGAAGGCTGGGAAGAAGATAAGCATCGTCATCAGAAGTTCACGCCACTTCTTGAACCACTTTTCGGTATTAGGGAGTAAGTAGGCGACGAGTGCGATTGGCGCAATAATAACCAGAATAACAATCAGTGCCTGTCGCGCTGCAAGAACGAGGAGCACGACAAGGATAGCGAGCAAGAGCCCAACCAATGCTGGGAGAAGAATGAAGACTGCCGCTGTAATCGTACCACCAGTCGCGATGATTGCCGAGCCGATACCAATACCTGCTGCAAGTGCAGCAGTGCCGCCTGAAAGAACAAAGCCAGTAATACTTTGCCATGACAATACAGCTGCCGAGTTGTCACTGTTTCCCGTCGATAGGATTTGATTCCTCAGCCCATTGAAAACATCTTGGAGTGAATATCCCAGGACGTTTGAAAGGTCGACGGCAATTGCACAGATAATGTACGACAAGTTAATAGCAACTGCCGCAATAATCAGTCGTGGAAGGAGGCGCTTTAACCCGTAGTTGTTTACCTGAATATTCGTCAGCTGTGAGTAGATGATAATAATGAAGACGATGATGAATGCTACGTTAGCGATATTACGCATCACGTTCCATGCGGTGTATAAGCTTCCTTGAGTATTGCCGGTTTGAAGTGGTTGCACTTTCATGTAATCGGCAATGAGGTTGAAGACGACATCCATGCCTTTCGAGAGGAAGTTCATAATCGGACAAACAGCCCAGCCAATACCATCAATAGCACAGCTTGTTGGGGCTGAGCCGACACTACTGGTATCAAGCGAAATCGTCTTTTGATCGACAGGATTTGAAAATTTTTTGGCCGCAGTATCGTAATTGAACGTTACAGTGGTTGCACTTGTCGCACTTGGGGGGTCAACACCGGGTGAGAAGTAAATAATACGCGCACGAGTGATAGAATCGCTCGAGCCGGGTGCCTGGTATTGTTCAGTGTAGATGTAATACGGGCTTCCAACGGGGAGGTTTGATCCGTCATCTTTCTGAATCATTCCTGCCGATATATACTGTAGGCCATCATATTTTAGAGAAGCACCATCCCAGTTTGCATCAGCGGCGTGTGCTGGTGCACCCCCGATGATTGCCCATAACAGAACCGTCATAATCACGGCCAGGACAAAAGTAAAAATGCTTCGTACGGATAGCCCTCCGCGCGAAGGAAACCTCGCAAGTTCCATATGCTTAGAATTATACCACGGAACAGATAAAAAGTCAATGCTTAAGCATTAAAGAAAATAGAAGAACTTAAGAAGCCTATGCTTGACCGATGTGCTTATGGTGCTAGTATCGACGTATGAATGCTAACCCACTTGATATAATTCGCCAACGGCAAGAGGCTGAGTTGGTAGAGCGGCATCGTAATGAAGAAATTAGCAGGCAAGATGCTATAGAGGAATTTCTCACTCTTACCGCTAAAGTACCGGAGTATATAGTTGCGAGAGGATATCGTGATTGTAAGATTACAAAGTGGGATACTTCTGAGTACGCTGTTTTTAGCCTGAGGTTTTTAGATATCGATGGTTGCAGTAATGGTTTTCCAGTTATTTTCATTTTTAATGAACGGGGTGAAGTATTGCCAGTTTACAATGCGACCGAGCTACCTCGTAATGGAGGGTATGAAGGAGGGGTTCCACTCAGCCCTGAGGTGGTAGAAGATGTGACTTATGTTCTTGGACTCAATGAGGCCTCAACATTGATGAGGATGTTGGAGTATATTGCAACTGATCCTAGTGCCGAAGATTACGCCAAGCGGTCTGTATATAATCTGTATGATAGCATTACTGGTGCTGGGATTAAACAGAAGGTTGTTAACGAGCGTCATGCGCGAATAAAGCAAAAGCAGAGAACTTATGGTGTACAGGGGGAGGCTCCTGAAATTGCAACGCACGTCGACCGCTAAGATATTTGACTATATCCTAAGAAGTGCTATAAATTCTATTACAGCTTGACTGTACTTCAGGACCTTAACACTACCACACGATCAACACGAGGCGGAGTTATCTGTCGTCAAACTATCCGACTATTCTTCTAAGGAGAGTGCCCCCATGAGTGACGCAATTTATGACCGCTACAAAACGCGAGCCACCCAACATCAAGAGGAAAGGGAGGCCAAGTTTCGCCGTAAGGCGGAGGCTGACGAGCAAGAGCGCTTGCGTCTGCTCGAGACGGTGCCTACCGAGCTTGATCGCATGTTTGCGCGGCTCGAAGAAACTAACTATGCAGACGAAGTCGTTAAGGGCATGCTTCGACCGGTGAGGCTGGCCTCGGGTGAGGTGCGAGAATTCGTGACATGGATTGTGGGGCATACGAATTACTGGCATTTCACTTACGAAGACCAGGTGTGCAATGGTATCTTCGTCTGCTCTGACCGAACGTTCTGCCAAGATGTTGGAGCCTATCCTCGAGAAAGTCAGCCGCACGAGCCGGTCCAGCTGGGTGAGCTTGGACTGGGCGAGATCCAGAGTGTGGTTCAGGGGATTAACCTTGTAGGGAGGCGAATGTCTGAAATCCGACGGTGAATCTGAAGTAGGGGTGGAGTGCGATATTACCGCACTCCACCCCTGAATCATTGTAATTATCTAATATTTATGTCATAGTAATAAATACGCGAGTAATCTCTCGCAGTCCTCTGAGAGTTAAGGAGCCAGAAATGGCAAGTGGCGACCTCGACAAGATCGCACAGGCTCTCGTCCCCAACAAGGGTGACGAGGCCTTCTACACCGATGTCAACCAGCAGGAGCACTTCCACTCTGGACAGACTTCGGGCCAGACCCATGCCGACGGCTATCGTATGTACAACGATGGCAACGGGCCGGTCTACGAGAAGTACCACTCCGACGACAAGTAAGTGACTTGGTCCTGGAGACACTACAACTGAAGACAGAGGGCTGGCCCCTTCCATACGGAAGGGGCCATTGCCTTTTTATGGTATAATAATATACATGGAACAGGGAGAGATGAACTACAAACAATACCTTGCTCTGCAAAGTCGAGTTGATTGGCTTTATGAGTTTCACCCTGAATTCTTTGATCAACTCCCGCCAGAGCAACGAGGTATGCTTCAAAAAGGACTCCTCTACGATACGGATGATAGCGACTACCCAGAGTCGATCGAAGACTTTTATAAAACGACAATCGAAGGTGATGTGAAATTGCAGAAAGACATGTTTCATGCCGCGCAAACTCTATATCGTTTGTCAGGTTCGGGAGATTTAGAGCTAGACGAAGCCTAGTTGATTGAAAAGCTACATTCGGTAGGAGTGAGAGTATATTTACTGCGCAGCAATGTAAATAACCGTCGTCACCGTCGCAATAATAGCCGCTGCCGATACGATAGGAATACTGCGGCTTAGCCGTCGATTATAGCTAGAGATCGACTCAAACTCGCCAATAATACCAGGGATAGACAGGGCTGAACCTTCGTAAAGCACCGAAGCCTTTTTCCAGGTGGGGTCGAATTTACCCTTAAATTGCGCCACGCCATCAAACGAGTAGTACCGGTTACCTAAGCGCTTTGCGATACCAAGCAAGCGCTGCTGAGGTGCATCTTTCCCTCTTCCAATATGGGCGAGCGGTGCCAAACCAAGGTTGAAAGTGGCCACGGCTTCTTTATGGAGACAAAGCAAGACCTCGCTCAGGAGAAAATGCATACCCGTTGAGGGCATTTTCTCAACGAACCGGAAATGGTCAATCGAGGCGAGGTCGGCTTGGTAGGTGGGAAGGAGCGACGTATAGGCCAGCCATGTGTCACCCTGTTTGAGCACAAAAACACGAGAGGCTCGTAAGTATTCCGGCGAGAACTGCCCCATAAAAAAAGTATATTCGTGTCGTCCACGACGAAGCCACTCATCGGAAATGTGCTTTAAGCGCCGCAAGGTAGCGGTATCAAGGGTATCGAGTTCTTCAACGGTAAGCCCCTCACGCCGCGCCTTATTGGTGACGTAGCGGAAGTGCTTGTCGCGAATGGTACTCTCGGCAAAGGTGGCAACTAGCACGGTCGCCTCATTCCCTAAGGCAACACTATGTAATTCCTTTGCCGCCATTTTATAACGCCGTGAAATTGCATCACTCGGCATAATCACGCAAAGCAACCAGCCGTGTTCACGGCAGTAAGCGACGAAAGCCTGAATGAGCGTAGAAAATTCTGCCGGGTCGCCATTCGGGTCCCCCAAAACGAACAGCGACCGTCGTGCCGGCAAAAAAGTAATACACGATTGCCGCGATGTCGAGAAAAAGTAGCGTTTTGGCTGGGGCCATAATTTAAAATAATCGTCAGCCGCCGCCGGGTAGTTGCGAAGAAGGCTTTCCAATTGACGACGGTCCCGAATAGTTGAGGCGCGATGGAGTTTCATTGGTTGAATAAATACCCCAAGGATAAGAAATACTTCGATAAATCCGATAGCATCCAGGCTCGCGATAAAGAGCTGTGCGCCATGTGTTGGGGCGGCAATGAGCTCATCGGGTAGCACCATCGTTTCAATCGTTTCGGCTAACCCGCCTAAAAATGGCGTATTGGTTTGGTGGAACAGGTGCGGCCCGAAAGCCATAAACCCAATGGTGCCATACAAAAGCCCTGCACTTCCCACGATAATAAGTGCCAAAAAGCTATACCAGTTGGCCGAAATACGGCTGCGCACTGGCGGTTTTGCGTAAAGTGGAATTAGTGCGATAGCCGCAACCCCAATGAGCAGCATAAGAGAAACGATACTGATTGTGGGGTGGTGAAGGAGGTTGAATAGGCAAAATAACAAGCCGAGACAAAGCACTGACGACGTTATATAAAGCGTCATACGAAACCCGCGGGTAATCGTAATGCCCAAGTAGACAAATACCAGCCCAAGAAGGGGAGCGATAATGCCCGCACCTCCTCGATACGTATCGCGAATCAGGTTGATGTGTAAAATATGCACCAATGGTCCAAACAAGATAAAGCCTCCAATCGTGAGGAGGACAAGGCTAGCGATGAGCGACCATTTTTGGGACGTCATCTTTCTATGGTAACACCCCTTGAAACCTGTGGAAACTTCTGGTACAATACACACCTGATGATTACTGCAGAGAACAAAGCAAAGGCATTTGCCCTGACGCAAACGCACAAAACCGACGTTGGTAGCCCACAAGCCCAAGTGTCTGTTTTGACGACGCGTATTAAAGAGGTGACTGAGCATCTTAAGCTCAACAAGCACGACCACATGGCTCGTCGCGGCCTCGTGCAGATGGTAGGACGCCGCAAACGCCTCCTGAAATATCTTGAGGCAAAAGACTTCGAAGCTTACAAAGCCGTTGTCGCAAAACTAGGACTCCGCAAATAAGCGGGGTTCTTTTTTTACCGCAGTATAATATACTCTACAGATGCCAAGGAGAAAGCCAACCGGGAAAGATGATCGAAAGCTGGGGACTGGCCAAAAACTGACGGGTATTGCTCGCGTGGCGGCAATTACCTATAAAGCATCACCACTAGCCGTTTTTATAAAACTTGCCGGCACGATTATTACGTCGGTGTTGCCAATCGTCACGACATACTTTGCCGCCCTTACCACGACTGCACTGGCTCGCGCTTACACCGGTGACCACCAGGCAGGGGCCGATGCCATTATGTATGTGGTTATTACAGCGGCACTTGGTGTTGCGCTCACGGCGTGGACGAGTATTGAACAGTATATTAACCAGTTTGTTCGCTATCGGATTGACGCTGCCATTAGCGACCGTTTGTATGAACAATTCTTGGCACTCGATTTTTGGCGATATGACGACAAAAAGACGGCCGATTTATTTGATAAGTCGAAGCAGTTCGCGAACTTTTTCACCTTTGTTTTCGATAAGCTTTCGTCTATCGTCACGGCATTGGTGTCGTTAATCTCGGGCTTAATCGCACTGTTGTTGGTGAGTTGGTGGCTGGGGGTTATTCTCCTTGCGGCAGTTATTCCGGGCATCATTATCCAGTTCCGTCTATCACGAGCTCGAGTGCGCCATTGGAACGAGAACGTTGAAACGCGCCGTGCTAAAGACATGATTGAATGGAATATGTTCCAAGTCTCGGCTATTGCTGAACTTCGCCTTTACGGCATGGTCCGACACCTATTGAACCTGCGCATGAAGCTACGCGATAAAGATGAAAAAGTACGGATTGAGTTTGAGCGAAAGTTTATTGGCTTACAGCTCGGCGCTGATATTCTTGAAGCGGTTGCCGAAGTTGTGGCGTTAATTTACACGACCATGCAAATTATTGCGCATGCTTTGCCGGTTGGCCAATTCTTGTATGTCCAGCAAATTGTCTCACGAGCTTTAACGGGGGTAAGTAGCTTCATTTCACAGCTCAGTAGCATTGATAGTGATATTGCAAACCTGTTTGATTACAACGAATTTATGCAGTTGCCACGGGCAATGGCGGCACCAAAACGGCTTAAAAAGCTTCCCAACATGGTACGGTTTGACCACGTTTGGTTTCATTACCCGGGCAATAAAACTAATGTGTTGAAGGATATCTCACTCGAAGTTCATCAAGGCCAGCACGTGGCTATCGTCGGGGAGAACGGTGCCGGTAAATCGACGCTCGTGAAACTTCTTTTGGGGCTGTACAAACCGACAAAAGGTACTGTCTATCTTGATGATATCAACTTGGCTGATGTATCAACCGAAGATTGGCATCGTCACCTTGGCGTACTTGAACAAACCTCAAACCGCTATTCATTTGCTACAGCGCGTGACAATATTTTGTTGGGTGACGTCAGCCATCCGGTGAGCCATGAACGATTTGAGACGGCGCTTGATGCTGCCGAAGCGCGCACCTTTCTCGAAAAACTTCCTAAAGGTCTCGATAACTATGTTAACCAGTGGATTGAACATGATGACGGGACACCGGGTGTTGATTTGTCGGGTGGGCAGTGGCAGCGGCTCGCTTTAGCGCGTAACTTTTACCGTGACAGCCCTATTATTATCCTTGATGAACCAACGAGTGCTATCGACGCCTTGGCTGAGTCACGTATCTTCAAGCGGCTGCTGAAAAACAAGCATAAAACTATTATTACTATTAGCCACCGTGTGACGACAATCGAAAAAGCCGACATTATTTATATGTTGGAAAACGGTGAGATTGTCGAACAAGGGACGCATGCCGAACTCGTCGCGAAAAAGGGTAGTTACTATCGCATGTTTGAAAGCCAGCTGTTATAACCCTGTATACTAGAGGATATGAGGAAACCTTTATTTGAGATTATCGTCAGTACTATCACGCTGATTGCCGTGCTAATCGCTTTATTGCAGCTGCCATTTGGTATTAACTCCTACGATAGCCGCGTGACGCCAGTGATGTTCTTTAGTATGGGAGCTCTTGCGCTCGCGTCAGCGTTGGTCCTTCGTCATCAATACCTTCGTGGGGTAAAAAATCAAGATGAGGATACCTACTACAAAGGCTTCTTCTACTGGGCGTTACCGCTTGCTGTGTATGCGCTTTTGGTGCCGTGGCTGATAGCAGGCGTGCTTAACGCAGAAGACGTGAATACTTTTGGCGCGCTTGGATTGTCGCTTCTTTTAGTCAGTATTGCGGCACTCGGCGGCATCATAGCATTGGCAGTCTTTTGGGCACCTGTCGAAATAACCGCCAGGGGATTATGGCGGTTTACTGTCACGCGCGGTAAAGATGGGCAAGGTCAATTAGTTGCAGGGCTTTACTTTATGCTTTGTGAGGCTGCCCTTATTGTCGGTTCTCTTTCGGCAACCACCGAGCGAGTAGGGCAGTATGGTCATGCGCAACTCGTGCAGGCATTGTTAGGGCTACCGGGTGATTATACGGTTGAAAACCCAGGGCTTCTTTGGGTGACACGACTACTGTTTATACTGATGATTGGCTTGCCGTTTGTTTACGGGCAATATAATAAGCGACGCCTTGCGGCCGAGCTGTCTAAAAAGAAGAAACGTTAATTTAAGAGGTAATTAGGAGAATATAATGGCATACGAAGGCACAAAACTACACAATTTTGAACCACAAACCGACCCAGTGAAAGAACTGGAAATCATTGATGTTGAAGTGGGGACGGGTGAAGAGGTGAAGCCTGGCGCAACCATTACCGCCCACTATACCGGTGCGTTGGTGAAAAATGGCATTATTTTCCAAAGTAGCCACGATTTTGGCGATGCGATTACCTTTGGCCTTGATCAAGTCATTAGTGGTTGGACACACGGTGTACCAGGTATGAAAATTGGCGGCACGCGCCGTCTGATTATCCCGGCCGAACAAGCCTATGGGGCTTCAAGCCCCGCGCCAAACATTCCAGCCAATAGCGACTTGGTGTTTGACATTGATCTTGTTGCGATACCAAAGAACGGCGCTTAGATAACCTGTCGTTAAAAGTCGAAACCCCGCACCCATCTGGGAGCGAGGCTCGACCATGGGTGCGGGGCAGGAGCCGGTCAAGCCGGCGATGGTAGGGGGAGTGGTATGCCTGTTGCGAGGCGTTGCCGCAGCTTCTTAAAGCCGCGCTTCAAGCGCTTCCACTGATCGTTGAACCAGTTATCGTCGTCGAAGTGCTCTTTGTTAATCCACACCCAGAACACGGCAACAACGAAATCTGTGCTTGCTGTCACGATGTCCTTTTGAAGGATAGCGATGAACACTTCGGCGATAGTGCAGACTGTTACTGCGATGATGCTCACAATCATCTGGGTTGATGCTTTGTGGTGAGCGATGCTACCGCGAACGGCCTGCTTCTTGCGCAGTCCAAACAGGATGTACAAGAAGAAGCATGGGTACGCGACGAAGGTGATCACCATCGTCAGCAGATTAAGAGACATAAGTTTCCGCCTTCTCCTGGGGATGGTGAGTAAACATACAGTATAACTTAAGTTTAAAATTGTCAACTATAACACCTTATGTGCCGCTCTCGTGGTATACTAGAGACACCCACGCGCGTTTAAGTGCTGGATAGAGCAATTCGCTACGACGAATTTCTGTACCCGTTACTTACTCGCTCAAATATAGAAGTGAAGTGGGCAAACAAGAAGGAGGTTCCATGCCAATCATTAATCCAAATGGCAAGGATATTATTTCAGTGACGACCGAGTTTGAAGGCCGTCCTTTAACGCTGGAAGTGAACCGCGTTGGGTTCCGCAGTACCGGCTCGGTTCTCGTACGCTACGGCGACACTGTCGTGCTTGGTACCGCGCAAGTAGGAACTCGCCCAGTAGTGCTCGACTATTTCCCGCTCAGCATCGACTATGAAGAAAAATTTTATGCAGCTGGCAAAATGAGCGGCAGCCGCTTTATTAAGCGTGAAGGCCGTCCAAGCGACGAAGCAATCCTGATCGGTCGCCTTATCGACCGTCCAATCCGTCCGCTATTTCCAAAGGGCTACCGCCAAGAAGTACAGGTGGTTGCAACTGTTCTGAGCCTCGACCCAGCTTTCCGCCCCGACATTATCGGCATGATCGCCGCTTCATCTGCTTTAATGCTGACGGGTACACCATTTGATGGCCCGGTTGCCGGCCTCCGCATCGGCCGCGTCAACGGCGAATTTAAGGCTTTCTTGACCCCTGAAGAGCGTGAAGCTTCCGATCTCGACCTTGTCGTTGCTGGTATTGAAAGTGGTATCACGATGGTTGAAGCCGGTGCGAACGAAGTACCAGAAGAAGTCGTTGCCGATGCACTTGCATGGGCCTTTGAACACTACCAACCAGCCATCCAACTACAAAAAGAGTTGGCCGAAAAAGTTGCCCCAGCTGCCCAAGAATACACCTTGGTGTTGCCGGATGAAGCCTTACAGACCGCTGCGGACGCATGGGTCGACGGCAAACTCGGTGAAGCGATTCGTAAGCCATACCCAGAACGTAACGAACTCATTAACCAACTCCGCTGGGCTTTCCATGAAGAAACTGCTGCCGACTACGCCAAAGAAAACGGCGAAGATGCAACGTACCCACGCGACAAATACGACGAAGCCTTCACGATGGCCGTCCACAAGGATGTTCGCAAGGGGATTGTTGAAGACAAGGTTCGCCCAGACGGCCGCAAATTTGACGAAATCCGCCCCCTTTCCAGTGAAGTCGGCGTCTTGCCGCGCGTCCACGGGTCGTCGCTCTTTACCCGTGGGGTTACCCAAGGCTTGAACATTGTTACTTTGGCACCCCTCAGTTACGCGCAGCTGGTTGATACTATGGAAGTCACCGATGGTGAACGCCGCTACATGCACCACTACAACGCGCCAGGTTACACTGTTGGTGAAGTTCAGCGCCTTGGTTCACCAGGCCGTCGCGAAATCGGTCACGGCTACTTGGCTGAACGCGCACTCTTGCCAGTTCTGCCAAAAGAAGAAGACTTCCCCTATGCTATCCGCAGCGTCACCGAAATCATGAGCCAAAACGGCTCAACCTCAATGGCGGCAACCTGTTCAAGCTGTTTGGCATTGATGGACGCCGGTGTGCCAATTACCGCACCCGTTTCTGGTATCGCTATGGGTCTGATTATGGATGGCGACAAGCCAAATATCCTCAGTGACATTGCCGATGCTGAAGACTTTGCTGGTGACATGGACTTTAAGTCTGCCGGTACCGCTAAGGGTATTACCGCCCTGCAAATGGACATGAAAGTCCACGGTTTGCCAACGGAAATCTTGCGCGAAGCTTTGATGACCGCTAAAAAGGGCCGTGCCCACATTTTGGAACACATGCTCACTACTCTCGATAAGCCGCGTGAGGCACTCAGCCCATACGCGCCACGCATCGAAAAGATTAAGATCAACCCAGATAAAATCGGTGCCGTTATTGGCAAGGGTGGGGAAGTCATTAACAAGATTACCGCCGAAACCGGCGCCGAAATCGATATTAAAGACGACGGCCTCATTACTGTCGCCGCTGCCGACACCGCTAAAATCGAGGCTGCCCTCAATTGGATTAAAGCCCTGACCGAAGAGCCGGAAGTTGGCCGCATCTACGAAGGAAAAGTCGTGAGCATTAAAGACTTCGGCGCGTTCATCAACATCCTGCCAGGTACCGATGGTATGGTCCACATCTCACAACTCGCCGACACTCGTGTCGAAAAGGTTGAAGATGTTCTTTCTATGGGCCAAATCGTCAAGGTAAAGCTGATGGGCATCGATGAAAAGGGGCGCTTGAGCCTTTCGGTGAAAGAAGCGAATCGCTAATAGGCAGCTGAGCTATCAAGAGCGCATTGTGGCGAAATTGCACAAAAGGAAAGTGCCCGGCTCTTTCGAACCGGGCACCCCTTAGTGCTGCGCCTTCAGCGCCGACACGAGCTCCCGAACGGCAGCTCTGCGATCGGCAGGCGCGAGCCGCTGCATGCAGTCCTCGAGGGACATTCCGATCACGAGCGGTGTGACTCGTTGAGCATACTCTTCCGAGAACAGCTCACCGAGGACATCCTGGAAGGTTGCGGCTTCCCCCAGCTCGACGCCAAGGGTCGCTGTGTGGATGACAAAGCCAAATCCACAGAGTGACGTGGACAGGTCAACCCACCGAACGAGCGGATGCTGTTGAGCGAGTGGTACGTCTGGGCTTGCGCCGTAGATGGAGAGCATGTCGAGCTCTGCGATGACCGTGGGTGCCCCTTGGTACTCACGATACTGAACGACACTGTTCTTGTTGGTCAGCGGAGCGTTGAAGAGCAGCCATCGGAGGCTGTCCTCGAGCTCCTCATCGGACATGGGTACGGAGGGGTCTTTTGCGTCTGCTTCGGACACGTGGGTAACTTTCACTAAGGGCTTGAA
>DATMTU010000190.1:0-40514 GCA_035564035.1 Dongiaceae bacterium
ATTTTTTTGTGCATTTTTGAATCTTTGATGAATCTCAAAAGCAGACCGAATTCTTTGAACTTATGAAAACTCTTGCGCATGAAGTCGAAGCGGTAGATAAGGCCGACCCAGAGGTGTGGCTTGAGTTTTACGGTTGCTTTGCCGACGAGGCTGCGGCTTTGAATTTTGGTTTGCGGGTGACCGATGCGCAGGCTCCCATGAAGAAATACCGCGGTCAGAAATCCCTTTGCACGCGGGCCGGTGATGAATGGTCGATGTCTTTTCCTGAATGGATGGGTATGTGGAACGCCTGCGGCAAGTGGAGTGAGCGGGGAGCCACCAACGGTAAGTACTGCATGCGAAGAATTGACCGCGCCAAGCCTTACTGCGTTGCGAATATGCAGATTGTGCTTTGCAGGGCATCTGTAATCAATAAGCGATCCAGGCGCCAGAGCTTCGAAGAGAAATACGGAGTTTGCGCAGGTGATTTCGACTCGATCGAGCAAATGAATTTTGCAAAGGCCCGCTTTCTTGAGCAATACCACCGAGCTCGCCAACGTGGAATCGAATGGCATTTCAGCTTTTCTGACTGGTGGAGCGTATGGCGCGAATCCGGATTGTGGGATTCCAGAGGAAAGGCCAACGCCTCTTCGGCAGTGATGGGGCGTCGAGGCGACATCGGCCCATACAGCAAAGAGAACGTCTACATCATCACTATTGCCGACAACTTTATTGAAGGTTGGAAGACTGCTCCAAATCGTAAACATGGCGGACGCCTAAAGAAAAAATCGAAAGAAACTGAGCACCGAATCTGAATTGTTTTTTGTTAGTAGCACCGTTTTAAATCCTGAAACCCTTCTACGAGGATCGAACCATGAAAGACCCACGCAACATCGTCATCAAGACTCTGTTCAACGCTGACGAATACTCCGCTTTCCGAGATGCCTGCAACGACGCGGACATCACGCAAAGCAAGCAATTGCGCGACTTGGCTAACAACTGGGTGACGCAACGGAATGATAGGCGACGGTTTGGCCGTGGGGAATGTCCCGGTGCGGCCCAAAAGCAGGCCATGTTTTTGCCGGGTCGCGTTCGTTTTGCTGGTCGCACGATGAGCATGCGCATGTGAGCTACCCGGCAGCACCAAGCAGTCATCACAAAAAACAAACGAGGCAGGAATGAGCAAACCAACACCGAATGATTACATCGTCTATCGAGTGCACAGGTGGTACGAATCTGGTAGCGCCGTGATCGCCGCACCCACGGGGAAGAAGGATGCGGCAAAGCGCGCGCACCACGTTGAAATCCGCGAACTGCGCAATGCCGTAGACATCGCTAATCGCAACGGTGCGCCTGTCATTCAGTCGGAATCGGGGAGCGGTGAACCATGACCACTCTCATCAAATCCGCCGACATTGCCAAACACGCCGAGCAAGCAGCGCGGGATGGCAAAGGCCCGGAAGCCTGCCCGTTCATCAAAGGCACTCACGAGGCTGATTATTGGCGCGATGTTTTCTACGTCGCTGCAAGTCAGGTGATCAAGATTCGGGAGGCGGCATGAACGTCAAAGCAGGCGATTTGGCGATCATCATCGCCGCGAACCACACCCCAGAAAATATCGGGACTATTGTTGAGGTGGTTCGCATTGCCGTACCCGGCGAGCTTTTCGCCAACGGGAATATCAGGTTCACTGGCTCTCCGAATTCCGCGTGGGTCACTAAGCGCGATGGCGGCGAACCAATGCCTTGGCGATTGGCGAGTGGCAATCAGTTTGTTGCTGAAGAGGTGGTATGCGAAGACCGCTTCCTTCGCCCCGTCTCCGGCCTTCCAATCGAGGAAGACGTGCACACCAAAGATCGGGTGCCGGCATGAAGACCGCCGTCGCCTCCACATCTCTGGCGGCTTATTGGTCGATGCGCGATGCCGGCGAACTTCCTGACCGCGAACGCCTCGTATATTTTGCACTGGCCCTGCATGGCCCGATGACGCGCGAGCAAATCGCGGCGCGCACCGGAATGAAAGAAGGCTCTGCCTGTGGTCGCGTGAATAAGCTGATGGAGCGCGGCATCGTCGTGCATCACGGCTACTGCATGAATCAAGGAACGCGGAAGCCGAATGAAATAGTCGAGCTGGTCGCTCATCATCGTGCTTTATTCCCGCAGGCACACCTTCCCACCCCTCCCACATTACCCACCCTCGACGGTAGCGCTTTGAGGTCGGTCAAGTCATGAGCGCCAAACGTCAGCCGTTCGTCACTTGCAAGATTCGCCTGATCGGCCAAATCCAGCGCGAAGCCCTGATCGCTCTTGCTCGAAGCATTCCACTTGATCCGGGGCATCCGATCGAAGCGGTTTTCCGTGAAGAGGTTAAAGCGCGCAAGTTGGATCAGAACGCGCTGATGTGGGTAGGGCCGCTGGCTGACATATCAGAACAGGCATGGATAAACGGCCGACGCCTGACGGCCAAGGGCTGGCACGAGCTTTTCAAGCGCCTTTATCTGCCGGAAGAATTTGATGCCGAGTTGTGCAAGGAAGGCTATCAAAAGTGGGACTTTGACGAACATGGCGAGCCGCTTCTGATCGGCTCAACGACCGATTTGACCGTTCGCGGCTTTGCTTTGTACTTGGAGCAGGTCTATGCCCACGGCGCAAACATGGGCGTGGAGTTCCGCGCGAACCAGAATGATGCGCGGAGGGCGGCTTAGCTATGCCGATCAAGCCTGAAAACAAAGCGCGCTATCCGGCCAACTGGAAAGAAATCCGCGCGGCGATTCTTGAGCGTGCGAATAACTGCTGCGAGCAATGCAAGGCGCCGAACGGTGAGCGAATCGCGCGTGGCGCCGGTCTGTATGCCGACACATACCAGATGAACGATGCCGAAGTGTATTGCGCCGATACCGGGGAAAATCTTGGCCGCGTGCGCATGGGTGACTACCAAGTAAAAAACATGGTCGACATCGTTCTGACGATCGCGCACCTAGACCACACGCCAGAGAACTGCGACCCGTCGAACCTGCGCGCATGGTGCCAGCGATGCCACTTGCGATACGACGCGAAGCATCATGCAGAGACCGCCCGAGAAACACGGCGCGCAAGGCTTGCTGCGGGAGATCTGTTCGCATGACCCTAAAGCCCAGCACAAAGCCGATGAAGTCTCGCGGCATGAAAGGCCGTGCGCCTACAGCAGCAGAGCGCGCCCTGCATCACGACATGGCCGGACTTGGCTGTGTCGCATGCCTGCTGGACGGACGCGTGAATCCGTGGGTATCGATCCATCACATCGATGGCCGCACCAAGCCGGACGCGCACAAGAAGGTTCTGGCGCTCTGCGCACAACACCATCAGCAAGACGACACCGACCAGCTCGGCAGGATCGCAGTTCACCCAAACAAGGCGCGATTCGAGGCGCTTTACGGCTCGCAGGAATCGCTGCTGGCTTTGACGATGGAACGATTAGCAGGCAGTCACAACACGTAGTTCAACCACCAGAGGAGAGAGAAATGCAAGAAGTAGAAAACGAACAGCAACAGCCGACCGTCAGTGATTACGCAAAGGAATTCCTGCTCGGTTCGCTGATCAAGGCCGCGACAAAGCACCTGAAGACGCTGGCCGTTCCCTGGATCGACTTGAAAGAGGCAGAGCAAAAGCGCGTCCTGCAAGCCGTACACGACGAATGCCGTACAGCCGCGCGCGATGCGATCGACATCATCGCCAGCAACGGGCGCATGACTTTCCCGGCTGCCGTGGATCAGGTGGTTTTTAAGGACGGCGTGAAATGCGTACTCACCCTTTCTAAAACGCCGGAAGCGCATAGCTTGGCCGACGCCGAAGGCTCCTACGTGACGATCGTCATCGAAGAACGTTCCAAGCTTCTGCAAGAAGGTGATGCACTGGAAGTTGACGCCGACCAAAAATCATTGCTGGAAGCTGCATAGATGATCTCGCTGACCCTGCCACTGCCGCCCACCATAAACCACTACTACGGCCAACGCCCGCGTGGTGGGCGGTACATCAAGCCGGCAGGGCAGGCGTTTCGTCAAGAAGTCGCCGAGATAGTGGCGCAGGCCGGATACAAAACGATAGAGGGCCGGGTATCGCTGTTCGTGGCGATTTATCCGGCTGATCGTCGCCGGCAAGACATCGACAACCGCGCCAAATCATTGCAGGACGCACTTACAAGCGCCGGGGTATGGCTGGATGACGAACAGATCGATGAGCTGCACATGGTGCGCAAAGAAGTCATCAAAGGCGGCCAAGTCAAGGTAGTGATAACGGCGCTGGCTGTGGATAAGGGAGTGGCGTAATGATTTCAATGCACACGGCTAGGGTAGCTCCCGAAAAGACGGAATTCTCCGCCCGTCCTGCCGCCGTGCTCTTTGCGGAGAGCTTTGGAGAAAGCGAAATGAAATTGACCTACGCGCAGCAATTGAAGCACCCAAATTGGCAGAAGAAGCGCCTAGAGATGCTTGACGCCGCGGGGTGGGAATGCGGGCAGTGCGGGACTAAAGACGTGACCCTACATGTCCATCACAAGCAGTACATCAAAGGCAGGATGGCTTGGGAATACGGGAGCGAAGAGCTAGCCGTCCTTTGCGAAGAATGTCACGAAGAAGAACATTACATCACAGACGAGATGAAGGGGCTGCTTGCGGTAATTGACTCAACTGAAACCTTGGCCCTACTTCGAGGATTTCACTTCAATTCAGATTGGTTTGATCCATGGATTGGCGATGCCGGCCGCGACCGCGACCCAAGAACGTATGCAATTGGCTTCGCTGCGCGGTTGCTGACTTTTCTTAGTCTCGAGCAAATTTCGCAGGTAATGCAACAGGCCGTGGCGTTGACGCATGAAACATGTGAGGCGCGCCCCATGCTCGAGAAAGCATCTTACGTGTTTAAGAAAGACTGACCTATGGCGCGAATTCGGACAATCAAGCCGGAATTCTGGACAGACGAGAAGGTTGTTGAGCTGTCCGCGTTCGCCCGTCTGCTTTTTATCGGCATCTGGAATTTCTGCGACGACGAAGGTCGCATGGTGCATTCGCCAAAGCGCATGAAGATGCAGATATTCCCGGCTGACTCCATCGACTGTGCGGAGCTAATCGGCGAGATTCAGCGGGCCTCGCTGATAACCATCTATGCCGTTGATGGAATTGAGTATTTACAGGTTCTAGGGTTCGCCAAACACCAGAAGATCGACAAGCGGTCCCCCTCAAAACTGCCTTCTCCACCGAATTCCGCCGAATCACCCCGAGTCCCGCCGACGGAAGGGAAGGGAATGGATCAAGGAATGGAGGGGGAAGGGAATTCCGTACCTAGCGGTACGGGCGGCGAGCCGCCGAGCGGACAAAGCGAAACAGCCAAAACCCCGGAGCAGATGACCAAGGATGAGCTTTGGGTTGCTGGCAAGTCGATTCTAGAAGCTGCCGGTATGCCGAAGGCGCAGTGCGGGACGTTCGTCGGCGGACTGGTCAAGCAGTACACCGCCGAGATCGTCCACGCCTCCGTGCTTGCCGCTGTAATCGAACGGCCTGCGGACCCTGCATCGTTCCTGAAAGCTGCCTGCATGGCTCGCAAAGGCGAGGGCGGCAAGACGCTGATTCCCTGGCATGCAACGGATGCGGGCGTGATTGCCAAAGGCGCCGAACTCGGCATGTCCGCCAATCGCGGCGAAACCTCGATTCAGTTCAAAGCTCGCGTTATCGCGGCTCTCGACAACGCCGGCAAGTCTCCCGCCGCCCGCGCATCACCTCCCGTCACTGTCATGGCTGCCGAGCCGAAACGGGTAGAGGTTCCGATTCCGCCAGAACTCAAGGCGAAGCGAAGCGAAGAACTGAAGGCCGCAATGAGGGCGAAAACATGATCTGCCTCGAATGCTCAAAGCTCGATCTGCGCAAACAGCCGAAGCATGCGGCGGCAGGAGTCGGCAAGTGCGAGCACGAGCAATTAGCCGGAACGTTCGTGAGTATTGCGCATCGCCGCGACTGCAAGAGCTTCGAGAAGGCGGCAGATGACGTCATCGAAAAACGCATGGAATGGTGGAACAAGAAATGACCATCTCCCCCGACATCGCCTGCCGCCTCTGCCAGCTTGCCAAAACAGGCACGGGCGCTGCGGTCGATTACCACTGCGTGGACTGCTGCATTCGCCTGCTTGGTCGGCTGCATTCGCGGGAGATGGTAGCGGGGACGTTACGGAGCATCGAGCGCATCACCGAAGACGTACCGGAGCACATCGGGCGCGTTCGGGATGCTTGGAAAAACTATGTTGAGGGAGGAAGGAAATGAACAACGAAAGCTACGACCCGAACGGCTTTGTAGACTGGTTCCGTCAGCAATACGGCGCAAAGAACGATGCCCAATTGGCTTTGAAGATGGAGATCAGCCCGGTGATATTCAGCCGCATCCGGCATCAAAAACATGCGGTGCCGAAGCCGATGCTGGTTCACATCCAGGAATTCACCGGCCTGCATATTCGCCTGATCCGGGCGCAGATGGTCAAAGAGGTGGCGCCATGCGCGAACTAGCCAGCACCCGCAACCTGTCGGACAACGCCTTGGCATACCTGCAGGCGCGACCAGGCAAGGAGTTCGAAAACGCCGACATCGCCCATTACTTCGAAGCCGATCCGAAAGTGCTTCGGCCGCTGCTGGGCAAATTGGCCGATGCCGGGAAGATTAACGAGGTCGTGCGCGGTAAGCGGCGCAAATACTTCGTGCGCAATCTGGCACTGGCAGCCGAGCCCCGCCAATCGCCGATCACGCACAAGGTCTATGCGCTGCCTTCGGTACTGGCAGAGCGGGGCAGGGAGATTCAATCCGACCGGGCGGCGTTCCCGAGTCGGCATATTTGAGGGGGTGAATTATGACTTGGCCAGCAGCATTTGCATTTGTGGGTATGTGCTTCGCGATTGCATGGATGATTAAGTGAGCGACGAAATCAACGTCCTAGCCCTGCACTTCGTCGGCGGCCGGCTGAATCCGGAGCCGAGCAGGGCGAGGGAGGCGAGGTACCACGGGGATCCGGCGAAGTCGTTTAGGTTTGAATGTGAAAAGGGGAGTGCAATGCGGAGCCTGAAAAGCGGAGATAGTGACGGCGGAGAATTTGATAATCGCGAGCCTGTCGATAAGGTATTGAGCATTTGGGCGGATTACATGTCTTTAAAAGATTCTGATGAGCCGGGCGGCTATTCTGACCCGCAGGATGTTAAGGATTTCATGCGACTAGGCGAGGCAGTCGATGCAATGGTTAACAACTTGAGGCGTCATCAGTGGTGGGCAATACGGAAATCACGGGGGATTTGTACTCAGTGGATATTCAAGGACGCGATCTATGAAGAGGCGCTTACGCAGGCCAAAAAGATTTTGATCGAAAAAATGCGCGCACATGTTGCAACGGCAAGATATTTCGTTTAGGATATGTGTGCTAGATGTAATTATTGCGTCTAAAAAGCCTCGCCTCGAAAGAGCCGGGGCTTTTGTTCGTTTGCGCGGTCTACTCGGCGGCGAGTAACAGCCTTCCAAGCTGGCAGAGATGGGTTCGACTCCCTCAGACCGCTCCAGTTTCATGGAGTCCGCCATGACCCAGCCAAGCAACGAAGAAATCCGTCGTCAGCTTGGCGGCATGCCCACCGGTCAGAACGATCTGGCCGAGTACGAATTCCGGATCCAGCACAAAGAGCCAGCCGAGACCAAGCCGAACGATTCGGACTATGACCCGGATGCTTGGGTTGCGCTGGATGATGTTGTGGCTGGCTGGATTCGCAGCAAACAGGATTAACGAGTCTCCTTCCCATCACCTGATGGAAGTTCGCCCGCACTGGCAACGGTAGCGGGCTTTTTTATTTTGAGGCATTGGGCAACCCCGATGAAGAGAAATGGCGGCAAGAATGCGAAAGACGCACCAGGATGATGTAAGGACAAAAATACAGGCCAGTCAGCTAATAAATGTCTTGCAAAATCATGCGCTTGGTAAAACCGAGGAATTGAGCGCAAGTCGCCTGAAAGCAATTGAAATCCTGCTCAAGAAGACGCTGCCCGATTTGTCGCAAATTCAAGGCGCCGGGGATGATGGCGAGCATAAGATTGAATTCGCGTGGCGCAGCGAGTCGTAATCGACTACTCGCCACGTAAGGTGTTTATGCCGCTGCATAAGCGGCGCACCCGATGGGCAGTGGTGGTAGCGCATAGGCGGGCGGGTAAAACTGTCGCATGCGTCAATGAGCTAATAAAGGCGGCTGTCACGTTTCACGGAACGGATGGCCGTTTTGCTTATGTAGCGCCGTTTTACAAGCAGGCCAAGTCTGTTGCGTGGGATTACCTGAAGCGGTTTGTTGCGCCAATACCGGGGATAGAGATCAATGAAAGCGAACTGCGCGTTGATTTTCCTAATGGTTCTCGCATACAGCTGTTTGGGGCTGATAAAGCTGATGCGCTTCGCGGCCTTTATTTTGACGGCCTTGTGGCTGATGAGTACGGTGATTGGAAGCCTAGTGTTTGGCAGTACGTTATTCGCCCTGCACTTGCTGATCGCCAAGGCTGGGCAATCATTATCGGAACTCCTAAAGGCCGGAACGAGTTCTACGAGCGAGTAAAGCATGCCGAGGTAAGTGAAGACTGGCTGCTGATGATCATTCGGGCTGCTGATTCCGGGATTTTGCCGCAGTCCGAAATGGACGCGATGAAGCTGGAAATGACCGAAGACGCTTGGCGGCAGGAGATGGAGTGCGACTTCGATGCTGCACTGCCGGGGGCGTTCTACGGCAAGGAGATGTGGCAGGCGGATCAAGATGGTCGCATAACAGTAGTTGAGCATGACCCTGCCGTTCCAGTTCATACAGCATGGGATCTTGGCTACAGCGACGATACATCCATCTGGTGGTATCAGGTTATTCGCGGCGAAATACATTTGCTTGAGTATTACGGCGCATCCGGGTTGCAAATGGATAACTATTTCGCTGAGGTGAAAAGCAAGCCCTACAAGTACGGCTTGCACTGGTTGCCTCATGACGCCAAGGCAAAAACCCTAGCGAGTGGCGGCAAATCGATTCAAGAGATGGCGTGGAAAGCTTTTGGGTCATCTTCGGTTCGAATAGTCCCCGATTTGTCTGTTCAGGACGGCATTCAAGCGGCGCGTTCAATGTTGAAAAGCTGCTGGTTCGATGCAGTCAAAACGGCGGATGGCGTTGAATCACTCAAGCAATATCAGCGCGAGTACGACGAAGACAAGAAGGCATTTCGTGAGAAGCCGCGCCACGACTGGACGAGCCACGCGGCAGACGCTTTCCGCATGCTCGCCATCGCCTGGCGTGAAGAACATAAGCCAAGCAAGCCAGAGCCAGCGAAGTTCCCAACCCAGCAAACTATCAACGAACTCATTGCGGCCCAGCGCCGAAAGAGGCAGGAATAATGCAAATCACATCACCGATTTACCACAGTTTTGCGTCGGTTACGCCGAGCGACACAACGCTGGTGAACTGCCGCGCTATCTATATTGGTGGCGCTGGGGATATTGCGCTCTCGATTGATGGGTCAACCACGGCTGTCACGATCAAGGCCCCGCCCGTTGGGACGATCCTGCCTATTGAGTTGAATGGTGGCCGCATCATGTCCACGAACACCACCGCAACCAATATCGTTGCGCTGAGCTGATGTCTGACGAAGCAATCCAGTCCGGCAGCTATGACAGCGCCGCGCAGATAGGCGAGTCACCGACTGACATTGTTAAGCGCTGGGACTTGGAGCTTTCGCTTGCCGATAAAGAAGAAAAAGAATGGCGCAAGAAGGCAGAGGCAATCATCGAGCGGTATCGCGGCACGAAGCAGAAGCGCAACAGCTTCAATATTCTTTGGTCGAACACCGAGACGATGCGGCAGGCGATCTATAACACGCTACCAACGCCGGATGTTCGCCGCCGTTTCCGTGATGACGATCCGGTTGGAAAGGTCGTGTCTGAAGTGCTGGAGCGTTGCGCTGATTACGCTATGGACGTGTACGACTTCGACCACACGATCAAGATGGATGTGCTGGACGCACTGTTGTGCGGTCGCGGACTGTCTCGCGTGAAGTATGTGCCGGACATCGAAGGCCTCGAATCCGACAAGAGCCAAGGTGAGCCGCCAGAGCAGGAAAGCATGCAGCGTTTGGCCTATGAGCGCGTCATGTGCGAACACGTTCAATGGGACGATTTCCGCCGTGGGCCGGGTAAGACATGGGATGAGATCCGCTGGGTCGCGTTCCGGCACAAATTCAGCCGCGATGCTGGAATCGAGAAATTCGGCGATGTGTTCAAGTCGATCAAGCTCGACCAGGTGGCGGACGAAGAAGTAAAAAAGGCCGATGACGCGGTCAGCGACTTGTTCAAAACCCTCGAAGTGTGGGAAATATGGGACAAGGACAGCGAGAAAGTGCTGTTTATCGCCCGCTCGCACAAGACTGAGCCACTGCAAACAATCGACGACCCGCTTGGTCTGGACGGCTTTTTCCCGATCCCGCGCCCGTTTTATGCGGTTGAAGATTCTAGTTGCCTTGTCCCTACGCCGCTGTTTGAGTTGTACAAGGAGCAGGCCGAAGAACTTAACCGCGTCACGTCGCGCATCAATAACCTGACTGACGCGCTGAAGGTTCGCGGTGTATATAACTCCGTGCTGGCCGAAATTAGCGCGTTGATGGAAGCTGGCGACAATCAGCTGATTCCGGCAACCGATGTCCAGGCCATGATTGAATCAGGCGGCCTCGAAAAGCACATCTGGTTCATGCCGATCGAGCAGGCCGCAAAGGTAATCCAGATCCTTGGCATTCAGCGCGAAGCTTGCAAACAGGTGATCTACGAGATTACCGGCATGTCCGACATAATGCGCGCCGCCACTGATCCACATGAGACATTCGGTGCGCAGAAGATCAAGGCGCAATGGGGAACGCAGCGGCTGAAGAAGATGCAGGCTGAGTGCCAGCGGTATGTCCGCGACATCATCCGCCTAAAGTGCCAGATCATTGCGACCAAGTTCCAGCCCGAGACCATCAAGCAGATGACCGGACTGCAAATGTTCGACACCGAAGCAGAGAAGCAGCAAGTACAAATGCAGGCGCAGGCGTACCAGCAATATCAGATGCAGCAAAAGCAGATGCAGGGAGCGCCGCAATGATGCCGGGAATGCCCTCCATGATGACGCCGCAGCCACCATCAAAGCAGCAGATGGACATGCTGCAAAAGCCGTCATGGGAGCAGGTCATAGGCCTGATGCGGGACAACGCACACCGTAATTACCACATCGACATTGAGACGGATTCGACCATTGCCGCTTCAATCGACAGCGATATGCAGAGCATGTCCGAAACGCTCAAGGCGGTCGGCGCGACGATGCAGTTGCTGACGCCGCTCGTTCAGGCTGGAATGATGCCGGTTGCTGCCGCCAAAGAATTGATGTTGTCCGTCACGCGCCGCGCTCGCATGGGCTTGGCGATGGAAGACGCGCTAGAGAAAATGCAGCCGCCGCAGCCGCATCAAGACCCAGCCCTTCAGGTTGCGCAAATCAAGGCGCAGGCCGACGCCCAAAAGATGCAACTCCAAGCGCAGCACGACGCGCAGGCCAAGCAGATGGATCTGCAACTGGAGCAGCAGCGCATGCAGATTGAACAGCAAGTGGAAGAACAGCGCGCTCAAAACGAAATGCGCATTGCGCAAGCCGAGCAGGCCTACCAAGCCCAGCAAGACAGGCTGCAACAACAGATGGAGCATGAGCGCGAAATGCAGCGCCAGGCATTCGAGCAGCAGTTCGAGCAAATGCGCGCTGCCATGGAAGAACGCATGGCGATGTTGGAGCAGCAGACCACACTGAGTAAGGCGCAGATGGACAACGCGACGAAGATCGAAGTCGCTGAGATTGCCGCGCAAACGACTTTGGATGCTGCGCAAATGTCGGCGGCAAAACAGGCGGAGTCAGGCAATGCAGAGTGACAAGGAAAAATACCTCGAATTTTGGGGCTATAAACTCGGTACGCCGGAAGCGGATGAAGCCTGGCGCCTGAAATGCGAGCACACCAATCGTCAAGCGCCGGCGGTATTTGGCGATTTGCCCGGATATGACTCGCCTGTAACTGGTAAATGGGTGGAGGGCCGCGCCGCTCGCCGGGAGGATTTGCGGCGTAATGGCTGTATTCCATACGACCCCGAAATGAAGAAAGATGCGGCACGCACCCGAGCGGAGTTGGAGCGCAAGGCCGATGCAAAGCTTGAGCACGCCGCAGCGCGTGCGTTTTACCAAATGCCGGAATCGAAGCGGCGATTGTTGTCAAGAGGTTGATCTTCCCACGCCGTGAGGCGTTAATTTCCCCATGCTGGATTAAGAATTTGGTGCGGTGTTGATGCAGAAACCTATTGTGGCCGTGGACCCGCGGAAGAGATCGCGATATAGACAAGTTACGCGCTAACCACAGCGCAGCCGGAGTGTTTCCGGCTTGACTCGCGAAGCAGGTGTAGCGCCCTGCCGCCAAATGTTTTGCGCGTTGAACCAATAAGGCGTTAGCCGAGTTTGGATAGTTGGAACGACAGTTGTTTCGGATAAACAGGCCAGATAAACCGAAACCAATGCGCAAATTGCAGTGCCCCACCGGATGGTGCGGCTTTTCCCCACGCTCGTAAATGAGCATAAGACGGAGTTTTTATGGACAACGATCAGGCAACCCTGAACGACCCAGTAGAAGAACAATCGATGGACGACACGATCCGGCAAACGCTGGAAAGTATCAAAGAGCGTGACAGCGACGCAGCGGCAGAGTTGGCGGCCAATGCATCGCAGACCGAAGAAAAGCCAGCAAAGCAAAGAGCGCCGGACGGGAAGTTCGCAAAAGCCGATGTGCCAGCAGCGGATGAAAATGTCGCCCCAAATCCTCAGGCGGATCTGGCAGATAGCCAATCCCCGGCCATGGACGCCGCAGCTCCTGCTATCGCAGCTCCTGTCGCCGAACAGCCTCCTTCAAGCTGGACAGCCGCAGGCAAAGCCGAGTGGGCGAAACTACCTGAAGGCATCCGGCAAGAAGTCCTGAAGCGCGAAGCCGATTTCCATAAAGGCGTCGAGCAGTACCGCGCACAGGCCAATTTCGCGCAGGCTGTACATAAAGCCATTGCGCCGTATGAAGCCACGCTGCGGCAACTGAATATCGCGCCCGATGTGGCGATCAATTCGCTGCTGAGCGCCGATCACAAGTTGCGCAACGGTTCGCCGCAAGAGAAGTTGCAGAACTTCGCGCAACTGGCACAAATGTACGGCATAGACCTTTCTCAAGGCTTGCCGCAAACGCAGCAGATTGACCCGAACACACAGTATTTGCAGCAGCAGTTGCAGCAAACGCAGCAGCAATTGCAACACCTGAGCGCCTCCCAGGCTCAACGCGAGCAAGCAGAGCTTAACAGCATGATTGAGCAAGCGAAGCAGGGGAAGGAGCATTTCGATGTCGTCCGCAAGGAAATGGCCGCGCTGCTTGAGGCGGGCACGGCCAAAGACATCAATCAAGCCTATGACATGGCAGTTTGGGCACGCCCTGACTTGCGCGCAGCACTTCTTGCTAAACAGCATGAAGAACAACGCGCAGCGCAGGCAAAAATCGCCCAGCAAGCCAAAGCCGCAGCAGCGACCAATGTACCGAAGCGGGGAACCCTGCCGGCGCAACGTCCTATCGGCACCATGGATGACACGCTGAAAGCAACTCTGGCGGACATCCGTTCCCGTTCGTAATTCGCACTGTCGGGATGACAGCGCATTCCCTTTGAAGGAGTTACACCATGGCCTCTCCCGGTCAAAGCACTCTGTTTAACACGTTCACCGAGCTTGTCTCGACCACGTACCGCAATCACTCGAAAGAGATCGCGGATAACGTTTCCAACCACAACGCGCTGTACCGGCGCATTGCCGACAAGGGCCGCGCAAGCACTGAAGACGGCGGTTTGTCGATCGTTCGTCCGCTGGATTACGCGAACAACAGCACGTATCAGCGCTATTCCGGCTACGACACGCTGAATATCAGTGCATCCGATGTCATCACTGCGGCTGAATTCCCGTGGCGTCAGGTTGCGATCAACGTGGTTGCATCCGGTCTGGAACTGCGGACCAACTCGGGTGATTCCCGCATCATCAATCTGGTGAAAGCACGCATTAAGAATGCAATGCGTTCGGCTGCCAACGGCATGTCAACCGACCTGTATTCGGACGGCACCGCGACAAACCAGATCAACGGCCTGCAAGCGCTGATTTCCGACACCGGAACCGGCACCGTTGGCGGCATCAACAGCTCGACCTACAGCTTTTGGCAGAACATCGTCCAATCGGCTGCGGCTCCGCTGCAAGGTGGCAGCGCAATCACGCCGTCATCGACCACCATCGAAAGCCTGATGCTGCCGACATGGATCAAAGCCACTCGCGGCAACGACATGCCCGACCTGATCGTCATGTCCGACGACTACTTCACGTACTACGAGCAATCGCAGACCTCGCTGAAGCGGTACACCGCAGAAGAAAGCGGCAAGGGCGGCATGGTGTCGATGAAGTACAAGACCGCAGACGTGTTCTTCGACTCGTCGGGCGGCATTCCGACTTCGCACGCGTATTTCATCAACACCGACTTCTTGGAGATGGTCGCTCACACCGACGCCAACTTCACGATGATGGATGAACTGCGTTCCGTCAACCAGGACGCGATCGTTATCCCGATTCTGTGGCAGGGCAACATGATCTGCTCGAATCGCGCCCGCCAAGCCGTCATGAAAGCATAAGGAGCGACCATGTTTGCAGCTATTTCTCCCACTCTCGGCACGCAACCGTTCAACGACTGGTTTGCGCCGGACACCACGCAGCGCCACCCGCTTGGTGTCGAAATCACCGCTGTCGATCCGTATTGGGGTCAAGGCACGTTCATGTACATCAAGTCAGCCGATGCGATCCTGAAAGGTTCGCTGGTGATGTACGACGAGGCATTCAACGGCGCGCTGTTGCCGTCCACTGCCGGCCAAGGCTTTCCTTTCGGTGTGGCTATGGCGCCGATGGCATCCGGCACTTACGGCTGGGTGCAAACCAAGGGTCGCGCGGTGTACAAAACGAATGCCACGGTCGCTGCTGATACCGCAATTGCTGTGGCTGCGGCTGGCATCGCCGGCACGCTGGCGAACGGCAAGCAACTGCTCGGCGTTCGCAATCGTATCGCTGCGACCGGCACCAAAACGGTCACGGCGAACACGGTGAACGGCACTGCGGTGCTTTACTGCCCGGCTGGATATGACGGCTTCTTCCTTGGTATGGCGCTGTCTGGCACGGGAATCCCGGCATCTACCGTGGTGGCCGCACTTGACCCGGATGGCAAGCGCATCTACACCGGCTCCGCCATTGGCACGACTGGTGACAAGAACAGCACTGCCACCGGCTCTATCACCTTGACCGGCACCTATACCGGGTATGGGTCCGGCGTTATCAACACGCCGCACGCGCAAGGTCAAGTCGTCTAAGCCTGATCGCGTTGCATGCCCCGGCTTCGGTCGGGGCTTTTTTATGCCCGTTTCAACAAGCGCAGGCATAGAAAAGTTCATCAACCCATGAGGAAACCCCCATGCCCGCAATTCAAGAAGCTCGCCCGCCTTACGTCGAATTCAAACAAGTCGCCGTAGAGGATCGTAATGCCTCGATCGAACAAGGCCGCCGCGTTACCAAAAACGTGAACATGGCCTATGTGATGCAAATCGGATCGAAGGACCAAACCGAGAAAATCGCTGAGGAATGGCTGGCGCAATTGAGTCGCAAGGCAATGGAAAACGAGTACCCGGAACAGTGGGTAAAGCACTTCAACGAAAAGTATAAGGATTGGCTGGCTGGGAAAGAAACCCCGGAAAACGGCTATCCGATCCGCGAATGGCCGGTTTTATCTCCGGCAGAGGTAGAGAACCTACTGGAAATGAAAATTCGCACTGTCGAGGATCTCGCGGCAGCGACGGAAGAGCTGCTGCAAAAGAATCTCGGTCTGCGCACGCTGAAGCAGAAGGCGCAGGCATGGCTTGGCTCAGCAAACGTGAGCGCAGAACAACTGACCGCGCTGAAGGTGGAAAACGAACAACTGAAAGAAACCATCGAACGCATGAACGAGCGGTTGCAATCGCTTGAAGCCGACAAACCAAAACGCGGACGCCCAGCCAAGGAAGAATAGAGCATGTCACTCCTGACGATCGTACAGAACGCATGCACGCGCATAGGCATTCCATCGCCGACCGCCGTTGTTAGCTCGACGGATGCTCAGATCCTGCAATTGCTCGCGCTCGCCAATGAAGAAGGTGAGTCGCTTGCAACTGGCACTTCTGCCGGCACGTCTTACGATTGGCAGGCTTTGCAATTGGAAGCATCGTTCGTCACGACCGCAACCGAAAGCCAAGGCACGATTGAATCGATTGCGCCCGGTTTCAAGTACATCATCGGCGGAACGATTTGGGATCGCACAAAACGCCTGCCGGTGTATGGCTCGCTTGACCCGCAAACGTGGCAGAACTTCAAGTCATGGGGCGTTACCAGCCCGTTCCCGAAATACCGCGTTCGCGGCGGCCTGCTGTTGTTAATGCCGATTCCCGCCGCTGGCGACTCGTATTATTTCGAGTATCAGACCAAGAATTGGTGCACATCGGCGGACGGTGTGACACTCAAAACTGGATTTACCGCTGACGACGACGTTGCTCTGCTTGACGAGCAGATCATGACTGCCGGCCTGATCTGGCGCTGGAAAGAAGCAAAAGGCTTCGAGTACGCAGAAGATTTCCGCAAGTACCAAAACCGCGTCATCAATGCGATTGCCCGCGATACCGAACGCCCTGTTTTAGACATGGGCCGCAGGACGGATTCGCGCACCGGCATCGTTATCCCCATCGGTTCGTGGAATGCTTAAGCCGCTTCGCTCCAAAGGCACTCGTTCGGCGGTAGTCAGCACGAAATCAATGCCATCGCCAATCGGTGGGTGGAACGCGCGTGATGCTTTGGCGGAAATGAAAGAAACCGATGCCGTCATTCTGGACAATTTCTTTCCGAAGCCATCGGAAGTGCAGCTTCGATACGGATATTCCATCAGCGTAAGCGGCTTGTCGCCGAACACGCTTGCTCCTTACAACTCGCCGACAACGAACCAACTGTTCGCCGCTGCTGGCGCAGATATTTTCGACGTGACGACGCCTGGCGCTGTCGGTGCGGCAGTCGCAACCGGGTTCACATCCGACAAATGGCAGCACATCAATTTCAGCACCGCAGGCGGGAATTTCCTGTATCTCGCCAATGGCGCGGACAAGATGCAGTTATACGACGGCTCGACGTGGAAAGCGATTGACGGCACCACTACACCAGCAATTACTGGTGTCACGACATCCGACATTATCCATCTGAACATTTTCAAGACGCGCATCTGGATGGTGGAGCGCAATTCGTTGCGTGTCTGGTATTTGCCGGTTCTGTCGATTGGTGGTGCTGCAGCCTCCCTCGACTTTTCCAGCATCGTGAAAAAGGGTGGCTACTTGATGGCGATGGGCACTTGGTCGCTCGATGCCGGCCAAGGCTTGGACGACTACGCCGTGTTCATTACATCGCAGGGCGAAGCGGTAGTTTACAAGGGCACCGACCCATCCAATGCGGCGACATGGGCGCTTGTTGGTGTGTTTGAGTTGGGATCGCCAATCAATCGGCGCTGCTTCACCAAGTTTGCAGGCGATCTACTGCTGATCAATCGGGATGGATTGCTGCCGCTGTCAAAGGCACTGATGTCCACACGAGTGAACAACAAGATCGCGCTGACGGACAAAATCCAGCAGGCGGTGTCGGATGCTACGACAACCTACGCAACCAATTTCGGATGGCAGACGATCCTGTACCCATCTGAAAACATGCTGCTGATGAATGTACCGGTATCAAGCACCTTGTCTTACCAGTATGTGATGAACACCATCACCGGCGCATGGTGCCGATTCTTGGGATGGAATGCGACTTGCTGGGCACTTTTTAATGACAAGATTTATTTCGGCTCGTCAGATGGTGTGTGCCTTGCTTGGGACGGGCAAGACGACAACGGCAGCAACATCAATGGGGAAGCTCTTCAGGCGTTCAGTTACTTCAACACGCCCGGCTTTTTGAAGCGTTGGTCTTCTGTTCGCCCGATCATCTCAAGCAACGGAAATCCCGGAATTTCGATCGGGATCAACACGAATTTCAATATTGAGCTTCCGTTCAGTATTCCGTCGTTCTCGCCAAATGCGTATGGCATATGGGATGCGTCAGCTTGGGACCAGTCGCTGTGGGGTGGGGATTATTCGATAAAGCAGGACTGGCTGAGTGTGAATGCATTTGGCACTTCTGGTGCTTTGCATATGGTCACAGCATCCAATAGCTTGAAGATTAAATGGTCCGCGACTGACTTTATTTTCGAGCGCGGCGCATACATATGATTCGACTGGTTGACCAAGGGCGGCAAGAGGAAATTCTCTCTTTCGTCCGCTCGGTCAATGGTGGCGATCAAAACGGCGGCAATGCAACTGCAATAGGCCTTGAACGCGATGGCCGCTTGGTCGCCGGCGTTGTCTACGATCAGTTCAACGGCGCGCATGTCTGCATGCATATCTGCGCCGTGCCAGGGCGTCATTGGCTCAACAGACTGTTCCTATGGGCGATGTTTGATTACCCGTTCAACGTGCTGAAGGTCAAGCGCGTAACTGGGCAAATTTGCTCTACCAACGCCGATTCAATCCGATTTGCCGAACACATCGGCTTTACCTACGAAACACGCTTAAAAGACGCATCGCCCAACGGTGATTTGCTCATCTACGCGCTATTCAAAGATCAATGCAGATACATATGAGGTGCTGAATGTTCCCAAGTAATTACACGCAAACCCCGGACTACAGCAACATCGTCCCCGGCATTCTGCAAAACTACAAGAACAACAGCGATCTGCAAAACACACTGTACGGTCAAGCAAAAAACACCGTCACGCAGCCGCTCGACTTCTCCGGCCTTCCGCAAATTCCGTCTACCGCAGATCAGGCTGGCCGCGATCAAATGACCAATGCGGTATATGACCAACAAACACGCTTCCTCGATCCACAATTCCAGCAAGGCCAATCTGATCTCACGTCGCAATTGGCGAACCAAGGGATCATGGAGGGTTCTGACGCCTACAACCGCGCAACGAACAATTTCAACCTGCAAAAGACTGCCGCTTACGGCGACGCACGCGATCGCGCCATTCAGCAGGGCGGGGCAGAGCAAACGCGCCTTGATCAACTGGCGCTGCAAAATCGAAACCAAGGCATCAACGAGCAACTTGCGCAGCGCAATTTCCCGCTGACCAGCTTGCAAGCTTTGAACGGCATCGGCAATAGCGAGACGAACAACTTGTTTAATGCTGCGAACGGCAGCTACAACGCAAACGTTGCCAACCAAAGCGCCAACAACGCGCAGAGCAGCAATTTCAATGGCGGTCTTTTTACGATCGGCTCATCGCTATTGCAAAACCCGCAGTTCACCAATTGGGCAAGCAGCTTTTTCTAACGCATAGGCAAAACAATGGCAGATTTTGATCCTTCTGCGGTAGGAGCTGCACTTACGGGCTTCATGAGGGCACACCCGTATTCGACCGATACTTCATGGGATGGCAATCCTGACACGAGACCATGGTGGATTAATCCTGATAACAATGCTGATCAGTCTGGCTCTACCGGGTCTTATCAACCTTGGTTGAAAGCAGGCGATTACGCGCTGCAATTTAATAGCAACTCGAATCCGCTGCTGGCAAAGTGGTCGATGGCAGATCCAAACGGGAACCCGCTTGGGTACTACGATTTTACGCCCGATGCCAACGGAAATTGGACGGGCGCTTATCACGAAAGAGATAACAATTGGTTTGATGGCCTGGTCAATGGCATTGGCGACATCACGCCGGCGATTACTACTGCGCTTATTGCTTTCATCACTGGCGGCGCTGCTGCCGGAGCAATGGGGGGTGCTGGTGGTGCTGCTGGGGGAGTAGGCGCGACCGAAGGCGGCGGCGGCATGGCTGGCGCTGGAACGGCATCCGGGGGATTGGGCGAAACTGCTGGCGGGTTCTCATCGCTACCCGCTGGCGGAATGGGCGCAACCGGCGAACTTGGCTCACTTGGCGCAGGCGGAACTGTTGGCGCTGATTACGGCGCGCTCGGTTCCGGCATGTACGGCACAGGCGACGCCGCAATGGGCAACCTGATGGGCACAAGCGGCGGCGCATTCCCGATGGGTTCTGGTTTGGCTGGCGTCACATCTGCTGATCTTGCAGCTTCCGGTTCCGGTATCGATTGGGCTTCTCAAGCTCGAAGAATCGCGCAGCAGCTCATGAACAACAATCAACCAACTGCGGCGATGGGGTCGGGTGGTGGCGGCATGACAGGCACATTAGGCTCGCCCGGAATTTCGCAAACACAGCAAAACAATTACCAATCCCCCGACCTGATGCCGAAATTCAGCATTGCCGCTGGCGGACCAACATCGCCGGATGAACTTAACAATTCCACAAATATCCGTATGCTCGCTCAAAGATTAAGGGGCAACAATGGCTACTAGTTTTATGCTGAACCCGCTTGATCCTGCCGGTTCGCAGGTTGAGCAAATGGCGATCGATCGACAGCGTGCGCTTGCCACGGCATTGCAGCAATCCGGATTGACCGCGCCCGAAGGCCAGATGGTCTCCGGGCGGTACGTCGCACCAAGCGCAATGCAATATCTCGGCAAGATAGCGCAAGGCTTGAGCGGCAAGAACATGAATCAAGCGCTCGATCAGCGCCAAGTGGACTATCAACGCAACGCGATGCAACAGATGATCGGCTACCTAAAAGGCGATCAGGGAGGCGCCCAGCCAGCACAAAGCTCAGTGCAAGCGCCTTCAATGCCGCTCGGTTCAGGCATGTCGGATGTAGGGGCGCCTGTCGCACCGGCAGGCGCTTCTGCTGGTGGTGCGCCGCAAGCAGCACAGCCTGCCTCACAATCCCCAATCGATCGCTATACCAAAGCGCGCATCATCCAATCGCTATACGGCGACGCAGCGGCACAATCCTTTCTGAAGCAGTTCGATCCCACCGACTTGGTCAAAACTATGACCGCCGCAGGCATTGATCCGAACTCGGCGCAAGGGCAGCAGATCCTGCAACAAAACATCGCGAAGTCGAATTACATTGCTCCGGTCAATGCTCGCCCCGGCTCCATCATGCGCGATCCGATGACAAACAAGCCAATCGCGTTTAACCCGCATGTTCCAGAAGGTGGCACGCCGGTATTTGATGCCTCCGGCAATGTCGTTGCAATCAATCCGATTCAAGGCGTACAAGGCATCATCGCGGCGAATGCAGCAGCCAAGACAGCCGGCGAGGGTTCGGCCCTACCATATGCTGCATTCGATGCTCAAGGCAACCCGCTGCCCGTCACGAATCGCACTGCCGCAGCGACGCAAACAGTGCCGAACGCAGGATTTCCGGGCGCAACGCAGGTTCCCGGCAGCGGTCAGGACAACGGAAGCCGACTCGGGATATTGCAGCAGGAACGAGCGCAAATCGCCGCACAACCCGATACCAGCCAGACAAAGGCGGGCGACCTGCAAGCAATTGACCGCGAGATTGCGAGAGTGAGTGGGCAACCTGCAAAATCACCGCTGTTTGCCGCTCAGCCCTTGGGTGCCGTGGCGAATGCCAATGCGCAGGCAAAAGGGCAAGTGGACACCATGCAGAACTCTTACAAGGGGTTGCAGGCAGTTCGCGCTGGTGGTGGGATGGCACTTGAAGACATCGATAAGATGATCGGCTTGGCTTCGCAGAAAAATCCGGCTGTCGCCGGCGGCTATCTTTCCAGCGTGGCAGGAGTATTCAGCCCGAACGCTGCCGAGTACGAGAAGTCGCGCGATAACCTTGTGACGAACCTCGGCGGCCAACTTGGAATGACGACCGACGCGGCTAGAGAAATGGTCTATGGCTCCATCCCAGCCTATGGCGCGCCAAAGCAGGCAATTGCGCACGGACTTGAAACGCTAAAAGGGCAGGTACAGATGCGCATGCTGAAGGCCGATTATCTTTCTGGCGCATATGGGACCGGCGATCCAAAGCAATACAACGCACTGGAAAATCAGTTTGATCAGAAGATCACGCCGCAACTTGCTGGCGTAATTACTTTGCCTCCCGGCCCGCAACGCGCCCAAGCACTGAAAGCCGCAGCACAGAACCCGCAACTGCGTGCGCGCCTTGAGTGGGCGGCACAAAACGGAATCCTGAAATGAGTGCGTTAGACGACATCATCGCGCGGGATAGCGCGCCGACGCAAGGATCGGTACTGGATATAATCATCGCTCGGGATTCTGGCAATAGCCAAACCGCAGCGCCGCAGCAAGCACCAACACAGGCGGCGCAATCCAAGCCCGGAATGATGACGTCATTCGGTGCCGGGTTGGGGCATGGCGTCGGCTCGACCGTTCTCGGCGCACAGCAATTGCTTGGTCACGGCGCACAGGCTATCGGCCTAAACAAGATTGGTGACTGGCTCGCAAAAGATGCTGAAACCGGCCTGAAAAATATCAATTCACAATACTCTCCATATTCGGAGGCAAATCCCATTTCAGCAGCAACCGGTGACATTGGCGGCAGTATCGCGGCGACAATTCCATTAACTGCGTTGGCGCCTGAAATGACAACCGCCAGCCTCATGCAAAAAATTGGCGTCGGCGCTGCTCTTGGTGCGGCAAATGGCGCTGTTGCCCCCGTATCCGATCAGTCGTCGCCATATTGGCAGCAAAAGGCGGCGCAAATAGGTCTTGGCGGGGCAGTTGGCGGCGTTGCTGCGCCGGTGGCTTCTGGCATCGGAAAAATGATTTCCGGCTTTGGTGGCGATGCGCAGCAGCAGCTTGCGCAAAAGGGTGTAGTCATGACGCCAGGCCAAATCCTGGGGGGCGGCGCGCAACGCACGGAAGATAAATTGACAAGTGTCCCCGTAGTTGGCGACCTCATCAAGAATGCGCAACAGCGGTCACTGCAAAGCTTCAATAAAGCGACGTACGACGAAGTGCTTGCGCCGCTCGGGCAGAAGTATTCCGGGCCGGTTGGGAACGAAGGCATAGAGGTGGTAAAAAACACCATCAGCAATGCCTATGATGACGCGCTGTCAAAGATGACGTTTCGCGCCACAGATCCAGTGTTTCAGGCTGACGTAAGCAAGTTGGCCGGCATGGCACAAAACCTTCCAGAGTCGCAAAAAGCAACATTTATGAATGTTCTGAAAACGCAGATCTTCGGGAAAGTTAGCCCGCAAGGCGTAATGGATGGGCAAACTTTAAAAGGCGTCCAAAATGAATTGAGTCGGATAACGCGCGGATATTCTGGCGATGCGTCATTCGATAATCGCCAACTCGGCGCGGCAATTGGTGAAATAAAAAATGCGGTGGATAGCTCTATATCCAGATACAACCCAGCTGATGCTGTCAATGGTTTGGCGAAGGCAAATGCGGCTTATGCCAATTTCGTTCGGCTGCGCGGAGCAGCAGCTTCGCAGGGCGCGATGAATAATGGTGGCATATTTACCGCCGCTCAGCTGAGCAATGCAGTTCGTGGGGCAGATAAATCTGTGGGAAAGGGCGCTTCTGCTACCGGCAAAGCGCTGATGCAGGATTTTTCTACAGCCGGACAGGAAGTGCTTGGCTCGAAATATCCAGACAGCGGCACGGCTGGGCGCTCGCTGCTTGGGATTGGCGCGGCGGCATTGGCGGGGCATGAATTTCTACCGGCCAGTGTTCTAGCGCCTGCTGCCGTTGGAGGTGCTGCTGTTGCCGCGCCCTATACGAAAATGGGACAAAAGATCGCGCAGGCGCTGCTGATGAAGCGCAACCCTGGCGCCAAGGCGATAGGCGGCGCTGTAGACAGGTATGTCGCCCCGCTCACTCCGGCGCTGAGCGCGGCGCTCCTTAATGGCTCGAATCGTTGATCGAATCGCAGGGACAGAAGCGATCACGCACGATGTAATAACTGTTTTCCAGACTTCGTAAGTAGTCAATTTGCCCCTCCCGGCTCGCCTAGTGCGGGCCTTTTTCATTTGCACGTCGGGATGACGTTCAGGAGTTTACATGCCACGCAATGGTTCAGGCACTTATACGCTGCCAGCCGGTAATCCGGTAGTCACCGGAACCACAATCAGCAGCACCGTACAAAATAACACAATGTCGGATGTTGCGAGTGCGCTAACGCAAAGTTTGACTAAAAACGGGGAAACCGTACCAACAGCAAATTTGCCTATGGGCGGGTTTAAGTTCACCAATTTGGGGGGTGGATCGGCCCTTGGCGACTCTGCAAATTTTGGGCAGACCATCAACCAGCCGGCAGCAGTTACGCTCGCTTCTGCTGCGACTGTCAACATAGGCGCTGCCCTATCGTCAAACATCACGATCAGCGGCACGACCACAATCACCGCATTCGATAACGTTGCTGATGGCATTACTCGCAATGTCACGTTTTCCGGCGCGCTCGCACTCACACATAATGCGACTTCATTGATCCTTCCGGGCACAGCAAACATCACTACTGCCGCAGGCGACTGCGCCACATTCCTTTCTCTTGGCTCGGGCAACTGGCGCTGCACGAAATATGTTTCTGCGGCTGGAATTTTTGGTGGACTCACTTGTGTAAGTGGTCTTACAGGCGTACAAAATTCCACGACGCCACTCACGAAGTTTGATTTGTCCGCTGATTCTGTGACCCTGCGCAATTCCGCAGGCGGGGTTATCACGCGCTTTTCGACCGGGACGATTACATGTGACCTTGGCCTTACCGGCCCGGCTGCAAACGGTCGCGACCAGTCGGCTGCGTTCACCGCGTCTTCGTGGTTGCATCTGTATTTCATTTGGGATGGGTCGACGCTTGCGACGCTGGCATCCACCACAGCACCTGCGTCATTTGCAGGCTCGACACTTCCAACCGGCTATACGCACTGGTGCTATGCCACCACCATTCGCTGGAATGGATCTAGCAATATCGTGCCGTGCTATGCGCGTGGCAGCAGAATTGCCTATCAAGCGCAGCAAACGGCTTTGTCTGGCGGGGCGGCCACGTCGGTAACTAGCGTTGATCTGTCATCGCAGACCCCGCCCAACGCACTGGGCACCATGATTTGCGCGCTGACGTTTGCGACCTCTACAGGAACCTACACGGGATTTATCTACCTCGCCAGCGGCACACCTCTTTTTTTGGTTGTCGCTTACAACGGGCAATATTCATATCGATCTGAGACCATTCCGAATGTGAGCCAGCAGGTCTACTACAAGACAGATAACGTTGCCGGCACTGTTTCCATATTTGTTACTGGCTATGTTGTCGCTAATGGGGATGCGTAATGAAATCATTCCGCGATCATGCCACGGACATCCTGACTGCGTATGGCTATGCCAGCTCGAACGGCGATGATCTCGCCCGCGACGAGCCGGAGGACTTCAACCTTGAGCCGGGGAGGTGGCAGCTTGTCGGCGATGCGTGGCAACCGTATATCGATACGCGGGCAGAAATCCAAGCACAGATCGATCAACTTGAGCGCGAAAGTTTGATGAATCGCGGCAGTCGAGAACTGGCGATGCGGCAGATCGAAGAGAGGGCGCAACTTGATGCAACCGCAGAAAACACCGCCGAGCAGATTCTCGCCGCCCAGCCCTTCTACGCCAGGCTCAAGCAAGTTGATGATCAAGTGTCCGCATTGAGGGTGCAGTTATGATCGCTGCCTTTCTCGCCGCCTACGTGGTGCACGGTATCGCCTGCCTGTTCACGCTCTGGATCATGTTCGTTGTCGTGATGACGATGGAGCAGCTCCGCGATGCTGGCCGACTCACGCCCGGCATGATCAGGTTCGGCGAGGGTTTTGCGGCAGCCGGGTTGGTGCTGGATGTGTACTGCAACCTCGTGATTGCAACGACCATGGTGTTTTGGGAAGAGCCCCACGAAATGACCGTGTCCGACCGCCTGCGCCGGCTCGTCATCTCATCCCGCTGGAAGTGGCAGCGAAAGCTTGCTATCTGGTTCGCCGCCACGCTGATGAACCCGTTCTGCCAGCCGGATAGACCGCACATCAAAATTCCAAAACTCTAGGCACCGATATGACCATGTCACCACAATCCATAGTAGACGCCGCAACAAATCCGCAGGTCGCCGTGCCAGTAGGTGGCGCTGGAGCGGTCGCCAGCCTGCTCGACGCGCTCCCGCATTTCGTCACAGTCGGATGGCTCATTTATATCGTCATCCTGGTTGCGCACAAGCTGTGGAAGTGGCGAAACGAGCAGTCTGATAGGTTGGCCGGACTGAGGGCGCCAGACGATGACGCCTAAGCAGAGAATAGCCGCGGCAACGGCTGTTGCGACAGTATTTGCCGCGCCACTCGAAGGTCTGCGCCGGGTGGCTTATTACGATCCCCCAGGCATTCTGACCGTCTGCTACGGCAGCACGACCAACGTGCAAAAGGGCGTCGTCTACAGTCTGGAAGAATGCCGCGCACGCCTGAGCGCTGACATGCTCGCTGCCGTGTCAGCCGTCGAGCGGTGCGCGCCAGGACTGCCCGAGAATGTCCTTGCCGCCTTCGGTGATGCTGCATACAACATCGGCCCGGGCGTGGCGTGCGATCTCAACCGGTCAACGGCCGCTCGCTACCTCCATGCGAACCGGCTTATAGACGCTTGCAACCAGCTTCCGCGCTGGGATAAGGCGCGTGTGGCCGGCGTCATGGTTGCCTTGCCCGGGTTGACCAAGCGGCGCGGGCTGGAAAAAGAACTGTGCCTGAAGGGGCTGACATGACAATCCTGCCTTGGTATATCCGCTGGCTCGCCGTGGCCGCACTGTGCGCCGCGTTCGGTGGCTGGTGCTATGTGCATGGCATGAAGCACACACAGGCCGCATGGGACGCCGCCACAGTAGCGCAACAGGCCGAGGCTGCGAAACAGGAGCGAGCCAATCGCGCCAAGGAATCCAAACTCAAACAACAAGTGATCGAGGCCCAAAATGCAGCCATTGAGCGCAACAAGAAAAATCAGGTGGTTATTGCCGCTGCTCGCGCTGAGTCTGACAGCCTGCGGGGCGACCTTGCCGCTGCAAAGTCCAAACTGTCCGGCTCTTCCGCCGATGCCGTCCGTCAGTACGCCGCTACCGTCTCAGACGTACTCGCAGAGTGCTCGCAGCGATATACAGCGGTGGCGGGAAAAGCTGACGGCCACGCCGGGGATGTGATGCTGTTGCAGGAGGCATGGCCTAAATAGCGTCAGGCACTTCCTCGCCAAATTTCGATGCGACGTAGGCGCGCATGGCTGCGATTAGAGGTGTTTGTCCGCTACCGCCGCACGGGTAAGGTATATGCTCGCCATTCGCGCCCTTCCTATAGCACTGGTAAAACCATGTTGTTACGCCGTCTAGCGTACCGGCCGGCCCGCCGTGCATCTTCTCTCGCTCAATAATCGGGCCGCCTTGTGACCAGTCATCGGAGGGGCGCCAAAGAATACTTCTGTCTGTATTATCGTTTTTATCAAACCATTCGGCATAGACCCCGCCCGGAGCCAGCACAGGATTATGGCGCAGTAATTCATGTTCCTCTGCCCGCGCCACCCAATAATCCAGCATTGCGCCTGTCAATTCCGCTGTCTTCATTTCCGCTCCAAAGTTGGTGTTGTGGGAGGCTTGGCCGGGGTAGCTCAAACCATGTACAGCTTTTTGCTATAGACCGTCAAAACCGCAATAATACGCGTACTGTACGTAAACACATAAGTCGTTTATTCATGCGGTTCTCCGGGCTGTTGCTTGTGTATGTGCAGTTCTCGAAATCCAGTGTACGTTTAGGCGTACCGTCGGTTCGAATCCGACCCTTTCCGCCAGTATTTACAAGGCTTTTGCCGATAGCGCCCGCTAACATGCGGGCGTTGTTATTTCCGTCTCATGTACGGGTTTTTGCTATCCGATTTTCCTGATGGCTGCTGTCAGTGTTTCGACGGATAGGTGACTATACCGTTTCGTGCTCCGAAGGTCTTTATGTCCAAGCACCTTGCCGACCGTGTAGAGGTCAACACCCTGATTCACCATATTGCTGGCTGCTGAGTGTCGGCAGTCGTGCAAGTGCAGATCGGGCATGCCCGCCGCGTCTCTGGCTTCCCTGAAATGCTTCTGCACCGCGCCGCGCTTTACCTTGATCGGTAGTCTCCTGGCGATCGATGCGATCCGAGGGTGAATCGGCACGTTCCGGCTTTCCCCGTTCTTCGTGTCGTGCAGCTCAAACACATCCTCTGACTTCCCCAGCTTCAATATCTCCCCCAACCGCATACCGCTGTAGAACGCGATCCGGATCACCTTGCGTGCCTCCCGATGCTGACACGCTCGCGCCAGCTTCAGCATTTCGCCTCGGTCAATGAACAACTTCCGCTCGTTGCTCACGATCGGCATAACGAGGCTAGGCACCCGGCGACCGGGCTCCTTCACCTTCAGATAGTAGCTGCAAGCGGCTCGTAGATACGCTATGCGGTTGCGGATAGTCGCCGGCGATGCAATTCCCGCCTCGTGTGCGCAAAGCGTTCTTGCGACTTCTGGCAGCTTGTCTAGCGTCTTTCCGTCATAGGTCCACAGGATATAGGCCAGCACCTTGATCTGATTGTCGCCGTGCTTCAGTTGCGGGCAACGCTCATCAATGTACAGCTTCACGCATTCCGCAATCAGTGGCTGGTCGAGGGTTTTGCCGGTCGCAAGATCATAGAGCCGCGCAACTTCGCGCTGGTCGTAATCGTTTGCTTCGGTTTTGCTCCAGCCTTTCGGAAGGAGTCGAGAAGACCGGTATTGTCTCCCGGCGATGACGCGATCAAATTTGAAACGCCAGCGCTGCGCTGTTTTGTCGAAGTGAACCGGCATGATTGCAAATACTCCTGAATTTCTTCTTCCTTGAAACTGATCTTTGTTCCTACCCGATAGCACGGAATGTCACCTTTCGGCGCGGCCTTGGAATAAACCGTGCTCGTCTTCAGGCCCAACATTTCCGCGACTTTTTCGACGTCGATCATCTCTATTCACTCCTTCACTTCACTTCCAGCTTCAGCGTTTCGCTGTGGTGCCGCGATCCAAGAACGCGGATTCCAGGCACTTCGCGGTAGTGCTTCTGACTGCCGATGTGCGACGCCAGAACGTACCGCTTGATGTCTTCCCAGTCCTTGGAATCCATGCGTGCGATCATGTCGTGGTTGATCTCGATAACTGTTCGGATGCTCATCTATTCACTCCCGTTCATGCTGCGCGCCGAAGTATGGGCAATCTCTACGTAATGCCCTGCGATACCAGACTTGCTCAATGTGACGGCATCCTGCGCACCGTAGGCCACAAGACAACTCGGTGCTCCTGCATTAGCGGCAGCCCTTGTTCCGTCCGCGCGGTGAAAGTAAATGCGCCCTTCGAGGAACAGCACACTACTTGCTGCGCGCCAAACCGTCTCGAAGAACCACGCGGTTTCGGTGCGAGCAAATACCAGCGCCGTGCCATGTCCGTGTTGCGCCAACTTCCGCAGCCACTTCACGGCTTCGCGAGAGTAGGGCGGGTTCAGCCAGACGCGCCCTTCCCATTTGCTGGATAAGCCATCATCCCGCTCGTTGAGCATGCGGGCGGCCGTCGGCCACGGCATGACAGGCGGGCAGCAAGGATCAAGATCGAACGATCCAAGTGCTCGGATAATCTCCGGCGGCGTCAACCATGTATCCGAAATCATCGCCGCAGACTGGTGGCTGCCCATGCTCATCCCTCCCTCCCGCTGTCTGAAGGGGCGCCAGCAAACATGTGTGCGGTGTTCATGCTGCGCCGATACTCGTTTTGTCGCGCCTGTTCAAGCTGCGCCAAGTTCTCGAAATAAAACGACGTGCAAAGATACCTGTTTAAGTCGTCAATAAATCCGAGAATGCAGACCGTGGCACTGCATCCGCATACAACACCAACCAAAAACATAAGTCCGTCGCTCACGATTCCTCCTTTGAAGGGGCGCTGTCGGACAAGCGCGGCATAAATGACAGGTCGATGAAGCATTCCCCGAACCCGATGCTGATACTCCATGCTTCGCGACCATGAGGCTTGATGCTCGGAGGTCCGCCGACTGCTCGAATAGAAAACGTTGTCGTGATTTCACTGACGACCGCTGCCGGCTCGCTCGGCTGCTCAATCCACGGAATGCAGATCAGATCCATATCGCGGCCAAGGCTGCCGTGGATCGCCAGCGCATAGCCATGCCTTCTAGCGACTCCCGCGAGTTGCGGATAGAGCGCGCAATACATCGGCGCGTAGTTGGCGTCTTTCATCCCTTCGCTCCTTCGCTATCTGCGTTGTCAGTAGGCGTGCTGTCAGGGGCGGCGAGCAGTGCGCGCTCGATGTTCCCCATCAGAGAGCCGTTCGGCACGGCAGCGCAATCGCCTGCCGTGGATGGCGCTTTCTGCTCGGCTTCGTCCATCCATGCGCGCCAGGTACGCCCAGCTTGTATAACTTGATATGCATCTATTTCAAGCTTCGCTTGCTGGAGTAAGTTTCCTATTGCGCCATCAGGCCAGTCGTATGTGCCGTCAGATTTCAGGAGGCGGCTATTCAGTTTTGCGAGATAAATGCTCTCCGCGCCCATCTGCACTACTGGCTGCTCTTCGGCAGGCGTTTGCGCTGCTACCGGCGAGCTTGCTTTAGCTTTCGCATCGCAGCAACACATTGCACCGGTTCCGCATTGCTCATCCGACCCCGGCGCCGCCTCTGCCTTGCGCAGCCTGTCGATGAGGTCATCTATTCCGCGATCAATCTTTACCCACTTTTGATAGGCCGCATGGCGGTAGTCGCGTACATGGTAATTTTCATCTCTGCCAAGCGGCTCATTGATGAACGTATTAAATTCGTCAGTCAGCGCCTGCAAATCATCAACGTATTGCAGTTTGTTGTTCATCATTTCCCCTGGTTGGCTGATAGAAGGGCGCGGAGCAGTATTCCTACCGTTTCCGCCGTTACCGGAACAATCGCGTTCGGCTTGAGCCATTCGGAAGGTATTGCGACTGCATCCGTCGGCTCTACCTGCTCTTGTGCTGAGAGAGCGGCGCGACGGTTCCATGCTGCGATGGCATGCGATCTCGTCCAATCCAGGCTCTGTTGAATGGCCTTCACCGTCTTGCTGAACCGGCATTCCGCGCACCATATTTTGGTGCCGCGCGATTTTGTGTAGGAATTGCCGATGTCATGGTGCTCAGCCTTTCCGCCACAAAACGGGCACGGCAACAACTCTCCGGCTTGCTCCTGCGGCACGCTCGCAACAATGGCGGCATCAATCTCATTGATGATGATTGCGGCTTCGTTTTTTGCGACAAGTGCAGCGCCGTAGCCTCTCTCAAATTTAGCTTGTGGCTCAATGAACTTGCGCGCCGCCTTAAGCGCAGCCTCTACCAGTTGGATTTCGCGGGGTGTTGGGTTAGTCATGTATAGTCCTTGATTACGTTTCCATCAGCATCGAAGTATCGCGTTTTCCATGTCGGATGACAGTTGTGCTTGCGCTTCCCCATCTTCAACTGGTTCACAAAAACGACATCAAGGTTTGCGCTTCCATTCATTCCTATGATGGTTCCAAGGTCGCCATTGACTTCAACCTGCATCCCAATGCGCACCCATTCCATTCCACGGCATCGCGTCATGTCAGCAACAAACTGCGCCTCACTCTTAGAAAGTTTCATCGCTCTTTCTCCTTTCCTGCTTGCAGGGCAGCGATAGTTTCATCAACAACTTCATCCATGCTTTCAAGTGCATGTCCTTCTTCGATTCCATGCACGAGAATGCCAATTGGCGATGTTTGCGAACGAATGAACCGATACCGCGCCGCATCTCTCGCATCCTCTACCTGCTGCGCTGTCGGCTGACGGCGTTCGGCAAGCTGGCGTTCGAGTTCGGCGATGCGCGCGCATAGCTCCTTGTTTTTGGCAGTCACCCTGTCGAGTGTTTGCCATAGAGGTTCACTCATTGCCGCCTCCTTCGGCTATCTGCAGTTTGTACCCGTGGTGATCGCACTCACCCGATTCGGCACAGCGCACTACCGTATGGCACGAGGCGCAGAAGGTCTGTGCTGCTGGCTGCTCGCTTACTGGTGCGGGTGCGGAGGGGCGGGAGAGAAGGGCGCGAACGTATTTTGCGCCGTTTCTGAAGGAATCAGACAACTGGCTCGGGCCATCCGTCTTTAGTCGATGCTTGCGCAGCCCTTCTTCGATCTGTTCATCGCTCACGCTCGCCAAATCTACCGCTGGCGCTGTCTGTGCGCGGGAGAGTCCTAGTTCGTAGGCTTCGCGCTGTATGGTGGTCACTGCTGAAAGCGAATAGCCATCGATGTGAACGCCATCAATATCCGGTTCCGGCGGCGGCGGCAGTTCATCCCCTGCGCCAGATGCCGATAGTTGCGGGACAAGGCCATCACCGCCGCCCTTTGGCGAATACAATGGATCAAGCGGTGCTTGCGGCAGTATCTCTTGCTCTTGCGCCTGCAATGGGCGCTTGAGATTGCGCTTCTTCAGTTCGCTATCAATGCTTTCTACCAAGGTGTACAGTGGCGCGACAAAATCCGTCCCGTAGTCAATAAACTTCCCGACATACACATCCTTTTCGCTATCAGTCAGCCCGTTCCATACCTGATTGCGAATGTCTTCGCTATTTGTCTGAGCAGACGAGGGAGGGGCGGCATTACCATCAGGATGCGAAACGCACTCGACTTCATAATCGTCGCTGGTGTCATCAGGCGCCTTCGTCACGCGGTAAGTTGCGCGTACTGAATTCCATCCGGCCAGAAGCTCGTAGGTATCGCCGACATCCAGGCCGTCTACGAACTCAGCATCAGCCGGATGCTCGCCCCATGAGTCGCCATCGTCGTTTGACCAGCATTCAAACGGATAGCCTTGCGGCTCTCCCTGCGCTTGATGGGCGGCTATCCAAGCGAGCGCCGCATCAGCATCATCTTGCAGAGGCTCCCCGTTTCCGTCCTCCCAAACTCCGCGACCTTCAGGCGGGACGCGACTTGCCACTTCGGTGAGCAGATCGTAAATGCGCGCCGGAAAACCTGCCGATTGCGCTTGATGGACGGAGAGCAGAGCAATAAATGCTTCCGGCGATGCGGCGTGATGCCATGCCTCGTTAGCCTGCCAGTTGCAGCAGTCGCGCGGATTGGTATAGATGTGCTCGCCATTCTTGCTCGCGGCATTTGCCAGCTTCAGCAGTTCTTCGCGTGTTGGTGTGGTCATTGGGTTGCCACCTTTCCGAAAATAGGATGTGCACACAAGAAAAGATGCTCCACGCGTTCACGCGTTTGCCTGTCGTAGTAGCCGGCGTAATAGCCAATATTGATGCGCGCAATTTGCTCCGCCGTCATGTCATCTGTACGCGGCGCATGCTCAAGCATATTTTCGAGATAGGCGACGTAATCATCAAAATACTGCTTTGCTGCATTCGCATCCGTGATCTGCATTGCAGGGCCGAGCGTTTCGCCATACGTCAGCACTTCTTTCCCCTCTGGATTAAATTTGCTCACTTCCCATCTCCCCGCGCAATCACGCGCTCAGTCAATCGTTCAACTTCTTCGCAGGCTGCCAGCACATCAGCAGCCCATTGCGGATAGTGCGGCTCGCCACCGGCTGCAATTTCGGCGTGATACTCGGCCAGTGCTTGCTCGGCTTGTGCTTTGGTTTGCATGCTGTCTCTCGTTTGATTGGAGCGCCCCAGGTACTTCGCTGGTATGGGACATTTCGCTGGAACGCTCCGAAGTTTTTAGCGGATTTCGAGCCGCGTTCCTTGCGCCAGCATCGCCCCGGGCACTTCGAGGCCGGCTTTAAGGGCTTCTGCAATCGCTTTCTTGTCGATCGCTGGCGGGGGTGGCTCAGGCTGGCGCATAAACTCGGCGGGCACCAAGCCCGGCTCGAACACATCCACGCTCGCCGGGTTGCTCTTGATCGTCAGCGCAAAGTGAGGGCAATCGATCTTCTTCACACCGGCCACCTCCATGCACGTCTTCAGATATTCTTTGACGTGCATGGCGCGGTTTTCAATCGACTTGCGGCGGTCTGCCATCTGCTTTTCGGCTTCCTTGATCGCTGCCGCCGATGCTTCCAGATTGCGCACGGCATAGGCGACGTTCTGCGCCTTCACTTCGAGCGGATAGGATTCCGCTTCGATCGTGTCGGCAATGGCTTGCGCATCGTCTTGCGTATCCATGAGCCGCTCTACCATCTGGCGATGTTCGGCGGCGATGACGTAGAGTGATAAAGAGGTCATGATTGGCTCCGATTAGATTGTCCAGGCCTTGCCAAACGCAGCCGGAAGGAACGGGATGTCATCATCCATATCGCTGCTCGGACCACCGCTACTGCCAGCAGGCACAGCACGCGATGATGTCGTGCCTTTGTTCTTCAGCGGACGATCTGCAAGATGCGCAACCATGCTTGCCAACAGTTCCGGCTTAGTCTTACCGCTGAGGATTTCGCTTGCAGTCAATTCAGTGGCCGCATCGAACGCACCTTGAATTTCCAGCTTCCAGCCATATTCGCCGGTCGGAACGCGGTCTTTCTGCTTTTCGTACTCGCAGGATTGCAGCAGCAGGCCAATCGGCTTGTTCATCAGATCCATGAGAAGTTGGGCTTCATACTGCACATCTTTTTTCTGGTCGAAGTCGTACTTCGTAGCCATGCCTTTGACTGGATTCGATACCTTCCGAAGCTTCATGCAGGCCATGATTGCCATCAGCTTCTGAAAGTCGTACAACTTCTCGCCATTGGCTTTCATGGTGTAGATGCTGAACGTCGCTGTTTGCTTCTCGTCGGATTCGAACGTGAAGGAAATTCCCTTGGTTCCAGTGGAGGCGGTAAGGTCTTCCGCTTTGATAAAGCGACCGATATATTTCCCAGTTTCCTTGATGAATTTCCCGGACTGGTCGGCTTGCTTTGCTGCTTGGGGATCGAGATCGTACATGGTTGTTTTCCTTATGCGGGTTGAGTGATTTCGTAGTATTCGCAGATTGATTTATCGACCGCCTGCAAGTCGTTGGGAATGTGCTCGGACTCGAATAATCCGATGGGTGATTTCGCGGTATCGGAGCCGCTGTTTTGCGTAGAAAACAGGTATTGATCGTTGACTTTCATCGTGCGCAAAACGATCGTTACCAAGCCTTCCAGCACGATCTTTTCATCCAACAGCTTGCCAATCGTCTTGATCTTGGTCTTTCCGAATTCATCCGTGCTGGTATGGCTCAGAATGTAGACGCGTTTGTGATCCGGCAGGGATGTGGCTTTCATCAGTACATCCCACGCATGGCGCGCAATTTCGTTGTACTTGGCGAAAGCAGAATTGCCGGTTTCATTGTCGGTGACGCGCCGCATGAATTCGTTTGCGAGCACGTACTGAAAGTCATCGACAACAATGATTTCCTTTTCCGTGCGCTCCATGGCCGCGACGATCTTGCTGCTTTCGTCAGTCGCAAACACAGAACCGCCTTCACCTTTGACAACTGGCTTCCAGCCTTTAGAACGGAAGGGGAGAGGCTTCTTTACTGCCTGGATAAGCAGTGTTTGCTCCGGGTCGAGATTCCGCATGCTGGTTGATTTCCCTGTCCCGGATTCCCCGATAATTAGCGTCGCTATGCTCATGATCTTTCCTTTTGCTTTCCTTTAAATTTCGCTCGAATTGCTCTTTACGTTCTCGTTGCTCTTGCTGCTCTACGAACTCCATAAAGCCGCGCTTTGCCCCGCTCATCGCTTCCACCTGCGCACAATCAACCGCATAACCCGCAGCAGACGGCCAGCGCGTGATGTGGGGATGCGGGTCATGAGTGCTCCGGCTTTTGGAAGTGCTTCCGCACATACGCATCGCACGCTGCTTTTGCCTCATCTTTTGTTGCGAATGGCTTTTGGCTGCATGTATTCATTAGTGGAACGCCATACTCATCCGATCTTGCGCAGTAGTACCAGCCTTTGATGTTTCGGCTCCAGTCGGCGAACAGCGGAGACACGCTTGCTATTTCCTTTCCGTCATAGCGCAGCTCATAGCCGCGCGGCGCCTGCCCGATCGACGCAAGCCCACGCTCGTTAGGCTCCTTTCTCCACGATAGACGCGCCATCACTTAATCCTCCGCACTTTCTTCGGCGCCTGCTGCTGCGCCTGCTGCTGGCGGATGCGCTCGAACGTGGCCTTGATGTCTGTGTTCGCTGATCCGACCCAAACCCGCTCCGGGTTGCACATGTGCGTCTTCGGCAGTTCTCGGCTAAATGGCTGTTTCATTCTTTTTCTCCGGTTGCTTTGCGAATGGCAGGCTCGATCTGGCTGCGGAATTGCTCGGCGGCGCTACGGAGCTCATGCTTATAAATTTCAGTGCCATCCTTGCCTAAAATTTCAAGCCATTCGATCAAGCGGATGGCCTCTTGCGATGCTTCCAGCAGATCGGGTGCGGCATGCCTTATGCGATGAACTCGCATTTCTTCCGCCACCTTTTTTCTGGTCGCATCATCGCGAGCCTTTTGTTTTTCCTTGCGCGCCACCGGATCATGAAAGCCACAGTAATGCATGCCATCGCGTTCAACTTTTGCATTTTTTGTGCATGCCGATCTTTCACGTCCCCATATGGTTTTCGCTTCAATTTTTGCGCAACATTTCTGCTGTCCGCTCATAAAACCCCCGCAATCAAAATGCATGCAGCTATCAATGCAAGGCACAGATGCTGGTGCCGAGCTAGGTAGTCGGTGGAGGAAAATAAGGTCACGATTTCCTCGCTTGAAGCATGGCGTCGGCGTACAGGTAGGCGCGCTCGGCGGTGCCCCTGTATGTAGCTTCGTCATAACTCGGGTGTAACAACTCATCTTGAGCAGCAATCGGCAATGCCTTCGCCGCGAAGTAATCACGAAGCTGCATGCCCTCGTAGTGATACGTGTTGGCGCCGCTCTGATGTTCGTTCTCAGTCGGAAACGCCGGCCCACCGTTATCTATATCGCTCATCGCGTAAACACTCCCGCAAGAAAATCAGCACCAGTAAAAAGAATCACGCCTGCCGAGAACAGGGCGCACCAGAAGAAGAGTTCGAGGGAGTTCATGCGATGCCTGCTTTTGCGAGTGCGGCGCGAGCAGCATCGAATTCGTCTGTCTGCCGATCAGCAACACGCAGAACGCCTTGCAGCGCCTCTGCCAGATCAGCAGCAGCAGCCCACAGCTTTGCATTGGCTTTCGCCTCGTCGGTCGATGTGAGCCGGTTGATCAGCTCGCCTTTTTCGTCGTACTTAGGCTGTTCATTCCAACCATATGCAACGCCGATGCAGCGATACCCTTGATCTGCTGTGCCCAACGTCGATCCGTCATCCGCAACAAACAAATTCTTCGTATGCATGTTCTCTCCCAAATAAATGAAGTCGACGCCGGGCTACTTTCACCTCTCGTGATTGAGCGCGGTCTCTGTCGCACAAAAGCGAAACGCTTTGCTTCGTACTGCCGTCACTTCTTCCGGTCCGGGTACTAGCCGGACAGATCCAGTCATGCGGCGCCAACAAGTAGGCGGACTGTTAAGCATCACAGGTGTTCCCTCAGCTTTATCCGCTGCACCGGGCCGGGGCGCAGCCCCGACCAGTCCGCCTACTTGTTCCCCCTGCTCTTACCCGGCAAGGGGTTTAGGGCCTGTATAGCTGGCTAGCTCTCAAACATCGGCGGCTAACGAGAATTTCACCGCATTCGCGCATTCACCAGTGCCGCCGATTACTCTGCCTATCTACGCGCCGTCAGGTGTTCATTGGCTGCGTCATTCGGCGTTGCTCGGCTTAGGGTGCCTCTGCTTTGGCGCGCCGCTCGGCCTCGTAGGCGAGCATTTTTTCAATGGATGACGGCGCATACAGCTTGCCGTTGTGTTCCGCCATTTGCTCTTTGGGCTGCCACGATCCGCTATAAGGGCAGCGGCTGTAGAACGGGTACATTTCGATGAGCTGCTGAACGGTCGCCTTCGCTTCGTGCTCGACATGAGCGAAGTCGTATTCGCGGCCTTCGTCCCAATAGTGGGCAAAGTCGCAGCCGATTTTTACGTATCGAGTAGCGCCATCAATCCCGCCCGACTTCTCGTAGAACGTGACTCCGCCATGCCAGTCGGCGCCGCAAAATCCTGCGTCGTTGTAGGCGTAAATGGGGTCTTTCGATCCGTCGCTGCGCTCATGGAAGTTGGCAGGCGGAAGCCAGAATTTCTCGAATTGATCGGGAGGAAGCATCTTTTCCGACACAACCACGTAGTAGCACCACGTCCCGCTAGATGGCTGCACTCCATGCGAACGAACGTCGTACTTACTGCGCGAGTGGTTCACGATTTCGTAGACAACATCATTGATATGGCTGCGCCTCTTCAGTGCCACGTCATCCGTAATCGGAAAGCCTGCGACGACCACCTCTTGTTTCGCTTCCATTCTTCTCTCCCGTTGTTTCTGCGTTGTTGCTGCGATGTGTTGCGGTATGGAAGAAGTATATTTTGCGTGTACCTAGAAGTCAACTGAAAATATACTCCGCGCACAAAATAATTTGTAACAGCCGAAAAAAACCGCCAAAGCGGTCAGGTGAGGTCGTTAAAAAGCCCGCTCGGGGCGGGCTTGTAGTGCGGTCTTAGTGTCGGCACATTCGGCGCTCTAGCCGATCCTTGGCTTTAGCGTCCCTGACCGTCTGCCATTGCATATTACCGACCGCATCCGAGCCGCCTGCGCAAAGCGGGATTACGTGATCTTTGACGTAGCCAGGGCAGGGGCCACGGCGTTTTCCAGTCGAAGGGCAGGGGTGCGAGCGCTGGAAGGCGTGTTTGACGGCGATGCTGCGGTGCTGGGCTGCGCAGGCTATTAGAGGCATGCAAAGAATTAGTGCGCCCATCCTAACCATACGATATTCCTCGTTCCTCAAGATCACGTATCAGGTTTTCGCGAAATTGATGGAAATTCTCATCACTCTCGTCGTTGACTTTCATTAGCTCCTTGACGATCTGGTCAAATGTCATATCGACATTTTTCATTTTCCAACGAAATTCTTTTATGGCAACAGGCTCGCCGTAGTTCTTGCTGCGCCCATAGAGAATGACCGCCGCGATATATGCGATATACGCCCAACTCAAAAAAATGAACGGGAACCCAAAGATGACTATTAACAAAAACTTAAATATTTTCCCGCCTGTTAGCCCCGGCTTGTCGCCTGCGTCCATAGGTTTTGGGGCTAAGGTTAGCCAACCGATCCGCTGACCTATCCTATTGAGGTTCCGTTGCATCTGTGAGTTGACCAGAGTGATCAGCATGAGCCCATGCCAAGCCCACAGCAGGAGAGCTAGATAGATTCCCGTTTCATACATAGTTACCCTTTCCTTCCCATAAATATGGTGGGTGCAAAACTTACCGCATAGATTTATACTGTACTTTTATACAGTGCTTTCTGTTCCCCGCAGACCAGGAAAAGGCCAGAACCACAAAAGCAACTGTTACATGTAGGCATGAAACCAAGTGCCACGCATGTAGTCTGATTCCTACAAGATACGGGGGTAGTGGTGGATGACCAAGCCGAAAAATTACCAAAAGATGCCAAGATCCTGCTTGCAAACTACTTCGCAATGGATCAATCGGCCAGAGATTCCCTTCGTCTTATTTCTGATGGCATGGCAAAAAATATGCCGTCCCATGATTTGCGAGTTATTTGCCTCGCTCCGAAGTCTTGGCGGCCATCCGTATTGCGATTTTTGCTCTTTCGCTAGCCCCTCGATAGTCGGTGAGAAGCTCGGCCTCATCATTTGTCTTGCCTAAAAGAAGATAGTCAGGGCTAACGCGCAAATGCTTGCACAGCAAGATTATTTGATCTGCGGTCAATTGATTCCTATCGGACTCCCAAGCCGCCACAGCCTGCTTTGATAGGCCCTCCGGCTTTTCCGGCGAGCGAAACAATTCCCCAAGCGCATCCTGCGTAAGCTGCGCCCCCACCCGTAACTCTTTTAATCGCTTCCCGATAGACATGCCGGGAGAGTAAAGAAAAACTTTCTCAGCAGGTACATTTAAGGTTGACTTCTCAGTACACTCAAAATATACTTGGTCCATGGATGGTCTACTCAAAGCGATTAAACAGCAGGGCGGCTTGACTGCTCTCGGCGATTCCCTCGGGGTTTCCAAGGGGGTTATTTATCAATGGCGCAAACGCGGCCAAGTGCCGCCACCTTTTTGCCCTGAAATAGAAAAGCTGACCTGCGGTTCCGTTATTTGCGAGGAACTGAACGACACCGTCGATTGGAATTACGTGCGCACCAGCAAGCGCCGCCGCTCCACCGACAAGAAATCCCCCTGAATCTCCCTTGGCCGTCGCCCTCACGGGTGGCGGCATTTTTTTGTGCATTTTTGAATCTTTGATGAATCTCAAAAGCAGACCGAATTCTTTGAACTTATGAAAACTCTTGCGCATGAAGTCGAAGCGGTAGATAAGGCCGACCCAGAGGTGTGGCTTGAGTTTTACGGTTGCTTTG
>DATMTU010000191.1:0-1737 GCA_035564035.1 Dongiaceae bacterium
TCCCATACCAATACCACCACCTGCATTGAATCTGGTCCCAGGCGGGAAGGCTTCTGTAGTAACCGATATTTGGATAGTCTCAAAAAAACATTCTGACTTAGGTTGCACAATGTCTATCAAAGCTGTTTTGAAAAATATCGGGAAGATATGATGGATAGAGCCTCCCATTTGATTGATGAAGATGGTACAAGGCCTTTTGATGCAAATAGAAAATTGAAGCGATGCGAAAAAAAAGATTAATGTATGTTTTCCTATTGAATCTCCTTGCGGGCGGAATTGTGCATGCTCAGAACACCGTTCGTATCGCTCCATTAGTGAGCGGGGATGCTGCTGAACAGTTTGCCAATAGTATCCTTAAAAAGATGACATTGGCTGAAAAAGTTAAGATAATTCATGGGGACCACATTTATAGTGTAGCAGGTGTTGCTCGAGTAGGAATTCCTCCATTTCTTCCCGCGGATGGTCCATGTGCTGTACGCCCTGAATTGGCGGATAATTGCACCTATTTGTATGAGGGGAAAACCAATGATATCGCCATTGCACTGCCTCCACTATCGGCAGTGGCTGCTACTTGGAATCCCGAAATGGGTTTATTTTTTGGTGAGACGCTTGGCAACGAACTACGGGCACGTGGTAAAGATATGAGTTTGGGCCCTGCCATAAATATCATGCGCACCCCCCTTGATGGACGCACTTTTGAATTTATGGGTGAGGATCCATTTTTGGCCGGCCATATGGCTGCTCCTGTTATTCGCGGTATACAAAGTCAGGACGTAGCGGCTTGCGTTAAGCATTTTGTCGCCAATAACCAGGAACTTGACAGATACGACGTGAATGTGACAATGGACGAGCGTACCCTGCGGGAAATCTATTTGCCGGGTTTTGAGACAGCTATCAAAGAAGGGGAATCCTGGGGGATTATGGGTGCCTATAATAAACTGCGGGGCCAGTGGTGTTGCGAAAACCCTTATTTGCTGAAAAGCATTCTGCGTAACGAATGGGGCTTTAAAGGAGTGGTAGTAAGTGATTGGGGGGCCGTTCACGATATGAAACGTGCTGCGCTCGCCGGTTGCGACCTCGAAATGAAAATCGGTAGTGACTACCAATTTGCAAAATTAGAGAAGGCCGTAGAAAATGGTGAACTTGCTAAGTCTGTTGTAGATGAGAAAGCTAGACGTATGCTTTGGTTAATGGCAAAAATTAAAAAGATAGGGCCCGATACCGCTAGCCGGATTAAAGGAGTGCTTAATACGCCTGCTCATCGTGCAGTTGCACTTAGCATTGCTGAAGAGGCCATTGTTCTGCTTAAAAATGAAAACAACATACTTCCCCTGAATCCGGCATCTTTAAAGACGGTGCTGTGCATTGGTCGTAATGCCAACCTTAAAGTATGTAATGGCGGTGGCAGCGGTGAAGGTAAACCACCTTATGAAATAACTGCATTGGACGGATTACGTAGACGTTTGGGTGATGGGGTCAAAATTGAATATATAAGCATGGAACCCAACGCCAGCAATCCTTCGGATCAGATTATTGCTAATTTAGCTAAAACTGCCGATGCGGTATTGATTTTCACTGGGGATTCCCATGCTGAGGAGAGTGAGGGTAAGGACCGAACTGACATTAAACTTCCTAAAGGTCAGGATGAAATGGTAGAGAAATTCGTGTCCATCAACCCTTGCACCGTAATCATCAATGAAAGTGGAGCACCTGTTGCCATGCCATGGGTCAACAAGG
>DATMTU010000192.1:0-1966 GCA_035564035.1 Dongiaceae bacterium
CTGAATCCTCATAATTTATATACTACTTGCTCTGACATTATCATGCAAATTTATAGATTTACTTCCCCGGATTCCTGAACCTCGGAGGGTCCAACAAGAATGGTGACGTCTTGTCATTCTTGAAGTTCACCCTAATGTTGAGGTAGATGAAGAAGGCATATACTGCGAAGACCAATGCCGTTATACCGCCCGTATTCGCCGCATCACCGACGAAGTAGAAGATGGCAACTATGAGCCAGAAGAAGCCAGATGATGCTGCTCCCCTTACCAGTGCTGCATAATATCTACGTACCGCCCCGTATATAGTGATGCCGCCCATTATAATGGCCAGCACTCCCCATGCCCATTCTGGCATGAATGCAGCCATTTTCATGTAAAGTGGAGCATGTGAGAATACCTCCCACAGAGGATTAGAGACCCAGATTCCCCAGACTACCGTATAAATGCCAAGGATGATTACGGCTGCCGGGTTAATCGGCAGGAGTAGCGCCTGCGCTAGTTTCTCTGTTCCTTCTGTCAGTGTCATACCCTACTAGGGAGTAGAGCGTCCTTCCCCTTTGGGGCTTCTGGCATTACCCACTGAGTCTGTTGCTCCTGCGCTTCTCTGCGCATCCCTATTCCTATTCGTTACCGGACTTGGTGCTGTCGGGCTTGTTGGTGGCTGTGCTGCCTGTTGTTGACTCTGCTTAACCTGTGCTTGCCTGTCAGCATCAGCAATCTGCTTAGCCTGCTTCATTTGTTGACTCGTCAAGTCATTAGCCTCTTGTCCCAACTTCAAGGCTGCATTCATGTCGAACAACTCGTCTCCACCCTCGATTGCAGCATCTCCACGACGAATACGCTGCTCATTTGCTGTTTCAACTCCTGTCTTGCGACGACGCTCATCAATCTGAGACTGAGTATTCTCATCTGTCAACGTCATCTCGTTCAAGGAGATATCCAACTTGTCTGTCAATTCCTTGATTATGCGATTCAACTTGTTTTCGAATACAGATTGTTCTGGCCCACAAACCTGCTCCTTGAATGTCTTGTCTGCATCCTTCGCAACAGCCAGGCTTGCTCCCTCTGCAACGCTAATCTTCGTAACTGGTACTCGGTGTGCCATAAGGATGTCTGACAAGTTGGCACGACGGTAATTTGCGAATGAAGCATCCTGAATACCGGCCTCGATTGCTTCCAACTTCAATTCTACCTTATTATCGGCCGTATCTCCGGGTAGAGGGATATATACACTTCTGTGGTTGGTGCCCTTGAGGTCGGTATCGAAGAATGACAATAACCTTGCCTCTGCTGCCGAGCCCAACTTGGCTCCCTTCAAAATTATGGCATAGCGAGGAACAGCCTTGTTCTCGAAGTAGTCAAGGTTGAATCGTGCTGCGTATTCATTACCTGCTACCGCCTGTTGTGCGGCAACAATGTCTGGAATACCATAGAATGTGGATGTCGGAGAATACTTCTTGATATGAATTACCTCGTTCGGGTCTCCTCCACCAATTGGGTTTGAGACGCTCCTGGGCTCGCCAGTCTCGGGGTCTACATGTGCAGCGAAGTTTGCGAAATATTGAACATTGAAGCCAGCAATCTGCACGAAACCGTCACGCTCGCGTCTAATTCTCATGGTCTTCGACGGAATATGTCCGATGAAGCCTATGGTACCATCCTTGTTTCGACCAATCTCTATGTAGCCGTTACCAGTGACCTCGTAGTCTCTCCATACCTTGATTAGAGTCTCTGTGAATGTATCCTCCTCATTCATATCTTCGAGTTTGTCTGTTATGTCGTCTCGAAGTTGTGAGAGTTTGCGGCGCACGCCCTTCAATCGTTCAGCGTCGCTCGCTATCTGTTCAAGGTTTCTCTTGCTCTTACTGTTCTCTACCAACTTATACCCTAGGCCGACAATATTGGCAACCTTGGCATTCACAGCAGCATAGTGTGCAGAAGACACCTCATACAACTTTGAGAGATT